>MHEU01000007.1:31661-64509 GCA_001805245.1 Nitrospirae bacterium RIFCSPLOWO2_02_FULL_62_14 | reverse complement strand
GTGTCCACGAAAGTGGGGCTAGCTCATTCAGAATTTTGTGAGACGCCCGCCGATGACGGCGGACGGTCAGGCCTGCGGGTCAGGCTTTCTTGTCTTTTGGTTTCAGGATGCGGAACCGGACTTCATCCACCTGCGCGTAGGCGGACGTCCGCTCCCCTTCGAACAGGCCGCAGCGGTAGAGGCCGGGCGTCCATCCTGCCTTCGGCGGGGACAGCATGAAATAGCCGGACTGGTCGCTCATGGACATGACGACCCGGTCCTGCGCCAGAATGCGCGGCTCTCCGGTCGCCTCGGATGTTTCCAGCATGCATTGCGCGGTGAGGGGCACCGCATCGTACGAGGCCGACACCAATCCGAACACCAGGTAGATCTCCTTCTGCGTCGCGGGCAGGCTGTCCCCCGGATTGATGGGAATAAAGTCATGCTCGCCGGTGGGAAAATCATCCCGCATGACCTGACCCGCCGGAATGACAAACCGGAACCAGCTGAAATCGGCGTCCCGGCCCATGAGCGACGCCCGCGTGTCCAGCGGCTTCTGGGGCTTGATCGGCTCGGCCGCTATTTTGGCGAACAGATCGTCCTCCGACCGGGCCGGCGGACCGGAAGGAATTCTTGTCCGCAGGCTGTCCGCGACCTCCTTGGAAACATGGGGACGGACCTTTTCCAGCCACCGGCCCAGTTTCTCCTTGTCCAGCACGCGCGTGCCGGGGGGGATTGCGACGTTCTTGTAGCGTTCCTCGAATTCGACGGCCGTGTCGTAAAGCGTTTGAAAATGGACGAAGGCCTCCTCCCACCGTTCCAGTTCCACCAGGCACTGGCCCATGCGGAACACCGTATCCGCATAGTCTTCCTCGCCGGGATCGAGGTTGAACAGGTTCCCGAATACGTCCAGCGCCTCTTTGCATCGGCCCAGCTTCATCAGGATCACTCCCAATTGATGGGTGGCGAGAGGATCCTTGGGGTTGAGGGCCAGCAGCTTGCGGTAGACCGGCTCGGCCTCCTGAAACCGTCCCGCCTCGAACAATCTCCAGGCGTCGGCGCGCATCAGGGCCCATTCCTTGCGCTTCTCCGGGGTCACTTGCGACGGCGGATAGGGATCAAAGCGCCGGCCCCGCTCCATGGATCCATAGATCACGGAGAGGAAATTTTTGGCGGGGAGCTCCAGCGGGGAACCGGGCGGCACCCGCTGCAACACGTACTGGACTTCCTCGTCCGCGCCCTGATAGTCCAGCAGATCGAATCGCGCCCGGGCCATCCCCAACCGCCAGCTCAGCAGCTCCGGCGCGAGTTCCACGGCCTTCTTGTACGGTTCGAGCGATTCCTCCAGGCGGTCGAGCTTCCGGAGTTCCTGCGCCAGCCGCAAATGAACCAGGGGATTCCCGGCATCGATCTGCGCGATGCGCCGCAGTTCGGCGATGGATTCCTCCTCCTGCCCCGAACGGGTCAACACGCTCCACTTCGCCCACCGGACATCCAGCGCGGCCGGTTTCCCGGCGAGCGCCGTCTCGTAGGCCATCACTGCCTCCCGGGGGCGGCGGGTTGTGGATAAAATATCGCCGCGCAACTTGTGCAGCGCGAGCGCGGGGGGATGCTCCTGAATCCATGCGTCCAGGATCTCCAGCGCCGCGTTGACCGCGCCGCTCTCCCACGCGCCTTTCGCATGTTCGGCGATCTGCTCCTCCGACAGCGCCTGCGGTTCCTCCGCGAACGCCGGGAGCCCCATCGCCAACATCAGCATTAATGTCGCGCCAAAAATCCAGTTCATGCATTTAGTATATTCCATTTTTGCCGTTGGATCGAGACACCCGCCGATGGCGACGGACGTCCCCTGACGCCCCACCGCCAGCGTACGACGCTTCACGAGATACGAACGACGCCCATGCCCCCACTCCCCGCGCGTCCGGCGAAATCTCCCATGCAGCCCTTCCCTTGCCCGGCATGGAAGCCTACAATGCCGCCAGAATTTGGAGGCTCCGCATGAAACCGCGCGTTACCGTCATGACGATCGGCGTGGACGACCTGGAACGCTCGCTTCGATTTTATCGCGACGGGCTGGGCTTTCCGACGGAGGGGATTGTCGGCGCGGAGTTCGAGCGTGGCGGGGTGGTCTTTTTCGATTTGCAGCCGGGGCTGATGCTGGCCATCTGGCCCCGCGAGAACATCGCCTGGGACGCGAACATTTCCCAATCTCCACACAGCCCGACCGAGTGCACCATCGGCCATAACGTCGGCAGCACGGAAGAAGTTGACGCGGTGATGGCGCAGGCGAAACGAGCGGGCGCCAGCATCACCAAACCAGCCGGAGAGACCTTTTGGGGCGGCTATGCCGGTTATTTCCAGGATCCTGACGGCCATTTGTGGGAAATCGTCTGGAATCCACAAATGAAAATCATTGATTAAGGAGCGGGCAGGGGGACATTCATCATTGCGCGAGTCGTCCGCCGACGGCGACAGTCGTCCCCGCCCGTGCAGGGACCGACGCGTGATGCGTCCAGGGGAGGAACAGCTTTCCGGGACTGTGCGCAGGCGCCTAGGTTGACTCGCCCTCGGACAGCAGAGCCTCCACCTGGGCTTCGCTGCACGTCAGGCCGTCGCCGGCCCGTTGCGGCGCGCGCGCGCTGCCCCGTTTGCGCACGGTGTCGGTTTTCCGGTCGCTATGCTCCTTGGGAGACTTGGCGTTGTCATTTTTCATGGTCGTTCCACCCCTTTTGTTGATAGAGCCCCCGATGCCTTCGCGTACCTCAACGTGCTCATGTCTTTTTGCAGATCGTCCACGCTCTGCTGCATCTCAACCAGCGCATTGCCGACCTGCTTGGCCGAACAGCGGCGCAATGCGTGGATGCTCCTCCCCGTCCACAGCCGGGGAGCTTTGTGGGACGGCGAATTCATCGTGAGCAGGTAGATCCGCGGCTGGTTTTTCATGCGCTCCTCCTCTGCCTCGGGGACACGGTTACGCGGCGCCCTGCAGCGACGCCTTCAGTTCCTGAATGACCCTCGCGACCTCTTCCTCCGTGGACCCGAACCGGTCCCCCATCACCTTGATGGCCTGCTTGATCGCCGTCGTCATCTTCACCATTTGCTCTTCGGCTGTCATTGCGCGTCTCCTTTTCCGCAGTGATCATTTTTCCGCAGACACTTCCACTTGGGAGCGAAGCATTGGTGCAGGCTGCCGTGATGCCTGTCGCCCGGATTCGTGCCGTCCTTGCTGCCGGCAGACCGCTCCTCTTCCTCCTGGCCGATCACCACTTGTTCGTTCACCGTCACCCCTTCTTCTCGCCGGCCAACTCCTCGTACTTCTGCCGAATATTGTCGCGACCGGCCTCGAACACACCGGACAGGACCGACTTTTTCTCCTGGATGACCCCGCGTCCCGCATCCACCGCCCGACCCAGGGCCTCGGTGGCCTTATCGGCCAGCTCATGAAAATTCTCTTCCGTGCGCCGCGCATACCGCCGCAACTGTTCCCGCGACTCACGACCGGATTGTGGCGCCAGCAACAGCGCCGCCGCCGCCCCGGCCAGTCCCCCGATCAAAAAGATCAGGCCCGCTGCTCCTGCTGAAAACCCTCTCTCGTCTGCCATTGGATCCTCCTTCTGATAGTCGTACGTTAAATGAACGAATACTCTCCCGGGTTTCTGCCGGCTGGACAGCCCGGCATTCGCCGGTCACGGAGCCTCAACGGTGCGTCCCGTCGCCAGGCACATCACCATCTCGACCACGAACAGGATCGCGGCAATTTGAATCGCGACCGCACTCACCCCGTCGAATCCCAGGATTGCCGTAACCAATCCGACCAGCACGAGCATGCACGTGTAGTAGATCATATCGAGTTCTTCCTCGCAGATGACGGATGTTCGCGAGCGGTCCGCGGCATCTCCATGCATCCGAACGGGCTCGGACCATCGGACGGGCTCCGGCCCTGGCGGTCACACCATGCAGCATGCGGCGCTGCCGAAAAACTCTGGCGTAGAAGCGGCGGAGACTGGGGAATCGGGCGCGCCGGGAAGAAAGCGGGAAGCGCGAGGATAGGACAGTCAGCGAGCTCAGTACGACATAACTCAATATACCACGCCTCAAAGGGTGTCTGTTGACTATTTACCCGTGTTGTTTCCGGAGAAACCCGCTCTCGCCCGTGCCCTGATGTGACGCGTCAAGAATCTTCTTCGAGCGCTCGAATGCAGCCGTTTCCGCTTCCAGCTCCGTTTCGTATTCCTTCGGCGGATGGCCTTCGTACTTCCCGGCTGCCGGCACCGTTAATCCCGGAATCGTGAATTGGCACGCCCATTTCCCGCGGGCGTTCCGGCGCAACACGAGGAGGATCTTCGTTCCTTTGTAATAGCAGGTATCAGCCATGACCGCCTTGTCACGCACCGGCCCATCGGGGAGGAGACAGGCTCGAGGCACGCTAGCCCCAGATGCGGTGCGCTTCGCTCACGCGCTCCTGTCCCCCGACCTTTTCGATTTTCCACGTGACGTCGGAGGGAATTTCCACAATCTTGAGCGAGGCGGCATGCCCGTTGGCCCGCATGCCCAGTTCCTCCACCACCCGGACCAGATGCCGATCGTCCCTCGGAACCTCCCGCCCGCAGCGGTTCAGGCTCGGCTCCTGCGGAGCGGCTGCCTGGGGCCAGTACGCTCCCAGGTCAACCTCCTGCAGCGCATCCTTCTGCCCTAGTTCGCGCAGGCGGAGAAATGCCGCGTGGCTGAGGCAAAAATCTTCGAAGCTGGTATTGATCACGATCTTCCGCATGATCTCCGTTTTCATCGTCTCTCCTTCTGCTATGGCCGATCCGTCCGCGTTGAATGGCCCGGTCACTTCAAGACCACGAACCGGTCAGCGGCGAATGTGGCGTGGAGCCGCTCCGTGATGCGGCGACGATACCCTTCCTGTTGCTTGAGGATGAGGACCAGTCCGGCCTTGTCCGTGAGGAGCACCAGATCGTCCTCGGCCGCCAGGTGCATGGCGGGCGCCCCCGCCACATCGATGCGATACTGCGTCCGCCCGTCCGGATTCCGGCCGGGCCCCTCGACGATTTCCGTCAAGCCGTCCACGACGCCGTCCTTCCCCTCGGCCTTGTGCCGGACCTTGGTCCCGTTCGGGATCCTGATCCAGGGCGATCCGACGGCAGCCTTTCCCGATTTTTCTTCGCTCATGGTCGTCACGCCTCCTGTGCCTAGCGGCCCGGTACGTCCTGGATCGACTGCCTGGACGTCTGGTCCCGATTGCAGCTTTGTTCGGCGATCATGCGCTGGCCGGATGTGGCGTCCTTGGGAATTCTGGCCAGGCAGGCCTCCTGCGAGTCTTCGACCGCGCCCGACGCCACGATGCTGCGCCCTTCCGACTGGGTCGGCGGAGCGGATGGTTTCGGCGCTTTCCCGGCCGCTTCGGCGGATGACGCGGCAATCCAGGGAATCAGCGCCAGCAGGGCGATCAGGATGGTGCGTGTAATGAGTTGGGTCTTCATGGTGTGATCTCCTTTACTCCGTACTCCGAGGTTGGTTGACGTTTCCACGATCGTGCACGAAACCGGTTTCAGAGGCCCGCCCGCTTGCGCTTGACGTTGTTGCCGGACACCGTTGGCGAGCCGGGCGGGCGCGCGCCATTGCGTACCGGCTCGCAGTGCCCTTTCCGGTTGGCGGCGATGACGGGATCGGTGATCTCCCCGCACATCAGGCACTGCCATCCGGAAGGACGGTCCGTGGAGCGTCCCACGTCCATCAATGCGGTGATGATCATCAGACCGCGGCAACGAGGGCAGGTCATGTATCTCCCTTGTGGAGCCAATTGCGGCCGGCATGCAACACCACGGCCTCTTGTATTGCGAGCGGCTCCGGCGTTGAAGCGGCGGAGACTGGGGAATCAGTCGCGCTGGGAGGAGGTCGGAAGCGCGAGGGATGGGACAGTCAGCGAGGCTTATACGTCCACGAACAGCATACCATGACCCCGGGGGCCTTTATGCAACTATTATTCAGGGGGGCATCCAGCATTGCGGGAACCGCCGGTGGAGGGGGGCCGGCCGGGTGGCCTCCTGCATCTTTCCGATCGCCTGCCCTACTGCATGGGATCGACGCCGAACAGCAGGCGCCAGTTCTTCGCCTGGTTATGGAACTCATAGCCGCCCACCGTTTCCGGAGGCAGTGTCGACCCGAACGACAGAATCAGCTTGAACCGATGGCTCACGCGCGGATCGGGGTGCGGCGGCTCCTCGAAAGCCACCGTGCTGTGCTCGCCGTGGTGGGCGATCTCCAGGATGCGCCAGGGACCGACATCGTCCGGGAAGGATTCTCCGGCGAGTTCAGCGATGTGCTCACGGATGTACGGCTCCCGTTCGTCTGGATTCATGCCTCACACCCCTGCGCCCGAGACCGGTCACCGTTCCTCGTGGAAGCGGCCCATGATGGCATGGAACAGTTCGTGCCCGCAGACGTCGAAATTGTCCTTGGTGCAATAGATCGTGTTCGTCTTGTAATCGAAGAAGCCCTTGACCGTGTCCGCCATGCTGATCTGGCTGCCGGCAACCGTGAACTTGATGGTCCTGCTCGCCGGCTGCCCGGAGACGTACTGCCAGCGCCGTTGCAGCGCCTTGTCGTCCAGAAGAATCACGGTCAGGTTCTTGATTTCGTGGGTTTCGTAGTAAAGGTCTTGTTTGAGATCCGCGCACCCGGCCAGCGCGCCGGCCAGCAGCACCGCGCTCAATGTGGTCAGAATCCGCATGACTCCCCTCGCCACGCCCTGAACAAAACGGACGCAAAACGGGGACATTCTACGTTTCCGGCCGATGTCCCGCAACAGCCGCTTCCGGAGGGTTCACTTGGGCCGTGAATCATGGTATCTTGGCGCCCGGTCGGGGGAACCAGCCCGCCAGATAAGGAGCGGACCGCATGAGGCTGATGGACGGCAAAAAGGGACTGATCGTCGGGGTCGCCAACAAGCACAGCATCGCCTGGGCGATCGCGGAGGCCACGACCCGCGAGGGGGCGCAGCTCTTTTTTAACTACCAGGGCGAGCGGCTGAAGGAAAACGTGGACGAGCTTGCCAGGACGGTTCCCGGCTCCAGGATTTTTCCCTGCGACGTCAGTGACGACGCCCAGATCGACGCGCTTCTGAACGAGGTCGAAAAGGAATTCGGCAAGCTCGATTTCCTCGTCCACTCGGTCGCCTTCGCCCCGCGCGAGGAGCTCACGGGGCAGTTCGTCAACACGACGCGGAAGGGCTTCGCGACCGCGCTGGACGTCAGCGCCTATTCGCTGATCGCCGTCACGCGGGCGGCCGCCCCGCTCATGACCGAGGGCGGCTCCGTCGTCACCCTCACCTATCTGGGCAGCGAGCGCGTGGTCCCGCACTACAATGTGATGGGCGTGGCCAAGGCGGCGCTGGAATCCTCCGTCCGCTACCTGGCGCACGATCTCGGCCCCAACAACATCCGCGTGAACGCGATTTCGGCCGGTCCGATCCGCACCCTGGCGGCGCGCGGCGTGGCCGGCATCAGCAAGATGGTGGACCATCACCGCGAATTCGCGCCCCTGCGCCACGCGACGGAACAGTCGGAATGCGGCGACACCGCCCTCTTTCTGCTCAGCTCGCTGGGCCGGGGCATCACCGGCGAAGTCATCTACGTGGACGGGGGTTACCATATTCTGGGTTCGCTGTTCTCCGCCGAGTAACCCGTCCAGGATGTTAAACAGGCCCGGATCCCGCGCTTGACACGAATGGAGTGAAAGTCTAGCCTCCTAGACATCCTTCAGTCTCACATCACCCATCACGCTGGGTATCGTTGGACCTCGGAGGATCTTGATGGCACAGTCCCTGCCTCAGCCCATCGAGGCGCAGCCGGCTCCAGGCGCCCCCACAGCCGGCAAGCCCGCCGCTCCCCCTGACACGGACCTGCCGGACAGCTACGAGACCTGGCGCAGCCGGTTCGCGCGTGAACGTCTCAGAGTGCTGTACTATCTCGGGCTGACGGCCAATCTGGCGTTCGTCGCCGCGGACGTCCTGCTCCATCGCGAACACCTCCGGCCCCTGCTGGAGATTCGCGCCTATCTCGAGCTCGGGCTCATCATCTGCTTTTTCATGCTGATCCGCGGCCTCACGCTGGTCACGCCGGAAGCGCTGCTGATCCTGTGGGTCCTGGTCGGGAACCTCTGCATCGTGCAGATGACGGTCGAGCTGGGCGGATTCGGCGCGCAGTATTACAACGGCTTGAATCTGGTGTTCCTGGCCGCGGGCGTGATCGTTCCGATTTCCTGGCCGAGCCACCTGTTCGCGCAACTGGTCGTGCTGATTTCGTACTACGGGTCCAATTTCTACGTTCACCCGCCGGATGCCGCCGCGGTCAATGCCGCCATCGAAAACTCCTTTTTCCTGGTCTGGACCTGCGTCGCGGTGCTGTTTTCGGTCTATCTCTACGAGCGCGTGCAGCACAACGAGTTCCGCGCGCGAGTCTCGGAGCGCCAGGCCCGCCAGCAACTCGAGGCGACGAACCAGAAGCTGCTCGATCTGGACCGCCTCAAAAGCGAGTTCTTCGCCAACATCAGCCACGAGCTCCGGACTCCCTTGACCCTGTGCCTGGGGACGTTCCGGACGCTGGGCAGGCTCGCGCCCACGCCGGAAAGCCGTGAACTCGCCCAGACCGGGACTCGAAACGCGTCCCGCCTGCTGTACCTGATCAATGAACTCCTGGACCTTGCGCGGTTCGACAGCGGCCGCGCGCAGACCAAAAAGCAATGGTTCAACCTGTGCGCGCTGGTCAGGAACGTGGCGGCCAATTTCGAATCCTCGGGCCGGCGGCGGGTTCACTTGCGAGGCATGAGCGGGCTGGTTCCGATCGACGCCGACCTCCGGCAGATGAAAAAAGTCCTCTACAACCTCCTCTCCAATGCCTTCAAATTCAGCGATCCCGAGGAAGGCCAGGTCTGGATCGGGCTGACCGAGAAACCGGACAGCGTCGAGCTGACGGTGGAGGATAACGGCATCGGGATCCCACGCGAACACCTGGACCAGATCTTCGACCGGTTTACCCAGGTGGAGGGAAGCGCGACGCGACGCTACGAGGGTACCGGGATCGGGCTGGCGCTGGTCAAGGAGGTCGCGGCCACCCACGGGGGCCGGGTGGCTGTCGAGAGCATCGTCGACCGGGGCTCGACCTTCACCATCACCCTGCCGCGTACGGGCCGGCCGCAGGGAATCATTGAAGATCTCGGAGACGAAGACGCATTCGAGGTCCCGGAGGCGTATCGCGACGGCCTCGAAACCCCCGCGCAAGCCGCCGCCACACCGGCATCCGACGGCAATCTTCCCCTGGTGCTCGCGGCGGACGACAACCCCGACATGCGCCGCTACCTGGAACGGATCCTCAGCAGCCGCTACCGCGTCATGCTCGCGAAGGACGGCGCCGAGGCCTGGGAGCTGGCGAGGGCGCACAAGCCGGACATGATCCTGACCGATGCCATGATGCCCAGGATGAGCGGGGACGACCTGCTCAAGGCCGTGCGAAGCGACGAACAGCTGCGCTCCACGCCGGTCATTTTCCTGACCGCGCGGGCCGGCACGGATGCCCGCGTCGAGACGCTGGAGGCGGGCGCCGACGACTACCTGGCCAAACCGTTCGACGAGCACGAGGTGTTCGCCCGCGTCGGAAATTTGATCAAGGCCCGCGCGCAGGAGCGCGAACTGCTTGCCTTGCAGCAGGAACAGCTCAAACGGTTCCTGCCCGCGCAAGTCGCGGATTTGTTAACATCAGGGCAGTCCGAGCAGCTGCTCAAGAGCCGTCGGAAAGAGATCACGGTGCTGTTCATCGACTTGCGGGGCTTCACCGCGTTCGCGGACAGCGCGGACCCCGAAGACGTCATGGCGGTGCTCCGCCAATATCAAGGAGAAATGGGAAGGATCGTCACCGCGTATCAGGGCACGCTGGAGCGATTTTCTGGCGACGCCATGATGGTCTTCTTCAACGATCCGCTGCCGCTTCCAGACCATCCGGAGCAGGCGGTGCGGATGGCGATCGCGATGCGCGACCGCGTGAACCAGTTGCAGGAGGGCTGGAAGCGGTACGGCTTCGATCTCGGAGCCGGCGTCGGCATTGCGACCGGCTATGCGACCCTGGGTATCGTCGGCTTCGAAAAACGAACGGATTATGCCGCCATCGGAAAAGTGACGAACCTCGCCGCGCGGCTCTGCAGCGAGGCGCAGCATGGCCAGATCCTCGTGTCAGGCCGCGTCCATGAACTGGTCAAACCGCTGGTCCAGGCCGAGCCGATCGGCGACCTGAGACTCAAAGGCTTCCAGGCCCCGGTGGCGACGTACAATATCGTCGGGTTGACCGGGTAGAGGAAGGATTGGCAACTGCCCCGCTGATGGCGACCGCCGCTTCCCACGATCCCGCGCTGGCGCGGATGCTCATCCTGGAGGAGCTGTTCGACCTCTCGCTGTACAAGGCCCTGCGGAATATTTCCGACGACACGGAGTCGCAGAAGGTCCTCGACGAGCTGATCGTCGTCGAAACGCAGCACCTGGCCTTCTGGCAGAAGTTCTTCGATTCCCGCCTCACCGCCCTCGATCCCGGCCGCCGGCTGAAGCTGCAGTTCATGATCCTGGCCTGCCGGCTCCTCGGCACCACGGGCATCCACCTCGTTCTCGAAGCGATCGAAGTCCACGGCGTGCGGAAATACCTCACGCTCTGGAACATCTACAAGGACCAGCCGCTGGGCAACGCGCTGAAGGGCATCCTGATGGACGAATTCAAGCACGAGGACGTGCTGGTCTCGCAACTGACCGAACGGAAGATCAATCCCGAACGGATCCGCAACATTTTCCTGGGATTGAACGACGGGCTGGTGGAGATTCTCGGCGCGGTGAGCGGCTTCTTCGGCGCGTTCGGCGACGCGATGACGGTCCTGATCGCCGCCTCGACCACCGCCGTGGCCGGCGCGATCTCCATGGGGGCCGGCGCCTACGCCGCGCTGAATTCCGAGACGGAAGTGAAAACGACGGATCTCAACAAGAAGCGGTTCCTCGGAGAGACCGCCGGCGAATCGGGCACGGAGGAATCGCCGCTCCGGTCCGCCGTGGTGGTCGGCTGCAGCTACTTCCTGGGGGCGCTGGTGCCGGTGCTGCCGGTCCTGCTCGGGGCGAAGACGGCGGTCGTATCGCTGTTCACCGCCGGCGCCATGACGATCCTGGTCTCCACTCTGCTCGCGTTTCTTTCCGGCATGGACATCAAGAAGCGGGTCGCGCTCAACCTCGTCATCATCACGATCGCCGTGGGCGTCACCTACGCCATCGGGATTGCCGCACGGACACTCTGGGGCGTCTCCGTTTAGAAATCTGCTGGTGCAGGCTCTCTCGCGGACGCTCAAATAGAGTTTTGCCAAGACCGCAGTGAGCGAGAACCCGAGGAGGTACATACCAAGCTTCGCTTGAGCCGCTCGCTTCAATCACATGCGAGCGGATAGTTACGTTGCCTCTAGTTGGCTTGAAGCGGGTACGTCGCAGGGAGGCAGGCGATCGAGAACGCAGTCAAAAACTTTTTTCAGCGTCCGTTACTGCGCCCAGATTTTCTCGGGCGCATCTTCGAAGGGAAACACCGGCAGCATCCAGCCGAACAACTGGGGAACGAACTGCCCTCCGGCTTTCTTGCAGTCCTTCTCGGTCGCGATCGAGCCTTTCACGCCGAACCTGGCCCAATCGGTCGTGCCTTTCGGCGGGATGCAGACGTTGACGTGCGCATGCCACTGCGCCACGCTCAACGGGACGAGCGCATGGAGCTCCCGCTCGCTTGAATCTTTTGACGCCATGTACATGGCGCCGATCAATTCAAAACCGCTGTCAGTCCTCCGATACAGGAGCGAGGTGGGCTGTGCCGGGTCGAACGTCAGCGGGGCCTTGAAGCGATTGAGCTTTTTCGTGTAGTGGTAATAAGGTTGCGGCGCGTTCGGCAGGAAGGGCCGGAAGCCCTTGTTGAGCGCCACCCGTGGATCTTTGTACTTTTCGATGGCCTGCCTGAGCGTCTGCACGACCTCCTCCGCCCGCTGGCCGTCCTCCGGATCGGCTTTTCGTTTCGTCGTCCTTTTGACGTGGAGATCGGCCTTGTCCTGCGCATGCATGGTTTCGACCGCCGCCTGCTGGTGCAGCGCCTGGATTTCAATCAATTGCTCGGTCGCCTCGTCGGCGGCCATGCCGATTGGCACGTCAACTACCAAGCTCGCCAGCGCAACCATTACAACCCGGA
This sequence comes from Nitrospirae bacterium RIFCSPLOWO2_02_FULL_62_14, assembly GCA_001805245.1. GTDB lineage: Bacteria > Nitrospirota > Nitrospiria > Nitrospirales > Nitrospiraceae > 2-02-FULL-62-14. The sequence continues at coordinate 52,282 of MHEU01000007.1, read as the reverse complement.
TAGATTTTCTCTTGCGCATAATCGACTTGCTCACATAGGACGCTGAAAACGGCCATCATCTCACCCGCCTGCCCCACGCGCGCCAAGACGCGCGTCTTTCCCGTGGCAAGGCCGCAGGGAGCCCGGCGACTGAGAAGGTACATACCAAGCTTCGCTTGAACCGCTCGCTTCGATCATATGCGAGCGGATAGTTACTTTGCCTCTAGTAGGCCTTTTCGGTACGTCGCAAGGAGACGGGCGACCGAGAACGAAGTTGGGGACCTGTTTCAGCGTTCCAAGGCAGCCTTGACTGTCATGCCAATTTCAGCCGGATTCTTGCAGACCCGCACGCCGGCCGCTTCGAGCGCCTTCATCTTTTCGGACGCCGTGCCCTTGCCGCCCGAGATGATGGCGCCGGCGTGGCCCATGCGGCGGCCCGGAGGCGCCGTAATCCCGGCAATGAAGCTGACGACCGGCTTGCGGATGTTCTTCTTGATGAATTCGGCGGCCTTTTCCTCGGCATCGCCGCCGATCTCGCCGATCATGACGATGGCCTTGGTCTCCGGGTCCTGCTCGAAGAGCGGCAGCACGTCCACGAAGCTTGTCCCGTTGACCGGATCGCCGCCGATGCCCACGCAGGTGGTTTCCCCCAAGCCCAGCGTCGAGAGCTGGTGCACGGCCTCGTAGGTCAGGGTGCCGCTGCGCGACACCACGCCCACGACGCCCTTCTTATGGATGAAGCCCGGCATGATGCCGATCTTGGCCTCGTCCACCGTGATGACGCCAGGGCAGTTCGGACCGATCAGGCGCACGAGACGGTTTCGAAGCGCCCGCTTCACCCTGACCATGTCGTTGACCGGAATGCCTTCGGTGATGCAGATCACCAGCTGGATGCCGGCATCCGCCGCTTCCAGAATCGCGTCGCCCGCAAACGGCGGCGGCACGAAGATCAGCGACGTATCGCACTGGGTCTTCTTCACCGCATCACGCACGGTGTTGAACACCGGGATGCCTTCGACTTCCTGCCCGGCTTTGCCCGGCGTGACGCCGGCGACCACCTGCGTGCCATAGGCCTTGCACTGGGTCGCATGGAATGACCCTTCCTTGCCCGTAATCCCCTGCACCACCACCCGCGTGTTCTTATCAACCAGAATGCTCATTAGTGCGCTCCTCCAGCCGCCGCCGTCGGCCTCGCTCGCTTCTTCCCCGTCATGCCGACGATTTTCTGGGCTGCCTCCCAGAGGTCGTCCGCCACGTCGAGCTTGAGGCCGGAGTCCTTGAGCAGCGTGCGGCCCTCTTCCGCGTTCGTGCCCTGCAGCCGCACGACCAGCGGCACGGTGATCTTGACTTCCTTGGCCGCCTCGATCACGCCGTGCGCAATGCGCTCGCAGCGGACGATGCCGCCGAAGATGTTGATGAAGATGCCCTTGACGTTCTTGTCCTTGAGCAGGATGCGGAAACCCGCCGCGACCGTTTCCTTCGTCGCCCCGCCGCCCACGTCGAGGAAGTTGGCCGGCTCGCTGCCCGCCAGCTTGATGACGTCCATCGTCGCCATGGCCAGGCCCGCGCCGTTCACCATGCAGCCGATGTTCCCGTCCAGCTTGACGTAGTTGAGATTGTTCGCCGTCGCTTCGATCTCGAGCGGCTCCTCTTCGTTCAGGTCGCGCATGGCCTGGACATCAGGATGCTTGAAGAGGCTGTTGTCGTCGAAGGACACCTTGCCGTCCAGCGCGATCAGCTTCTTGTCCGTCGTGATGACCAGCGGATTGATCTCGACCATCGCCGCGTTTTTGTCCATGAACATCCGGTAGAGGTTGCCGAGCAACTGCACGAAGGGATTGATGACCGCCGGCTCGATCACGTTCAAGCCCAGCGCAAAGGCGACGTTGCGGCCGTTGTAGCCCTGGAACCCGACAGCCGGGTCGATCAGTTCCTTGATAATCTTCTCCGGCGTGTGCGCGGCCACTTCCTCGATCTCCATGCCGCCTTCCGTGCTGGCAATGACGATCGGCCAGCCGGTGTCACGATCCACGAGCAGGCTCAGGTACAGTTCCTTGGCGATCCCTGCGCCCTCCTCGACCAGGAGGCGGCGGACCTTGCGGCCTTTCGGGCCGGTCTGGTGCGTGACCAGCGTCTTGCCCATCAACTCCTTGGCCAGCCCGGGCACGTCCGCCTGGTTCTTGGTGATCTTGACGCCGCCCGCCTTGCCGCGCCCGCCCGCATGGATCTGCGCCTTTACGACATAGACCGGGCTGTTCAGCTCCCTGGCCCACTTCTCGGCCTGCAGCGGCGTCTTGACCTCCTTGCCGCGCGGCACGGGGACGCCGAACTGCGCAAACAACGACTTGGCCTGAAATTCATGAACGTTCATTCGTACCTCACAAGAGCTTATAGCTTATGGCAAATGGCATATGGCGCATGGTGAGAGGAGCTTATGGCTGAGCCGCAGTTTCCTGCTATTAGCTATACGCCATAGGCCATACGCTCTTACTCTTTCTTCGCATAAGCCGGGAACAGCATCGGCGAGATGACGTCGGCGGATACGTGGTGCTTTTTCGCTTCGTCCTTGAACTTCATCACGTGCTCCATCGTCAGCTTGCCTTGCGAACCGGATTGTGCGCGCGCGGCGGCAGTGAGCCCCGACCGCTTGCCGTAGACCATCAGGTCCAGCAGCGAGTTGCCCATCAGACGGTTGCGCCCGTGCAACCCCCCGGAGGCCTCGCCGGCGACGAAAAGGTTTTTCACGTCGGATTCGCCGTTGACGTCGATCTTCACGCCGCCGTTTTGATAGTGCAGCGTCGGATAGATCAGCACCGGGTCCTTGGCGATGTTGATCCCGAAGCGCTCGTACTGGCGCACCATCGCGGGGAAGTGCTTGTTCAGCGTCCCCTCGCCCTGCTCCGCTTCCAGCAGCGGCGTATCGAGCCAGACGCCGATCCGGCCCGACATCGTCCGGATGCCGCGGCCCTCCTCGCACTCGCGGATGATCGAGGACGACACGACGTCGCGGGTATCCAGCTCGTTCACGAAGCGCTCGCCCCTGGCGTTCACCAGATGGCCGCCCTCCGACCGGATGCCCTCCGTGACCAGCGCGCCGATCAACTGCTCGGGATAGACCGCCCCCGAGGGGTGATATTGGAAGGTATCGATGTGCATCAGCTTCGCGCCCATGCGATAGGACATGGCCAGGCCGTCGCCGGTCGCACCGAAATGGTTGCTGGTCGGGAACCCCTGGATATGAAGCCGACCGATGCCGCCGGTGGCGAGAATGACGGTCTTCGCCGCCACGACGAAGAACCGCTGGTTGTCGAGATCGCGCAGCACCGCGCCGGTGCACGTTCCCTTGCCGTCGCTCAGCAGTTCGACCGCGGCGGAAAACTCCAGCAGCTGAATCTTCTGGTTCAGCACCTCGTCCTTGAGCACCCGCATGATCTCAAGGCCGGTGTAGTCCGAAGCCGTGAGCAGCCGAGGCTTGGAGCTGCCGCCGCCCTTTTTCACGTGCAGGTTGCCGTCCGCATCCCGGTCGAACAGCACGCCCAGGCTCAGCAGCCACTTGGCGATGGACGGCCCTTCCTCGACCATGACCTTGAGCAGGTCGTGGTCGTTCTTCATGTGGCCGCCCTTGAGGGTGTCGAGAAAGTGCGTGACCGGCGAGTCTTCGTTCGTGACGGCGATCTGCATGCCGCCCTGCGCCATGACGGTGTTGGAATCGCCGAGACGGAGCTTGGTGGCCAGGATCACCTTGGCGCCCTGCGCCTGCGCGTGCAGCGCGGCCGCGCAGCCGGCTCCGCCTCCGCCGACCACCAGCACGTCGCAGGCGTGCTGCGGGGTCAGGTCCAGATCCATCGGGACCACGCTGTTGCCTTCGAGCAGGGCGGCCAGCTCGCGGACGGTCTTTTCGCCGGCGTTCGGGCCGAACGCGATCGGGCGGTAGGCGCTCTCCCGGAAATCCGGATGGTATTTCTTGATCAGCGTATCGCGTTCGGCCGGCGCGTACTTCGGCAGCGTCTGCTTGCGGCGGGCGTCGCGGGTCTTGTGGACGATTTCTTGGAGTTTATGGATATCCATGATTACGTCGAAAAGTCGTAAAGTCTTAAAGTCATAAAGTCTGAAGTCAGAGAAACGAACAATGATTGAGATCCCGACTTGACGACTTGATGACTTTTTGACTTTCGGACTGCATCATTTCAACTCAGCGCAGACTTTTGCGAGTTCCTGCTCGTTCATCTTCATGACACGGGCCCACTCGTCCCGGTACTTGCCGTCGGCGATTTCCTTGATGCGATGCTCCAGCCGCTCCGGCTTCTCCGTGAAATGCGCGCCCTGGACGCGGCTGGCATAGAGCGCGACCAGATTGGGAGCGATGTCCGCGATGCAGACCGGCACGCACAGGCCGCACATGACGCAGTCCATGAACATCTCGGAAACGGCCTTGAAGTCGCCGAACACGGCGCGCCACACGCCTTCCCGCACGTCGATCGTCTGCGGGCAGGCCTCCGTGCAGGCGTTGCAATTGCGGCAGAGCGGCGCTTCCGGATAGAGCGCAAAGAGATCCTGCTTGGGATCCTTCAACTCGGCTATGTTGTAGATGGCCTTGCGCGCCGGGAAGGGCGGCACCATCGAAAACGACATGCCGTCCTGCACCGCCATCTGGCAGGCGAGGCAGGTTCTCACCTTGGCATCGTCTTTTGTGCGGTAGTAGGTGGCGCAGGCGCCGCAGAATCCGCCCAGGCAGCCGATGCCGCGGATGACTTCCTGCCCCGCGTACCACAGGGCCTTGATGACGGTGATCCCCTCCGGCACGTCGTACTTCTTGCCGGCAATCTCCACCGTGACCATCTTCGGCCGGAGGACTTCCTCCTGGTCGATCATGTTTTGGGTATCGATGTCCGCCATGCACAAACCCTTCAGGAACGCGCAAGGAGTGAGAGAGACATCATACCCCCCTCACTCCCCGCTTTTCACGCCTTCTTTAGAGCGCCTTTTATGCAATCGCATCCACGATCGCGTTCAAGGTCGGACTCGGACGCATCGCTTTCTTCGCCTTCGCGTCATCGGGATGATAATACCCGCCGATGTCGACCGGCTTGCCCTGGGCCGCGAGCAGCTCGCCGTTGATCTTGGCTTCGTTGTCCGCCATTTGCTTGGCGACCTTGGCAAACCTGGCCGCGAGACTTTTGTCCTCGGTCTGCTCGGCCAACGCCTGCGCCCAGTACAACGCCAGATAAAAATGGCTCCCGCGATTGTCGATTTCTCCCACCTTGCGGGCCGGCGACTTGTTGCTTTCCAGGAATATGGCGTTGGCTTTATCCAGCGTATCCGCCAGGATCTTCGCAGCGGAATTGTTGAAGGCCTTGCCCAGATGTTCCAGGGAGGCGGCCAGCGCCAGGAACTCGCCCAGCGAATCCCATCGGAGATAGCCCTCCTCTTGGAACTGCTGCACGTGCTTGGGCGCCGAACCTCCGGCTCCCGTCTCGAAGAGGCCACCGCCGTTCAGCAGCGGAACGATCGACAGCATTTTTGCGCTGGTCCCGATCTCGAGGATCGGGAACAGGTCCGTGAGATAATCCCGCAGCACGTTCCCCGTGACGGAAATCGTGTCCTTCCCCGCTTTCAGCCGTTCCAGCGAGAACCGCGTGGCCTCCGCCGGGGACATGATCTGAATGTCGAGACCCTTCGTGTCGTGTTTGGGGAGATACTGGTTGACCTTCTTGATCAGCTCCGCGTCGTGCGCCCGGGTCTTGTCCAGCCAGAAGATGGCGGGAGCCCCGGTGGCCTTCGCGCGATTGACCGCCAGCTTGACCCAGTCCTGGATCGGCGCGTCCTTGACCTGGCACATCCGCCAGATGTCGCCTTCCTCCACTTTGTGCTCCAGCAACGTCTTGCCCGAAGCATCCACCACGCGCATCGTACCGTTGCCCGGAACCTTGAAGGTCTTGTCGTGCGATCCGTATTCCTCCGCCGCCTGAGCCATGAGGCCGACGTTGGGGATGCTGCCCATGGTTTTCGGATCGAAGGCGCCGTGCTTTTTGCAGAACTCGACGACCTCGTGATAGACCGGGGCGTAGCTGCCGTCCGGAATGACGCACTTGGCGTCCGCCGCCTTCCCGTCCGGGCCCCACATTTTTCCGCTGTCGCGGATGACCGGCGGCATGGAGGCGTCGATGATGATGTCGCTGGGGACGTGCAGGTTGGTGATCCCCTTGTCGGAGTTCACCATCGCCATCGGGGGCCGCTTCTGATACACGGCCTGGATGTCCGCTTCGATGGCCTTGCGCTGATCGTCCGGCAGGGTCTTGATCTTGGCATAGAGATCGCCGAGGCCGTTGTCGGGATCCACGCCGAGCTTTTGAATCACGGCCGCATGCTTGTCGAACACGTCCTTGTAAAACACCGTCACCGCATGACCGAAGATCTTGGGGTCCGAGACCTTCATCATGGTGGCTTTCATGTGGAGCGAGAACAGCACGCCCTGCTTCTTGGCATCCTCGATCTGCTCCTCGAGGAACTGGCGCAGCGCACGGCGGCTCATGAAGGTGGCGTCGATGACTTCCCCTGCCTGCAGAGCGATCTTGGGTTTGAGCACCGTGACCTTGCCGTCCTGGCCGACGAACTCGATACGCGCATCGGTCGCCGCGGTCGTCGTCATCGATTTTTCGTTCGACCGGAAATCCCCGCCCTTCATATGGACGACGTGCGTCTTGGAATCCGATGCCCAGGCCCCCATCTTATGCGGGTGCTTCCGGGAATAGGCCTTGACTGAAAGCGGCGCCCGGCGATCGGAGTTCCCTTCACGCAGCACCGGATTGACGGCGCTGCCCTTCACCTTGTCATACCGCGCCTTGATGTCCTTCTCCTTGTCGTCCTTCGGGTCCTCGGGATACTCGGGAAGCTTGTAGCCCTGGCTCTGCAATTCCTTGATCGCCGCCTTGATCTGTGGAATTGAAGCGCTGATGTTCGGCAGCTTGATGATGTTGGCTTCCGGAGTCTTGGCAAGCTCCCCCAGTTCGGCCAGATCGTCCGATTGTTTTTGCTGCGGCGTCAGATAATCCGGAAACACGGCGAGAATACGCCCCGCCAGCGAGATGTCCCGCAATTCGAACGCCACGCCGGCCGCCTTGGTGAAGGCCGCGACCATGGGAAGAAACGAATAGGTCGCCAGCATCGGCGCTTCGTCGGTTTTCGTGTAGAGAATCTTGGCTGCTTTTCCGACCATGGATAGTCCTCTTCAGCTTCTGTTTAGTTCAGCGCGTTCAACGCCGAACCGGCCTTAAACCACGCAATCTGCGGCTCCGTCATGCTGTGGTTCGTCTGGATGGTGAGCGCCTTGCCATCCGCCTTGTGGATTGTCACCTGCACCGGTCTGGCGGGAGCCAAACTATTCAGCCCCGTCACACTGATGCGGTCCTGCTGCTCGATCTTCTCGTAATCCTTCGGGTCAGCGAAGGTCAACGCCAAGATCCCCTGTTTCTTTAAATTCGTCTCGTGAATACGCGCAAAGCTCGTCGTGAGCACGACGCGCACGTTCAGGAACCGCGGCGACATGGCCGCATGCTCGCGGCTGCTGCCCTCGCCGTAGTTCTCGTCGCCCACGACGATCGAGCCGATGCCCTTGGCCTTGAAGCGCCGGGCGATCTGGGCGATGGTCAGGTTCGATTCGCCCGACAGCACGTCGGTGCCCTTCCCCGGCTCGCTCGAAAACGCGTTGGTCGCGCCGAGGAACATGTTGTCGCTGATCTTGTCCAGGTGGCCGCGGAACTTCAGCCAGGGTCCGGCCGGCGAAATATGGTCGGTGGTCGTCTTGCCCTTCGTCTTGATGAGCAGCGGCAGCTTCTCCATGTCCTTGCCGTCCCACCGCGGGAACGGTTGCAGCAACTGGAGCCGCTCGCTCGTCGGCGGAATGTCCACGGTCAGCTTGGAGCCGTCGGCCGCCGGTTCGACATAGCCTTCCTCGCCCTTCGCAAAGCCCTTGGCCGGCAGTTCCTCGCCTTGCGGCGGCTGGAACTTGAATTCCCTGCCGTCGGCGCCCTTCATCGTCTGGTGCACCGGATCGAAATTGAGATCGCCGGACAGGGCGTAGGCCGTGACGATTTCTGGACTCGCCAGGAACGAGAGCGTCTCGTTCACGCCGTCGTTGCGGCCGGGGAAGTTCCGGTTGAAGGAGCTGACGATCGACTCGGCCTTGCCCTTCACCGCATCCGCACGCTTCCACTGGCCGATGCAGGGGCCGCAGGCGTTCGCCAGCACCGTCCCTCCCATCTGTTCGAAGGTTTCCAGGAAACCGTCGCGCTTCATCGTATGAAAGATCCGCTCCGAGCCGGGCGAAATCAGGAAGGGCGTCTTCGCCTTGAGGCCGGCCTTCAAACCCTGCTTGGCGATGTGCGCCGCGCGGCCGATGTCCTCGTAGGAGGAGTTGGTGCAACTGCCGATCAGCGCCGCCTTCAACTGGACCGGATAGCCCTTCTCTTTCGCCTCCGCCGCCATCTTGGACACGGGCCGCGCCAGATCGGGCGTATGCGGGCCGACCACATGCGGCTCGAGCTTGGAGAGGTCGATTTCCACGACCTGGTCGAAATGTTTCTCCGGCGACTTGTAGACCTCCGGATCGGCCACGAGCAGTTCCTTGTGCGCCTGGGCCAGGTTCGCGATGTCCGACCGGTCCGTGATGTTGAGATAGGCCACCATTTTCTGGTCGAAGGGAAACACCGACGTGGTCGCGCCCAGCTCGGCGCCCATGTTCGTGATCGTGCCCTTGCCGGTGGCGCTGATCGTCTCGGCGCCGGGGCCGAAGTACTCGACGATCTTGTTCGTGCCGCCCTTCACGGTCAGCAGGCCGCACAGGTACAGAATGACGTCCTTCGGCGAAGCCCAGCCGCTCAATTTTCCGGTCAGCCGCACGCCGATCAGTTTCGGGTGCAGCACTTCCCAGGGCAGGCCGGCCATCACCTCGCCGGCGTCCGCGCCGCCGACCCCGATCGCCAGCATGCCCAGCCCGCCGCCGTTCGGCGTGTGCGAGTCGGTGCCGATGATCAGTCCGCCGGGGAACGCGTAATTCTCCAGCACCACCTGGTGGATGATGCCGGCGCCCGGCTTCCAGAATCCGATGCCGTACTTCTTGGCCGCGGACGAGAGGAAGTTATAGACCTCCTTGTTCTCGTCCATCGCGCGCAGCAGGTCTTTTTGGGAGCCGACTTCGGCGCGGATCAAATGGTCGCAGTGGATCGTGCTCGGCACCGCCGCCTTGGGCTTGTTGGCCTGCATGAACTGCAGCATGGCCATCTGGGCCGTCGCATCCTGCATGGCCACCCGGTCCGGACGCAGCGCCAGCATGGCCTTGCCGCGCTCCCAGACCTGCGTGTCGAAATCGTCCGCGTGCGAGACGAGGATCTTTTCCGCGAGCGTCAGGGCGCGGCCGAACTTCTTGCGCGCCTTCTCGGCGACCTTGGGCATCTTCGCGTAGAGTGTCTTCACCATTTCAACCGACATGTTTTCTCCTCAGATCAGGCCAGAGGCACGAGGCTAGTGGCTGGAGGGCTTCGATCGGGAACCCCTCGCCCCGTGCCTCTCACCCCGAGCCTTCTTCAACGGCGGCACTTCCCTCCATCTACTTCAACGGAGGGACCTCCCGCCTTTTGGGCGCCGCGTAGTTCACCAGGTAATCGAACAGCCGGATCAGGCGACTGTCCTGCCGCTTCTGGTCCACCCAGTGGCCGATCAGGCCGATCGTCCGGGCCAGGATGAAGAACCCGTTCAAGCTGTCCACCGGGAAGCCGATGTCCACCAGCACGGCGGCCATCGTGCCGTCCACGTTCAGGATCAGGTTGTCCTTCTTCGCCGCCGTCACCTGCTCCACGGCGAGCGCGAAGTCGAGGCAGGGCGTCTTGATGTTCAGGCTCTTCACGTAGCCGACCAGTTCCTTGACGCGCTTGTCCGGGTTGCGCAGACTCTTCACGCGGTGGCCGATGCCGGGCACCGGCCCGACGTTCTTCTTCATGTAGGCCAGGAACTCGTCCACGCTCATCTTGTGATCCACCGCGTACTTGAACCAGCGGCCCGCGTCCGTGACCGCGCCGCCGAAGCGCGGCCCGATCATGATCATGCCCGCCGCCACCGCCTGGGAAAGGCCGATGCCGGCGCAGGCCGCGAGGATCGTCGCGTAGGCGCCGCTGACGCAGGGGCCGTGGTCGGCCGACAGCATCAGGATGCGCTTGACGATTTCGGCTTCCTGCTTGCTGATGAGCCGCTTGTCCCAGAGCAGCCCGATGATGTGGGGAATCTCATAGCCCTTGTTGATCAATTCGGAGGCGGGGTAGCCGTCGTAGCAGGGTTCGTCGCCGCGGTCGTCGCTGATGGTGGTGCGGATCAGCGGCACGACGGTGACTTCGTTGTCCCTCATCGCCTGCTCGACCGTCTTCGGCAGCTTGGGGACTTCGGCCGGGGCCACGTCGGACACCGGCTTCACCTGCCCGCTCTTGACCAGTTCCTCGTAGGTTTCCTTGATGGCCGGACCCAGCGCGCCGAAGGTCGGCGGGACGATCGCGCCGGCTTTCTTGAGCGCGTCGGATTTGGACCGGGCCGAACCCTCGCCCTTCATGCCTTCCTTCGCACCGGCGTGGCCGAACTTCATGCCCTTGGGCAGGCTCTCCTGGCAGAATCCCGACACGACCGCCAGCAGCTTGATCCGCCGCTTTTTGGCGCCGTACCACTCGGCCGCCCGCTCTTCCAGATCGCCGCCCATCTCGCCGACGATCACCACCGCCTTGGTCTGCGGGTCCTGCTCGAACATTTCCAGGTAGCTGACATAGTCCGTGCCCGGGTAGGCGTCGCCGCCGATGCCGATGGCCGTCGTGATGCCGTCGGCGAACTGGGAACAGATCCAGATGATCTCGTTGGAAAGGCCGCCCGACTTCGTGATGACGCCGAATGACCCTTCGCGGTAGAGCTTGCAGGAGACGAGGTTGTCGTAGGCGCCGCCGATGACACCCAACCGGCAGGAGCCTGACGAGATGATCCCGATGGACGAGGGCCCGTTGAACACCTTGCCGAGCTTGCGGGCATGGGCGCCGAGCAGCTTCGCGTCTTTTTCGGGCACGCCTTCCGTGATCATCGAGACGACCTTGATGTTGGGATCGTTCAGCGCTTCCATGCCGCCGGCGCAGGCCCGGTCCGCGCCGATGTACACGAGGCTGGTGTTGATCTGCGGATGGTTCTTCGTGGCTTCGGCCACGGTCTTGTAGACCGGGATCGTGATCAGGCCGCTGCCGTAGGGAATCTCGTTGGTCTTGCCGGCGTCGGGCGGATAGACGAACGCGTCCACATAGAGCGACTTCTTGTTGAGATAGCAGAATTCGGCCATCCGGCGTGCCGCGTTCTGGCCGGCCACCCCACCCTGGATCACCACGTGGGTGTCTTTATTCGCGAGAATGCTCATGATTCCTCCAGCAGGTAGCTAATAGCTAGTAGCGAAGATCGGACTTGTCACAGCTATCATCTGCTCGCTATTAGCTCTTTTTCTGCAACGCCATGTCGACGATGTCCGTCAACGGCGTCTTGCGGTCATAGACGTGGATGTCGAATCCTTCGTCCTTCAGCTTGCGCATGAGCTCCAGGCCTTCCTTCTCGTTGGGGCCGCCGCGGCGGACCCAGATTTTCACGCCTTTGAGCTTGCCGTCGGCCTTGGCCTTGCGGAACCCGGCGATGATGCCGCCGAAGGTTTTCTTCACGTCGGTGAAATTGGCGATCGCGCCGCCGACGATGATGTGCTTGATGTCCGGCAGCGAGGCCACTTTCTCGGTGAGGACTTCCACGGCCCAATCGGGGGGATCGCCGGAGTATTCGGCGTAGTTGGCCAGCTTGCCGCCACGCGCCACGACCGCGTCGGAGTAATAGACGCTGGCGCCGCCGCCCGCCGGCAGCATCGCGATGTTGCCGCCGGGAATCTGGATGAACTTGACCGAGCCCTTGATCTTGGAATCCACCGCCATGACGTCGAGCTCGTCCTTGCTGTAGGCGCGCCCGAACTCGGCGGCGAACGCAAAATTCCAATCCGGATGCCGGAACCTGGCGTCGCCGTCCAGCAGCGTCACGGCGTCCAGCGCGATCAGTTCCCCGTCGCCCTCGCGGACGACGACCGGATTCACTTCCAGGTACTGCGCATCCTCGCTGTCGAAGCACGTGAACATTTTTCCGGCGAACTCCGCCACTTTCTTCACCAGCCCGCCGGAGAATCCCGCATCCTTCGCCAGCTTCTCCAGCGCGGCCTCGGACGGCTTCCCGCCGACGTCTATCTGTAGCTTCTTGACGCGATCCCAGTTCGACTCCACTTCGATGCCGCCGCAGTTGGCGACCAGCACCTCGGAGCCCTCGCGCATGGACTTGACGGCGACGTAGTATTCGTCCTTGTGCGGGACCATCTCGGAGACGATGACCTGCGTGACGGTGATGCTGCCGACCTGCCGACCGAGCATCTCCTTCGCCGCCGCCACCGCGCCTTTCAGATCCAGCCCGACCTTCACGAGGCCCAGCTTGAAGCGCGAACCCAGCGCCTCGTGCGCCTTGGCGACCAGCTTGGATTTCTTCATCCACTCGTTGGCTTCGCCGAGTTTCGCCAGCTCGTCCACCGAGGTGATGACCACATAATTGGGGACCGCAATCCCCCACTTCTTCATCAACCCCATCCCGGGGCCTTCGAGCACCTTGGCCATGCGCGCACTCCTTGTGTCTGAAAATCTTTCGTGTGTCCGTCGAAAAGAGCAGCGGAGTCTAGCGGAATTCCCTGACAGACTCAATCCGCCAAACGGACTACCGGCCCCTAGCAAAAGGCCTATCGGTTCCTTTTCTACTGACCTGTCTAAGTTACTGAAATTACAAACAAAGAAGAACAAGTCTAGGCGATTGGGAGGGAGCCAGTCAAGTGGGAAAAACGGCCTATTTTCGATGATAAACGGGGCTGTTGCAACGAACCACCCTAGAGCAACACATTACCGCCCGGCACGGGCAGCGACTGCAAATGCCAGGAAATACCGATCAAGATCCTCAAGGGTGCTTCCGTGTTCTCTGCCGCCCAGCATGGCGTCGCACAAAAACGCCCGGATACGGGAAAGTTCCTTGCGACGGCCGCTCCATCGCGTGTCGCTGAGTGTCAGATCGAGCAATTCCAGCGCCCGGAGGAAAGCACGTTCGCAGACCTCCGGATTGTGTCCGTGCCACCGCCGCATGCGTCCGACTTCGCTGCCGACATTGGCCAGTTGTTCGGCAAGCGAGAGTCGTTGCCATCCCCCAGCCGCTAGTTCCTTGTGTTGAATCGCCATGCTAATTTTCTCAACTCGTTTAGGCGATCACCGTCCGGATAATCTTGATGTTCATCTTACTGAATGTTCATGATCTAGCTTCTGCAGTGTCGCGTTTGTCCAATGTCTCGCCCCTACTTTCTCTGGCAGACGGGACAGTAGAACGAGCTGCGTTGGTCCGCACCCCGTATCCGCTTGATAGTCCCGCCGCATCCGAACGGGCAGCGCTTCCCTGCTTTGCCGTAGACGAGATGCCGGCGCTGGTAGCGCCCTTCGCTGCCGTCCGGCGCGAAGAAGTCCCGCACGCTGGAGCCGCCGTCCTTGATCGCCTGTGCCAGCACCTGCCGCATGACGCGGTAGAGCCGCCCCAGGGCTTGCTCATTGACCCGGCAGGCCTGGCGCGCCGGATGAAGCCTGGCGCGGAACAGGATCTCGTTCGCGTAGATGTTCCCGATGCCGGCAATCATTTGTTGGTGCATGAGGAGGGGCTTGATGCGCCCGCGCCGTCCATGCACGAGGTTGCGAAACTCGTTCCACGAAACGGTCAGGGGATCGCAGCCGAACCGGCGCGATACGAACTGCTCAAGACCAGGACGGTCCAGCAGGTACAGGCGCCCGAAGCGGCGCGGATTCCAATAGCGGAGATCCGAGGCCTGCCCGCCATCCAGCGTGAGGATGCAATGCGTGTGTTTCTGATAGCGTGGGGCAAGCGGACCGAACAGCAGCAGGCCGGTCATGCCCAGCTCGGCGACGAGATAGCGCGTCTCGCCGTCGCGCTCGCAGGCCAGGGCCACGCATTTCCCATATCGCTCGACTCTGGCGATGCGCGCGCTGCGATACCACGGCAGCGTGTGAATGCCCTGCCGGACAATATCCTCGCGGCCCACCCAGCACTCTTTCATGGTGGCACCAAGAATACGTTGCCGCAGCTGCCGGGTGACGACTTCCGCTTCAGGCAGCTCAGGCATCTGACCCTGGTCTATCTGGTTTATTTGGTTTGTCTGGTTTATCTGGTTTATCTGGTTTCCGGGCAGACTGAACAGACAAGATAGACCTGACGACCGAACAGACGGTTTTCGATTCTTTAGCCATTTTGCCTCATTCGGATCACTTGCTGGATCGTGGCGTCCAGGTTCGGCAGCGGTGTCGCTCCCGGCCGGCGCGATCTGAGCAGTTGAACTGCTTCGCTATAGTCCATCCCCTGCGCGCAGCAGAGATAGGCGATCACCATCGAGACGGACCGGCCCATTCCCGCGCGGCAGCAGACCATGACTTTCTTTTTGGGAGCATGCCGTTCCAGCCAGGCCACCGCCTCGTAGACCTGCTGCGGATCGGCCTGGCCGAATTCAACCAGCGGAATCTTTGCGAATAGGATGCCGTCCGGCGGCGGGATGTCATGCTCTTTGGCGAGAAACAACACGCCTTCAACAAATGAAGGCGGATTCTTCGCGTCCTCGACGTTGCCGACCAGCAGCGAGTCCGTCACATGATGCATGGGCGGTATTATAGCGAGGTCGCGATTGCCGGCGCGACTGATTTTACCCGCCCCTGCTGATGACTAAATGTAAAACGGGTATCCCGCCGAAGCCTCACGAAGGCGGATCTGCCGGTTGCGGATTGGAAGAAAAGGCCGCTATACTTCCGCAGGAGTCCAATATGGCCGGTCCAGCGATAGAACATGTCGAATCCCGCCTGAGCGGCGTTCGCTGCGCGATCTGCAAAACCAGCACCTTCATGGTCGACCGCCGGACCCTGCAATCGGACGGCGAATGCAAGGCGATGTGCAAGCAGTGCCGCTACTCCTTCCCGGTGCATACGGACATGGAGTTTTACCAGCGGACCCAGCCGGACATTCCCTATCTGATGAAGACCATCCCCTGCCCGAAATGCGAGAAACACGGCGTGGACCTGGATTTCCGGATCGTCCTGTCGGTGCGGGAAGCCTACTACTTCGTCACCTGCAGGGCCTGCCTGCATCAGTTTCCGGAGAAATCCTCGCTGGAAACATTTGAATAGAGCCGATGTTCATTAGATGGTGTATAGTGATTGCATGAGCGATTCGAAGAAACCCAAGCACCCTCCCGAACCCGACGCCCCTGCGTGTCCGCCCAAGGGCCGCAAGGAGATTCCCCTCGTTTCCGTCCCCAACGACCGCGACATGATCGCCGAAGAAATGGCCGAGCTGTTCAACGAGGATAAGGTTACTCACAAGCATGGCGGGTCCGAACCGGAAGCAGATTAGCGGCAGTTGAAAAAGACCTCCAGCTTCGTTCTCGCATCACTCGGAACCTCAACATACCGAAAAAAGTATGCCTCGGTCCCTCGCTCGCTGTGGCCTCGCTGGAATGTCTTTTTGAACAGCTCGGAGATAGCCAAATATCATCGGGGAGAAATTTAGGAAAAAATCTCGCCTCTTTTCTCGATCCTCAATACGTTGCTAAGCCCGATCTTTCGTCTTCGAAGCAAGTCTTGCCCAGCTCTTAACAAGCTCTGGCAAGCGTTCAACTACTTCGTAACCAAAGAGTACTTCATCTGTGTAGCCCATATGCAGCATGTCGACAATCCTGCATAGGTATGACTTCCCACAGTCCCACCACGTATAATGAGCATCGAGCATCAGGTAATGCAGGACCTTTATTCTTTCATGTTCGCGAAGCTCTTCTAGTTCCATACCATCCAGCAGCGTTTCGTAGACACCATCGGCAACACGGCTACCGAATGTCGTCGTGTAGTAGTATTCTTTGACCTCCCATATTGCAACAGGGTTAACCGTGCTCGGGAAAGCGCCATCTACGCGCCGCGCCAGCGTCCGGAGCGGAATTCCGTCCCTTGTAACTGTCGTGAGTTCACGAGGATCGAAGTCACAAGGAAGACCTTTCGAGTGAGCTTCTATCAGCATGTTAATAATGCCAGTGAAATATGCAGGCGCTTTCTTTTTCCCTTTTTGCTTGTTCAAAGGTATAGCGCAGGTTGGCTTGAGTTTTTTCTTTAATGCGCCGAACTCTGATTTTGCACGCTTAACATCCATGAGACGCGGCTCAACAAAGTTGTTGAGAACGTTGGCCCGGTGTTCGTAATATGCGAGCAGCATGGCTGCAAGATCAGTTGGAGTTTCTGCATCACCAATGCGATCAGGATTCAAGCATAGGCTTTCAAATGATCGGCGGATCTCGCCAACAGTAGGAATCTTGACCTGGCTTTTGCCTCGTATCGTGTATCCGACTTCTTGGCTAACGCTCCGCACAGCCGCCCAAAAGGATTTCGGAAGTGTTGCGAATTTAGGATCAGCCTTCATCCGGCGCTTCCTCGTAACGACGCACGAAGTCGGCCAGAGGCACACCCAAGGCGCGGCATACTTCCCTGACCTCAAGAAAATCCAAGGTCTTCTCCCCGGACTCGTACTTGCTAACAAAGGATTGGGGCCTCTTCAGACGTGCGGCCAAATCGACCTGTCGGAGCCCCGCCGCTTCACGAAGGTCGCGAAGAAGCTCCCGTACTTTGCGTTTCTGTGTTTCCCTACTCCTGCGCATTGCAGCACTATAGATTCTATTGACGAATATCCCAAATTCGGATATTGTTATGCAGGCAAAAGTTCTTGGGGGACGCGACTTCAATGATGCAGCACATACTCTTTAAGGATGCCCCTCATAAGTACATCCGGCCATTCACTACCCAGCTATTGAAATGGGTAGGTAATAAGCAGAGATTCGCTTATGAAATAGTTGGGTCGTTCCCAGAAAAGTTTGACCGCTACTATGAGCCGTTTCTAGGAAGTGGGGGAGTATTGGCTACTCTCGCGCCAGTCAATGCCCTTGTTTCAGACACCTTCGCGCCACTCATGGAGATATGGCTCACGCTAAAAGCCAACCCCAAACAATTGAAGGAATGGTATCGGGAACGCTGGCAAAATGCACACGGTGAGAGAAAGCATGAGGGTTACGAGAAAATCAAAGCATCGTACAATCGCGCCCCAAATGGTGCCGACCTTCTGTTTCTATGTCGTTCCTGCTATGGCGGAGTTGTGCGCTTCCGTCAAGCCGATGGATATATGTCAACACCATGCGGTGTTCATGAGCCTATAACACCGGATAGCTTCAACAGACGAGTAGACTTGTGGCACGAGAGAATTCACTCCACAGACTTTGTTGTGATGGATTTCCGTGATGCGATGAAAAAAGCTCGGAAGGGCGATCTTATCTATTGCGACCCACCATATAGGCATAGCCAGTCGATTCTTTACGGTGGGCAGCAGTTCCGGCTAGAGGAATTGTTTGAGGAGATACTTCAGTGTAAGTCTAGGGGCGTGTATGTGGCTTTGAGTATCGACGGCACAAAGAAATCGGGCGAGATGCTTTGCGATCTTCCTACTCCAGATGATCTCTTTGAGGAAGAAATTTTCGTCAACGTTGGTCGCTCAATGCTGCGTCGGTTTCAAATGGAAGGTCAAACTCTCGAATCGGAAGTCGTGTCTGACAGGCTGTTGCTGACATATACATTGTAAACCCACTCAAGCAGTCTGATCCATTATTTTTCCCCAGCAATTTTATTGTGCAAAGCTAGCCGGCCATCGTGTGTAGGTTAGGCGCTGTTCTGAGCATTCGCGGCAAGCTCGCTAAGCAATTGGGACGGTGTGACAACTCGTACCTTTGGTGGGGCCGACTTATGGTCACGGACGAGCCGAACTAGCTTCAGGTCGGTGGTTAAAAAGTGTGACGCGCCAGCGACTTCGGCGCACCAAACATGAAACGCATCAACCAACTGATTCTCGTTAATCCGATCCCCTTGGTGCGCACCGCAAGCCCGTTGCAACTGATGGTAACGCGGATGATCGAGTCCTCTCAGAAAGTCCGTCCGAATGCTCCGCCACGTTTCGCCTAAGAACGGAGACATGGGAGTAAGAAGTCGGTCGTACTTCACGGGACCTTCCACCATTGTGACCCCTGCATCTATAAGTTCGGAAGCCCCGCCTCCTAACGGATAAATCCCGAAGAATTCGATCTCGGATTCTATGTTCCATAACAGTTCAATATCATCGGCCGTCGCGCGCTTTGCGATCTCTGAGAGAAGATCAATCTCCGTCCTCAGCGGTTCAACGGTAACATCTGCCGTGGGGTCTATCTCTACGATGTCATGAACAACGACTTCGTGCACCTGGTTGCCCCAAGTCATAGTCTGCCGCTTGGGACGAAGAACTGTCCGCGAACGGATCGAATGTTTCACTGCGGCCGTATCGAGAAATACTTTTGCCTGGGACATTTTTGGAGTATCAGGAGTATCAGGGTCAGAGTACATTTTCTGGGGCCTAATTTCCTCTTGAACAAGCCTTAAAGGTTACCGCAGGTTTAAAAAGAGACTCCCCACCACCCTTTATCTATCTTCATAGCTTGTCTGAGGCGCGCCTGGCACGGAATGCCTCGAAGCGGGATGTGAGAGAGAAGACATAGATCAGGATAGCCTCAGTGAAGTCAAGGACATCTCGTGCATCGTGCTTCGTTACTTTGGTGTCAGGATCGTGTGCGGCTTCGTTTCCAATTAACCGAATTTCGTGCGCCCAGTTCAGAAGCCGAGAATCAATGTGTCCCCCGTCAAATAGGCTCTGCAACTTGAAGTTGAGGTCACGCCCCTTGGCACCGAGGTTCCTGCAAGTTGCCTCAAGACACTTTCGGCACATTAGTACGCACGGCTCGAATAGTGAAGCGGAAAAGGAACGTGCGGCCTGATCGTAAGCTGATTTTATTGTATTGGGCACACCATCAAGCGGAAGCTTCTTCTCGCTGGGGTACAGAATCTTCTCGTCGGTTATGGTCTCGAATTCTGCGGGAACCCCGAAAAGCGATTGACGAATTAGGAATGGCTGACTGCACCGACCGCACAGACAGACGTAGTAGTGCTCTCCGTGATACTCAGCGTCAACTGCATCAAGCGGGCTAACCGCATCTCTTCGGAATCCACCATTTCCTTCCGCCACAACTTTTGCAGCAACGAGCATGTTGCAACTTGGGCAGAAGACATCAAACTCGGCTTGCGACATGTGATTCGTTCCTCTCTTTACTCAGCCTAACGATTTGGCGGTCAGCCACGAACCGCGCGGAGATGGACTTAAGGGGGCAGACCCCATTATTTTTCTTCGTTTGAACATCTAGTTAGCTGCCAGGGATGGAACCGATTGGTGGAACATTCTCGTTACGTTTAGACTTAATGACGCTGCCGGTAGAAAGTCGAACACGTGCAAGCGCATGGGCGGTCTCACGAACATTTTCGGGTAATCTATCCACCTGAATCCATGTTTCCCAGGACTCTTCGGGGCGAAGACGGCGCGGTAACGGCCTCTGCGAATTTAAGACATGTACTTCAGGGTCAGAAGCCATCCACACGTGAGTTATTTCAGCATCCCTCTGCGGGGATAAATTTGTGACATTGATGAAATAGCAGTCTGTATTAGTTGGCAGGTACGCACGATGCGTGCGAACACGAACGTGTCGCATGAGACTTGCAATCTTGAATAACCAACCAAGAACGGTATCGATCATCTTCTTATTTGATCAACTGACAACAAAGCATTGCTCCACTTAACGGGCGCGCGCCGCTCTTGCGCGTGCCCGAGTTGAAGCCGGGGTTAGATTCCGTGCAACCTTTACGCGTGGGTCCAAGTGCAATGCGCTGGTTTTTCGCGCTTTGATCTTGGTCCACCCATCGTAGCCATACCGATCTTCCATCGTTTGTCGTAGATCATCCAGCGCGCGAAGTGCACGTTCGGCCTCGTCTTTACACTTACCGAGGGCGAAGACCTGACTGCCATGGACAAGCTTATTGCGCATCGTTTGCGTCTCGGCGATCGCCTGCAATGTTGCAGGGGCTACAAAGTTGGAAAGTTTCTCAAGTTGTGGATCAAAACACTCCCAAATCTGCTTCACCTTGTCCATCCCATCAAACTTTCCCATGAGGACAGTCGCCTGCGTTGACGGGAAACCTGCTAAGATTACCAGTGCTCGAAGGACGCGGCGCAGAGTCTTCTCGATAGTAAAAACTGAAGTCACGAGCGCCTCGGCGTGATGCCCGTTGTGAATAAGCGCACGTATGCGCCGTACAGCTTCGTCGTATCCGAGCTTGACCGGGTACACGCAATCTAACCATTGAATATGCTGATCAGCATATCCTTTCCGTAAATGATGGATTGCGGCAAATCCTATGCGCTTTCTCAAGGCGGCGCAAGAAGGTTATACGTACCCCCTTCCGAGCGGGGACAGGCTCGGGGAAGAAAGTAGGGATATTCAAGGTTTGCAGGACTATCACTACCGGCGTTGCCTGCAGAACGTGGCGAAGCGTTGGCGGGGACAGGCCTGTGAGCGGTCT
>MHEU01000007.1:0-31621 GCA_001805245.1 Nitrospirae bacterium RIFCSPLOWO2_02_FULL_62_14 | reverse complement strand
AGCAAGCGAGTCAGCCAGGGAGCCCTTCCCTTGTCCTAATTAGGCGGGTCTTACTATCTCAACTTCTGCCGACTTCTCTATTCTTCCCAGCGTACTCTGCTGCCCATCTTTCGTTTTTCTCACGATCTCGCTGATCCGCACGATCGCCCCACGATGCCAGTCGTCGAATGGCGCATTCGACTCCGACCGCAACCGATCCTGCCTGCCTATTTCGGGCCTCCCCGTCTCATTGCACAACCAGGCCCGCTTCTCCCCTTTCATCTCCCGCAATTCGCTGACGACTCGGAAGACGTCTGGGCTCCGCGGGGCGATCGTCTTTCCGTCCTTGCGCAGGATCACATAGGAAAACTTGAGCGCATCCTTGATGAACCCGACAACCTGATCGATCTCCGACACGATCGGCGGCGGCGTCCAGGGCCGCTCTTCATGGCACCAGTCATCTGCCTTGACCAGGGCCGGACAGGGATGGTCGTGCAGGCAGGGGCTGTAGACCGTGCAAGCGCCCGCCTCAAGCAGCCGGTCCCGCACCAGATGGAAGTCGCGCGACGTATCCCGCAACGCCGGTTCGATCAGCATTACCGTGCCGTGCGGCACCAGCAGATCCAGCAGGCCGCGCACGAACGTCACGCGCGAGCCGATCGGATCGCGAGCTCCGCGCCACAGCTCGTTGAGCGCATTGGCCATCACGATCAGCTCAAACGGCCCTTCCAGCTTGCAGGTTTCCAGGCTGCCGGCCCGTTCAAGATTCACATGGCCGCATGTGAGTATGGCGGAATGGCTTCCCGACGACTGCGCATAAGCCCGCCACAACTGTTCGGCCTCCCGAAGCGCCGGCAGCGCCTCATCCACCGCCACAACCTCGACGGCACGCTCCGTGCGCTGCTGCATCCAGTCCAGCACCGCCAGAGCCCCCGTGCCGGGACCGCTGCCGACGTCCAGGACTCTGAGCGGCCGGTCCGCAGGACGGCAAAGCTGATCGGCAGGCAGCTCATCCAGGAGCGCCTGCACCTTGGCAAGATTCACGGGGAGAAAATAGGCCAGATAGCCGGCACGAAGCGATGCCTCGTCCAGATAACCGCGCTTTCTTTCAGACCGGTCTTTCGTGAACAGGCGCGAGAGTTCCGCCACGCTTTGGCAGAGCATCTGGAATCGGGCCGGATCGCGTTCAGGCAGGCCTGCGAGGCCGAGCCAGTCCGTGAGGACGCGCTGCAGCACGGGAGACAGCAGCCGGCTCATGTCCGTTTGACCCTCAGAAAGACCCTCGTGTATGCTAAAACCCCTTCAGCTAGTTTGGCCTGTTTAGCCAGTCTAGCAGGCGAAACGGGCACAACCGGTCTAACATTGTTGTCAGGAGAACCCCCCATGACCGACACGATCATGCAGACCTACAAAGCCGTCGAGCACGCGATGGACGCGTACAACAAAGCGCTGCTGGACCACGTGGAATTTCTGCGCGCATCCGAGAAATCCGACCCGGACAGAATTACGCGCCTCACGCAGGGCGCCAAGGCGATGCGGGACAGTAGCATGATCTATCTCTCCTACGCCAAATTCATCGCCTACGGGATGCCGGAGAGCGAGGATATGATCGAGGACGACCTGCAAAGCTAAGCGGTTCATTTGGTTCATCTGGTTTCTCTGGTTTGTTTGGTTCAACCAGACAAACTAAACAAACAAGACAAACCATAAAACAAAGAGCCTGTCCGGGATTCCGGACAGGCTCTTTTGTTTTCCAACCTTCTCCGCGCGCTCAGATGCTGCGCATGAAGTGCGCCACCGCCGCCGGATCGTCGACGCCCATGATGGCCGACAACGGAACGTTGGTCGACTTCTTGCCTGTCAGGCCGGACTCCACTTCGTCCAGGATCAGCTCCACCGGCATGGACTGCCCGCCATACACATGCGGACCGGCGATGATCTTCGCCTTGGAATGGCCGTAAATGGCCGCCGCCACTTCCTTGGCCAGCCAGCCCACGTAATTGAACTCGGGCACCACGATCAGCTTCACATCCTTGCAGAGCTTGCGCAGTTCCTGCGTGGGGAACGGGCGCAACGACCGGACCTTGATCAATCCGACCTTGATGCCCTTCTCGGCGCAGAGACGAACCGCTTCGCGGGATTGCGCGGCCGCGCTGCCGGAAGCGATGATCACCGCGTCCGCCTTCTCCACGTTCTCCGCCGTGCACAGCCCGCCCATGTACTTCTCGATGTACTTGCGGGAGCGCTCGACCGCCGCCCACACTTCCTGCTGCCAGACGGCGTGGATGTTGTAGGCCATGAAGTTCGACTTCTGCACCGGGGCGTCACGCGACAACCGGGCGGGAGGATTTTCCGCGTCCAGGACCGGCACGGCGCCGCGCCACGCTTCCCGCGGCGGCAGCTTCATGCTCTTGTCCTGCATGCGCACGTATCCGCGGGCATGGGTGACGAAAAATCCGTCGCAGCAGACGCCGACCGGCAGCGTCACATCGTTCTTCTCGCTGATGATAAACCCGGCCATGATGAAATCGTACATGTCCTGCTGGTTCTCGGCGTGAAAGACGATCATCCCGCAGTTCAGCAGGTAGGCAATTTCGATGTTGTCCGGCTGGATGGCGAGCGGCGCATTGACCACGCGGCAGGTGAACATCGCCACCGCCGGCAGCCGATGGCCGGGCCAGGACGCGATCCCTTCGAGGCCGCGCAGCGTGCCCGGTCCCGCCGTGGCGGTGAAGCAGCGCACGCCGGCCCGGGAGCCGCCCGCGATCGCCGCCATGACGCCGACTTCTTCCTCGCCCCGGTAGTATTCCTTGACGTAGCCTTCGCCGTACAGCACGCCGACGAGCTGCATGGTTTCGCTCTGCGGCGTGATGGGATAGGCGATCGCCATATCCACGTTCGACCGGCGGATGGCTTCCTTGGCCGCTTCGCTGCCCGTGATGAACTCCTTGGTCCGCGGCGCATCGAGGAACAAATACTCCGGCGTCACGACCTTCTGCTTTTTCGCGTCCGCATGGGGATCTTTCTTCCCGTCGGAGTCGGACTTGGGAACCGCGACGCTGGTGATCGGATCGCCCTGCGGATTGGTCTTCTGCTCGGGTTCCAAACTGGTGACCGGATCGCCTTGCGGGTTCGTTTTGACTTCGGCTTCGCTCATGTTGTCACCCCTCAAGCTTCACGTTGCATCTGTTCGGCCTTGTGGCCGAACGCCGCGGCGCTGGCTGTGCCCGCACCCGGCATGAACGTCATCGGGTTCGTGTGGCTCTTGCCGCCATGCACTTTCGATTGCGTTCCGGTAAACCGCACGTTCTCACCGCTGTCGGGCAGCTTGATCTTCATTTCCTCGCGCACCCGCTTGAACACCTGCGCGACCCGGCGCAGCTTGGCGGCGTCGCAATCGCGGACGGTCAGCATGGCATCTTCGTGCCCCTGCTCGGCGCAGAGCGCGGACGTGCAGCAGTTCGTGCCCGCGCGAATCATCTTGAGGGTCAGATTCGCGTAATGGCAGTGCACGCCGATGAAGATGCAGGCTTCGATCTTGTTGCCCCAGATCGTCAGGTTCGGGTGATTGGGGTTGATGACTTCTTCGGGATCGATCTTCGGATACTTGGGCCGGTAGTCCGGCATCGGGATGACCAGCACCTCGGGAATCTGCGAGGCGATCTCCAGCACCGCCTTGGCCTTCTCGGCCGCATGCTCGTTCCAGTTCCACAACACCAGCGGGCCCGGAAAGATCGTCGCGTTGGGGCTGGTGAGCATCTTCCGCGCGACTTCCTCCATGACCTTCTCTTCGTTCGGCTCGAGGATGCCGTAGAAGAGTCCCTGGCCGGGATCCGGCAGCATGACGCCGAGCTGGGCCGCGGAGGGCGGATGGAACCCGGCGGGGCCCGGGACAATAATGCGCTCTTGTTCCTTCGACGACGTCTTGATTGCCATGATTACCCGACCACCGGGCTGGCCAGCACCGCCGTGGTGCTCTTCTCGCCGTACGTGATGTTATCGGTCAGGGCCGCCTTGGGGAGCTGGTCGATCATGATCATCTTGATGGCATTGTTCTTCGCCATGTTGTCGCACACCCAGACGCACTGCGCGCAGCCCTTGCACCGGTCCACCGCCACGTAGGCCGAGCCGTACTTGAAGCCCTTGTCCTTGCCCATCTCGTCACTGTACAGGATCGTGTTGGCCTCCGGACAATACTGCGTGCAGAGCTTGCAGTTCTTCGCCGCGCAAATTTCAACGCTGATATCCGCTACC
This sequence comes from Nitrospirae bacterium RIFCSPLOWO2_02_FULL_62_14, assembly GCA_001805245.1. GTDB lineage: Bacteria > Nitrospirota > Nitrospiria > Nitrospirales > Nitrospiraceae > 2-02-FULL-62-14. Next base: position 27,388 of record MHEU01000007.1, on the reverse strand, counting down.
AGGTACATGGATGCCTCTTTCTGTGGTTACGCCTTGGCCGCCGCTGCCGCCGCGGCTTCCGCTTTCGCCGCCGCCTTGAAGGGTTGATCCCAGCCGTTCTCAGCCGCGTAGTCCCAGCCGGCCTTGATGACGGCCATGTTCTTCTCGATCAATTCCTGCTTCTTTTTGAATTTCCGTTCCACGACGCTGTCGAGCGCCGCCGTGCCGCCCGACACCACGAACCCCTTGCCCAGGAACCGGTCCTTCACCGCCTGGCCCAGCGAATCGAGCGTCGTCAGGCCGGTGATGCATCCGATGGCGCCCATCAGCGCCATGTTCGTGGCCAGGTCCATGCCCGCCACTTCCAGCGAAATCTTCGTCGCCGGCAGGTAATAGAGCTTCGCGCGGCGCTCCTCCAGCTCGCGGGCCTGGTCCTTGTGCAGCTTCATCGGTCCGTCATTGTTGATCAACGCGACCCCGTCTTCCTTCAGCCCGAAGTAGAACGGCATGGTGTACGACTTGCCGTGCGTGATGACCTGCGGGTGGAAGATGATGATGATGTGCGGGAAGGTGATTTCCCCGATCTCGTAGATCGGCTCGTCCGACACGCGCACGTAGCTTTCGACCGGCGCCATCCGCTTTTCAGACCCGTAAAACGGGACGATGGTGCTTTCGCCGCCGGCATTGATGACGGCGGTGCTGAGAATGTGCGACCCGGTGACGACACCCTGTCCGCCCACGCCCGCCATGCGAATGTTAAAGCGCTTTGCCATGGATTCCCCCCCTTGAGAGGTCCTTCGGTTACGATGCTCAGGCCTTGCCCGGAAGCGCCGCAGCGGCCGCCGCCGGCTTGGGGAGATACTCTTTGTAGCCGTAGCGCTCCGCCAGGTATTCCTTCGCTTCGTCGGAGACGTACTCGGAGAACGCATACCGGTCGTTCTCGACGGTCTTGGCGTCTTCCATGACTTTGTCGGTGGGAATCGCGTATTCGATGTTGCAGGAGGTATAGGCCTGGATGTAGGTGGAGCCGACTTCGCGCGCGATCAGGACCGCCTTCTTGATGACGCTCTCCACGCGCCGGGGATTGTTCGGCACGACGGTGGCGACATAGGCGCAGCCCGCCAGCTTGGCCAGGCTGACCATGTCCATCTTGTCGAACTTCTTGCCGAGCGGGGCCATCTTCAGCACCGCCCCGCGGTTGGTCATGCCGCTCTCCTGCCCACCGGTGTTCCCGTACACTTCGTTATCGAGCATGATCGTTGTGAACCGCTCGTGGCGGAACCAGGAATGCACCACCTGCTGGAAACCGATATCGGCCGTGCCGCCGTCGCCCGCCATGACCACCACGTCCTTGGGCTTGTCGCCGAAGCGGAGCCGCAGGCCGCGGGACAGGCCGCTCGCCACGCCGTTCTGATCGCCGTAGTTGCCATACACGAAGGGAACGGCCGCCTGGGAAATTGCCAGACGCCCGCAGCCTGCGGTGCCGACGGTGATGGTATCTTCGGGGTTCGGGAATGCGATCATGGCGAGACGGATGAACAGGGTCATGGCGCAACCGGCGCACATGGGATGCTCTTCGAGGACTTCCTTGAAGCTCCCCATCTGCGAGACGGTGACTTTCTTTCCGAAGGGACCATGGTCGACCATGTCCCGATATTCCTTGGGCATGAACTTCTCGAAACCCGGGGTGAATTTAACGTAATCGAGACTCATGGGCGGCCTCCTTGGTATCCGTTGAGCGTCTGTGTGTCAGCCTGATTTTCTGCTTTTCTTGATGCTCTCGAACCAGCCGAAATCGCTGATTCTTCTATCATTTTCGAGCAGATGCGCATTCGGAGTCTAACAAACTGCTCGAAATCATGTCAATCGCAAAAGCCGGCGCAAAAGCCGGCGCACAAGCCGGCCAAACTCCGGACAGTGGAGGGCTTGCCCTTCCCTTCTTCTAGCGTGCGGATCGTATAACGTCCCGGATATCAATGCAACACAACAGAAGGCCCACCCCCGCTAAAAGAAGGCCTAGCAAGGTACCCCCCACTAGGCCATTGGCCCTAACCCCCTTTTCAGCCTCGTCTTGCGGTTTCACCGACTGTTTTCTATAATGGCGAAACTTTTGGACAATTCGCCGTCGCGAAAGGCAGATTTTCATGTCCCGAACCTTCAGCGCAAAGCCGCTTACGATCGAGTCGCTCGATCGTCTCAAGCGCACGGCTGCCGAGCTGGCCCGCGCGGCGCGCAAACGGTACCGGCACTGCCGGTATGCCGACGTGCGCATCGAAATCTCGGAGGTCAAATCCGCCGACGCCGAGAACGGCGCCGGCAAATCCGCGCAGGACGATTACACGTTCGGCTTCGGCATTCGCGTGCTGGCCGGCAATCCCCTGCCGGCCCCCGGCTACTATGGCCATCGCCTCGGCAACGCCGATTTTTCACGCATAGCCGTTCTCCTGCGTGACGGATTCCGCCACGCCTACGACCGGGCCATTGCCAACGCCCTCCGGAAAGAACAGGCCCGCTCCAGGTTCAAGGGCCTCGGCGACAGCCTCGCCGGCCTGTCGCTGGCGCCGATCGAAACCCATCAGGACACGATCAAGGCGGAATATGCCGTGGACCCGCGCTCGGTGTCGCTGGCGGAAATCTCCCGCTACACCGCCGAAGTCTCCCGCGCCGTGACCGGGCTGGGCTCGAAGATCCGGTACAATTCCGTCGCCACGTCCACCGGCCTGACCCGCGAGCTGTTCGTCAGCTCGGAGGGAACCGTCATCGATCAAACCTTCGCCAACACGCTGGGCTGGTGCTCGGTGGTGGCTGAAAACGACAAGGCCGACCAGTCGCTGACCGATTACATCGGCCATCAGCGTGGATGGGAAACGGTGACGGAGGGAACCCGGAGCGAGTACATCCGGCATCTCGACCTGCTCACCTTCGCGACCAGCCTGGGCCGGGACTGCCTCCAGCTGATCGATGCGCCCGCCCTGCGCGCCACCGGCAAGGAGGTCGTGGTCGTCACCGATCCGCATTACAACGTCCTCACGTCGCACGAGATCCTCGGCCATCCGACCGAACTGGACCGGGCGCTGAAAATGGAAACCGGTTACGCGGGCCGGAGCTGGCTGTTTCGCTCGCTCAAGGAGAACCAGATCGGCAGGCCGATCGCGTCGCCGCTCGTGTCGGCCTATTCGGACCCCGCTCTGCCGGGACTCGGCCATTACGCCTACGACCACGAGGGCACGCCGGCCAAAAAAGTCGTGCACATCGACAAGGGCATCTTCAAAGGATTCATGAACAGCCGGCAGACGGCGGCCATCCTCGGCGTGGAGCCGAACGGCTCTTACAAGGCGACGGAAGCCTCGCTGGTCCCGTTGATCCGCATGTCGAATACCGTCTTCGGCGCCGGGCCCCACGACCCGGAGCAGATCATCGCCGATGTGGATCATGGCTATTACCTGGCCGGCCATCGCACGCCGTCGATCGCGGAGTCCCGTGAAAATTTCAGCATCTCCGCCCACAAGGTCTACGAAATCCGCAACGGCCAGCTCGGCCAGCTCTATCGCGGCGGCGGCATGACGGCCGACACCAGGGACTACCTCATGAAGGTGGACGCCGTCGGGAAGGACTTCCGCCTTGGTCCCATCCCCAACTGCGGCAAGGGCCAGCCGATGCAGATCAAGCGGTTAGGAAATGGGGCACCGACGATGAGAAGCCGGGCCCGACTGACAGGCATATGATTCTATGACTTTTTCAAGCAGAAGACTGAGATTCCGCCTGGGTTCTATCCGAACTATGGGCAAGGGCCAGCCGATGCAGATCAAGCAGTTGGGAAATGGGGCACCGACGATGAGAAGCCGGGCGAAGCTGACAGGAATCTAGCCCGTATTATCCATGAACGCTTCTGCTGCAATCACGGATTCGAATCAGCTCGAGATGGCTGCGAATCACTTTAGGCGTCTTACTCTCGCGCCAAGATCAATCGAATGGCGCTCAACCGCGCAAGCGCGGCGACGACGCACCTGTTCGCGAGGCTCGGCATATAAGCCTACTGGAGGCAAAGTACCTCTCCGCCGCGATGTGACCCGTCGAGAGCCTCTGGGTCGAGCGATCGAACGCGGCGGCTCAAGCAAGCTTGGTATGGCGGGCGGGCTCGCCGCTCGCCCCCTCGACGTGTCAGACGTGTCAACGGAAAAAGCCCAAATTGGAATCACTGGAGGTATTCTCCGTTCGCTGAAATCATTCATAAAGCGAACGGCTCAAACGAAGTTTGGTATGTACCTCCTCGGGTTCTCCCGCCTCCGCGCGCCCGTCTCGCGACGCGACTGCGTGCTTTCGCGACGAACCGCCATGAATAATACGGGCTTGCCATGCTCTCGCTGACGGCCCTCAAATCCACTGTGCAGCGCGCGCTCCGGCTGCTCGCCCACGCGAAGGACGTGCGCGAGGCGGAAGTCTATGCCTCCAGCACCGGGCAGCTCATCTGCCGGCTCAATTACACCTCGCAGATTCCCTGCAACGGCGTCGAGGAGCCCAAGTCCGCGGAGCATTTCGGCATCGGCATCCGGGCCGTGTTCAACGGAACGGGCGCGCCCCGCATCGGATTCGGCAGCGAAGCCAGGGACCTGTCGGTCAAGGGCATCCAGCGCGCCATCGAGAAGGCCCGGCACAATGCCGTGCCGGATCCCGACTTCGTCTCGCTGCCCGCTCCCGAACCGGCTGCCGCGAAAAAGATTCCGGCCTACCACGACCGCCGCATTATGGAGATCACCGATACGGCGCTGGTTGACACCGGCTGGCAGGTCGTGAACGAAGCCCTGAAAACGTTTTCGTCGTCGGACGCGCTGGCAAAGCTGGCCGGCTCCAGGGACAACCTGGCGGCGCTGGGGCTGATCGTCGGCGGCGATGTCAGTCTTTTCCGGCAACGCGTGGCGCTCGCGTCGACCCGCGCCCCGAAAATTCAAACCGACGAGTCGACCTTCGTCGCCTCGTCCATCACGGCCATGGTCGAGCGCAAGCAATCAAAGGGCAGCGGCTATGCCGCCGCCACCCACCTGGCCCAGTTCAAGGGCGAAACGGGAAGCCAGGCCGCCGACGGCGCGATCCGGTCGGCCGGCGGGCAGCGGCTTCCCGGCGGCAGCTACCCCGTCGTGCTAGGCCCGCAACCGGTCGCCGACCTCATGACCAATGTCATTCTCCCCAGCTTGAGCGCCGACGCGTTTTTCAGCAGCCGCTCGGCCTTCCTGGGCGAGATCGGACGCCCGGTCGCGTCCGGCATCCTGAGCGTCTACGACCACGGCTCCGCGAAGGGCCTCGTCGGCACGCGGGCCATCACCTGCGAAGGGTTTCCGACGGGCCGCACGGATCTCATCAAACGAGGCATGCTGGAAGGGCTCCTGTCGAACCATTACGAAACTGAACGTCTCATGCGCGACCCCCAGGCGCGGCAGAAGCTCGGGATCAACCCCAAGAACCATCCCGGGGCGCTGACACCGCGCAACGGGTTCCGCCTGTCCAGCCGCGGCGGCCGGCAGTTCGACGCGCCCCCGACCATCGCCGCCACCAACGTCTGCATCGAAGGCGCCGATCCGCACACGACCGACAGCCTGCTGCGCCTGATCGAAGACGGCGTCTACATCGGGCGCATCTGGTACACCTACCCGATGAACGGCCTGCGCGCCGGCGATTTTACCTGCACCGTCGTGGGCGATTCCTATCTCATCAAAAACGGCAGGCTCGCCGCGCCGCTGCAGCCCAATACCATCCGCATCACCGGCAACATCAAGCACCTGCTCCACAGCGTCGTCGGCGTCACGAAGCGCGCCACCTCGCTCGTCGGCTGGGGGGCCGACGAAGTGATCTACGCCCCCGAGATGGCCGTCCGCGAATTACAGCTCACGGAGATTGCCCAATTCATGGAAGCGGTATAAACTCTCCTTACGTATGCCTTTACGCGTACTCATACCGGGCGAAGAGGACGGCGCGAACCATGCCGGCGGCGTGCATAACCGCCCGCCGATTCCCGACGGCTCCGCCAAGGCCGAGTGCCCCAAGTTCATGAGCCACGGCCCCTGCGGCGGCGTGCGGAAGGGGGGCTTTTGCGAGGTCTACCCGGAGATGATGTGCCCGTGGGTCACGTTGTATATCGAACTCGAGAAAATCGGCCAGACAAAGTGGATGACGCAGGTGTAGCGAAGCGCTAGGTTGATGCGGTTTGTCTGGTTTTTCTGGTTTGTTTGGTTGAACAAGATAAACCAGATAAATGAAACAAGCCAAAGAAACGAGAGCGCCTGGAAACGTGAGGAGTGAGACGTAAAAAGTGAAGCGTGAGAAGTCAGGAGCAGGACGAAGAAAAACCGCGCTCGGCTATTCGGAGCGGCACGCGAAGAGCGGCATTGACGCGAAGCTGCCCGGCATCGAGACGTTTCCCAATCAGTACAAGGGCTACGAGATCACGATCGACATTCCGGAGTACACGGCCATCTGCCCCAAGACCGGCCTCCCCGACTTCGGCACGATCCGGTTGCGCTACATGCCGGACAAGGCCTGTCTGGAATTGAAGTCCCTCAAGATGTACATCCACGCCTACCGGAATCTCGGCATCTTCTACGAGAACGCCGTGAACCGGATTCTGCAGGACATCGTGGCCGCCTGCCGTCCCGTGCGGGCTGTCGTGACCGGCGAATTCACCGCGCGGGGCGGGCTCTCTTCCACGATCGAAGCGAAATATCCCTGAGGTTGCGCCATGAAGGGACTGATCATCGTGCTGCTCATCTGCGGATCCTGGTGGTGGTTCTGGGGGAGAGCCGACGGGGCCGTGAAGGTGATTGAGGCCCAACTGGAGGCCGTCGGGAAACGGGACTACGCCTCAGCCTACGACTATCTCGCGACCAAGACCAAGGCCGCCATGACGCCAGCAGAATTTCAGGAACGCTTCGAGAAGAACCCCGTCGCCATGGGCCGCGCCAAGAGCCAATTCTGGTCCCGATCGATCGAGAACGACGTCGCGACCATCTCCGGCACCATTGAGTCCCTTGACACCAAGCAAACCAAGGCCCGCTATGTCCTCATCAAGGAAAACGACCGCTGGGTCATTCAGAGTTTTTCCTTCTGAGAGTTCCCCGCAATAACCACACGCGGCATCCGTGAGACTTTTTCAACGTCCTGTCATTCTTTGCCGGCTTCGCGCAGACTTTCCCGGAAGGCCTTATAGAAGTGATCGTTCTCGGTCACGGCCCGGCGGGCGATCGTCTTGATCTTGTCGAGGTCCGACTCCGCCACGACGAAATTCACGCTTTTCGCGAAGGCCATCATGTGGTCGGACGTTTTGACCTGCCCCCCGATCAACCCGACGCACATGTGCCGCCGCAACGGCATGGCCATCGGCTGGATCGTTTTCAGAATCTGATTTTGTTCCGGCGACCCTCCATAGGTCTCGTGAATCAACGCCAGCTCGTAGCGATTCTGCTCGAGTTGCTCCAGCGCCTCCTCCAATTTGGCCGGAACGTGTACGGTATACCCCAGTTCCTGCAGGGCCGCCTGGATTGGCCCCGGCTGTTGCGACGAGGCAAGACAGACAAGGGCATACCTCGGATCGCCTTCCGGCTGGGCAACCGCTCCCGGCTGGGTCTGATCTGATTGCTGGCTCATAGTCCCCCGCTTCCGCCGTCAGGCGACGCTCGCATTCATTTGCCGAGCTTGGGATATTTTCCCGTCCCGTAATCCTTGTCGATTGTGAGTCCCGTGATGCCCTGATCCTGCTGGCCCTTCGTCTGCTTGACCCGATCGATGCCCCGCTGCACGATGGCTTTGCGCGTGGCATACATCTCCGCCGTGTCCGGCTCCACCAGGCCCTCGTCGAACGCCTTGACCAGCGCTTGATCGAAGGTCTGCATGCCGAACGGCTCGCTGGCCTCCTGGATTTCATAAAACGTTTTTCCGTCCGATTCTCCGTTGAGAATGGATTCCTTCGCCCGGATGTTGTTGCCCAGAATGTCGTGGATAGCCAGCCGCCCGCCTCCAACCTTCGGGACGAGCCGCTGCGAGACGATCCAGCGAACGGTCGAGGCCAGCCGCTGGCGGATCTGTTTCTCCTCGGCCTGGTCGAACATGCCGACGATGCGGTTGATCGTCTGGCCGGCATCCACCGTGTGGAGCGTGCTCAGCACCAGGTGCCCCGTTTCGGACGCTTTCAAGCCCAACTCGACGGTTTCGCGGTCCCGCATCTCGCCGACCAGGATGATCTTTGGCGCCTGGCGCAAGGCGGCCCGCAATCCGTTGGCAAACGTGTCGAAATCGCTCCCCAGCTCGCGCTGGTTGAACGTCGCCTTCATGTTGGGATGCACGAACTCCACCGGATCTTCCAGCGTGACGACGTGGATGGAATGGGTTTCATTGAACTCCCGCAGCAGCCCCGCCAGTGACGTGGACTTGCCGCTGCCGGTCCCGCCGGTCACCAGGATCATGCCGTTCTTTTCCTTCGGCATCTCATAAAACGCCTTGGGCAGGCCCAGTTCCTTCATCGTCGGGATGACCGTGGACAGCTTGCGCAGGATGATCGAGTAGTTGCCGCGCTGGGAGAACACATTGACCCGGAACCGCGCCTTGTCACCCAGCGAATAGGAGCTGTCGCAGGAACCCTGCTGGACCAGGTTCTGGGTCAGCCGCCGGTCATGGCCGACGAGATTGAGCGCGAAGACTTCGGTCTGGAAGGGAGTCAGCGAGTCGATGTCCGGCTCGACCGGCACCTTGGTCAATTGCCCGGAGGTCTCGACCTGCAGGGGACGGTTGCACGAGATGTTGAGGTCCGACACGTTCTGAAACGTGAACAACATCTTGTCCAGCATATGATCGATTTCAGCTTTTCTCATGACCGCACTCCCCTTGCACCATGCCGTGCCCGGCGCCTTCCTAGAAGGACAATTCGTCCGGCGGCGTCTTCAAAAGCGGGATGAACCGGGTCTTGTCGATGGCCTTCTCGTAGGCCTCCTCCGGCGCGATCCATTTCTTATTGAGGAGGTCCAGGATCGCGTCGTCCAGGGTCTGCATGCCGAGTTTCTTGCCGGTCTGCATCGCCGAGGGAATCTGGAAGGTCTTCGCATCGCGGATCAGGTTCGCGATGGCGTTGGTGCACACCAGGATCTCCAGCGCCGCGCACCGTCCCTTGACGTCCACCCGCTTGAAGAGGTTCTGGGCCACGACAATCCGGAGGCTGGTGGAGAGCGTATTGCGGATCTGCGCCTGTTCCTCCGCCGGGAACACTTCGATGACTCGGTCCACCGTCTTCGCCGCGTTCGTGGTGTGCAGCGTGCCGAACACCAGGTGGCCGGTGGCCGCGGCCTCGACCGCGAGGCGGATCGTTTCCAGATCGCGCATCTCGCCGACCAGAATGATGTCCGGGTCTTCGCGCAGCGCGCCGCGAAGCGCCGCCCCGAACGACTTCGTGTGCAGCCCGACCTCACGGTGATTCACGATGCATCCCTGGCTCTCATGGACGAACTCGATCGGATCCTCGACGGTGATGATATGGTCCTTCCGGTTTTTATTCGCGTGATCGATGATGCCGGCCAGCGTCGTGGATTTCCCGCTGCCGGTGGGACCCGTCACCAGCACCAGGCCCTTTTTCAGCATGGCTGCTTTCGTCAGAATGGGCGGAAGCCCGAGCTGTTCGGCCGACAAGACTTTAGTGGGGATCTGCCGAAACACGGCCGCACAACCGTACTTCTGATTGAAAAAATTGGCCCGGTACCGGGCCAACCCTGGAATCTCGTAGCCGAAGTCCACGTCGCCGGTCTCTTCGAACTGCTTGATTTTGACCTCCGGCGCGATCTCGTAGAGCATGGCCCGGAGTTCGTCGTTCTTGAGCACGTCGTACTTCACCCGCTCCATTTCTCCCCGCACGCGCAAAATCGGCTGCTGGCCGGACACCAGGTGCAGGTCCGACGCGCCCTGCTCGGCCATGAGTTTGAAGAATGCGTCAATTTTCGCCATGACAGGTCCTCCGTCTTAAAACATACCGAGTACTACCCATCGAAGAGGCGCAACGGTACCATAAACCGCCGGCTCCGTAAATATCCTCAAGGGGCCGGGTATGTGACGGGTAATGAAAGGAAGAACGGAGGGGTCGAAACCGGACCGTTACCGGCCGGGAGGCCGCTGGGCGATCGCGGTCAGCACAGTGCACACCAGGGCGCCGGCAAGGACCGCCGTCATATCCTGTTGCGCATCCCAGATATCGCCCTGGATGCCGAGGTACAGGGCGCCCAGATCGGGGCTGACGATCTGCGCCACCCAGGCTTCCAGAATTTCAAACAAGCCGCTGAGCGCGACGACGGTGGTGAGTGCGAAATAGTGGCTCCAGAATCCGCGCAGGTGGGCCAGCCGCAGGAACAGTTCCCGGACCGGATAGGTCAGCAGAAGCCCGAAGGCGCCATGCGCGAGACGGTCGAAATGATTGCGTTGCAGATCCAGGGCCTGCTGGATCCAATAACCGGCGGGGACATGCTCGTAGGTGTAATGGGCGCCGACGGCATGCAACGCCATGAAGAGCGCGATCAGGACATACGAACGATCGGAAAAGCGGAACCGCCGATACGTCCCGATCAGCAGCCCGAACAACAGCACGGCCAGAATGTTTTCCAGCAGCCAGTCACGACGGTCGACGGGGGCGATCGCCAGCGCCGCCCACAGGACAAGATACGCCGCCAGCAACCCCTGGTGCAGGCGTATGCTCAGTGGATTGACGCCGGCCAACTCTCTCGATGAGGAAATCGTGCCGGACATGAGTTACACAGCCCTCTGACGACGTGACCGGATCACGGCGACCGCCAGCAGGCACAGGAGGCTGCCGAACACGGCGGCGGCCATATCCTTCTGCGCATCCCAGACATCGCCCTGCGACCCCAGGTACGCATCGCCCAGTTGTGGACTGACGACGCGCGCCACCCAGGACTCCAGCACTTCCCACAGGCCGCTCAATCCCAGCGGCGTCATGAACGACAGGTACGAGGCCAGCGCCCCGCCGGCATTCGCCAGCCGGATGAAAACTTCGAGCAGCGGATAGGTCAGCAGCAACCCGAAACAGAAATGCACGACCCGGTCAAACGGATTGCGGGACATCTCGAGCGCGCTCTCCAGCCATTGCCCGAACGGCACCTGCGCGTAGGTGTAATGCGCGCCGATCATGTGCAGGGTCAGGAACAACGTGATCAGGGCGTAGGAACCGTGCGAGAGCGGGAACGAACGGTGTGTCGCCACCAGCACGGCGACGAGCAGGCACGGCAGAATGCTGGACAGGATCCAGTTCTGGACATCCACGGGCGAGAACGACATCCCGATCCAGAACAGCAGGCACCAGGCGAGCAGCGCTTTCAAAAGCAGTTTGCCCTGCAACATCACAGCAGTCCCATTGGAAAGCAGTTCACACTCCTCACAATTCTGCCAGGATGTTCTAAAAGGCCACTGTTTCACCCGCCCACTCCGCACGTTGTCGCACGCGCTATCTCACCCGCCCAACCCTAGACGCGCCGAGACGCCTCTTTTGCCCATGCCCCGCGCCTGTCGCGACAGGCGCCTCTCCACGGGGACGCGTGCTTTTCCCGTGGGCGGCCGCAGCAGCGTGAGCCGAGGAGGTACATACCAAGCTTCGCTTGAGCCGCTCGCTTCGATCGCTCGACCCAGAGGCTCTCGACGGGTCATATGCGAGCGGATAGTTATTTTGCCTCAATAGGCTTTGTTCCGTACGTTGAGCCTTTGAGCGACGCGAGAACAAAGCTGGCGGCCTTTTTCAACGTCCTGCTAGTGGTAACTCTCAGAGTCGGTTGGATACTTCCCCTGCTCGACTTCTTCCTTGTAGCGGCGCAACGCCTGCAACGCGTCGGCCTTGAGGTGCGCGTAGGGCTTGAGAAACTTCGGCGCGAAGTCGTCGAACAGGCCCAGCAAATCATAGAGCACCAGTACCTGGCCGTCGCAGTGCGCGCCGGCGCCGATGCCGATCGTGGGAATCGCAAGCGATTCGGTCACGGTCCCGGCCAGCGCGGCCGGAATCGCTTCCAGCACGATGGCAAAGGCTCCGGCTTCTTCCAGGGCTTTGGCATCGGAGAGCAACGTTTCAGCCTGCGGACGCTCTTTCCCCTGCACCCTATAGCCGCCGTACTGATGTACGGATTGCGGCGTCATGCCGAGGTGGCCCATGACCGGAATCCCGAAGCGGGTCATGGCCTGGATCCGGTCCACAACCGCAGCGCCGCCTTCCAGCTTTACCGCCGCCGCGCCGGCCTGCAGGAGCCGCCCGGCGTTTCGCACCGCCTCTTCGACGCTGACCTGGTAGGACAAAAACGGCATGTCCGCAATCACCAGCGCCCGCTGCGCCGCCCCGGCCACCAGCCTGGTGTGGTAGAGCATGTCGTCCATGGTGACCGACAGCGTGTCCGGTTTCCCCTGCACGACAACGCCAAGCGAATCGCCGACGAGAATGGCCTCGATGCCGGCCTGCTCGGCAATCTTCGTGAACAGGGCATCATAGGCCGTCACGAGGATGAGCTTCTTCCCCTCGCGCTTGTATTGCTGGAATGTTGGAACCGTCATCCGTGCCATGGACGGAATCCTACCATAGAGAACCGCGATGCGCGAAATGCGGGACGGTTTAGCCTAACTGGGCTTTCGTGAGGATTTCCGGGAGACGGTCGATCGCTTTCAGCGCCATGACGTGCACGCCGTCGCAGTGCGGGCGGACGGCCTTGATCGTCCGCACGGCAATCTCGATCCCGACCTCCTGCTCGCGCGTAGGGCCGGCGGCCCGCAGCTCCGCGATCATTTCGGGCGGCACCGCGATGCCCGGAATGTTCGCGTTCAGAAATTCCGCCATCTTGGCCGAGCGCAGCAACAGGATGCCGGCCAGCACCTTGACCTTGAACGGCCGGACCTTGTGCATGAACGAGTTGAACTGGTCGGCATGGTAGATGGCCTGGGTCTGGAAAAACTTCGCGCCGGCGTTCACCTTGGCTTCGAACTTCGCCAGCATCGGGCCCGGCGGGTCCATCTCGGGCGTGACCGCCGCGCCGATCATGAAGTCGGCCGCGCCGTCGAGCTTGTTGCCGGCCAGGTCCCTCCCCTGATTGAACCCCTGCACCAGTTGCATGATCTGCACGGAATCGAGGTCGTAGACCGGCTTGGCGTCCTTGTGATCGCCGACCGTCGGGTAGTCGCCGGTCAGGCAGAGAATGTTCCGGATGCCCAATAGATGGGCGCCCAGCAGATCGGATTGAATCGCCAGCCGGTTGCGGTCGCGGCAGGTCATCTGCATGACGGGATCGTGCCCCATCTCGTAGAGCAGGCGGCAGATCGACAGCGAACTGGCCCGCATGATCGCCGCGGTGTTGTCCGTGACGTTCACGCCGCTCACCCGACCGATCAGCGATTTGGCGTTGTCCAGGATCGCGGAGGCGTTCGTGCCCTTCGGCGGGTTGTACTCGACCGTGACGGCGAACTCGCCGCAGTCGAGAATGTCCTTCAGGCGCCGTTTGGGGCCGGTGCTCATCGTGTTCTATTTCTTCGCGGCGGCGAAGCGCTTAGCCGATTCGACGGTATTATAGAGGAGCATCGTGATCGTCATCGGCCCGACGCCGCCCGGCACCGGCGAAATCCAGCCGGCTTTCTGGCTCACAGGCCCGAAATCCACGTCGCCGACGAAGGTCCCATCGCTCAGCCGGTTCACCCCGACGTCAATCACCACGGCGCCTTCACGGACCATGTCAGCCGTCACAAATTTTGCCTTGCCGATCGCCACGACCAGGATCTCCGCCTCCCTGCAGACAGCCGGTAAGTCCTTCGTCTTCGAATGGCAGATCGTGATCGTGGCATGACGATGCAGCAGCATCAGGGCCACCGGCTTGCCCACGATATTGCTGCGGCCAACGACGACCGCCCGCTTGCCCTCGATACCAACCCCGGTGGATTCGATCATCTTGATGACGCCCTTGGGCGTGCACGCCTCGAAGACCGGATTGCCTTCCACCAGGCGGCCCAGGTTGTAGGGGTGGAATCCGTCGGCGTCCTTCGCGGGCGAGACTGCGTCCAGAATCACCTTGCTGTCGATGTGTTTGGGCAGCGGGAGCTGGACGAGAATGCCGTGGACCTTCTGGTCGGCGTTCTTTTTCTCAATGAGCGCCAGCAAGTCGGCCTGGCTCATCGAGGCCGGCAACTTGTGCTCGTCCACGTAGATGCCCGCGGCATCGCACGCCTTCTGCTTGTTCTTCACATAGAGATGCGAGGCCGGATCGTCCCCGACCAGGATGGCCGCCAAGCCGGGCCGCACACCGGTGTTCGCATGCAGGTCCGCGACGTCCTTGGCGATCCGCTCCCGAATCGACTGCGCCAACGCTTTACCGTCAATCAATTTCGCCGCCACAGCACCCCCTAAGAAGGTTCAGGTTTAGGCTAAGGTTCAGGTAAGAAAAGATAAGGCTGAGGCTTTCCTCAACCTCAGCCTCAACCTTGACCTTCACAAAACCGCCGCACAATAGCAGGGCCTTGAAATCGGTGTCAACGTTCCTTGACACGCCTTTCAAGCGTCCCGTACCATCCACGCATCAGTGCATGCCCGCTTCAGATGACATCCGGCACAAACCAGAAAGCACGACGTTGACACACCGCCTGCCACTCCGTTCCGGATCGGTCGCGCTGGCCGTCCTCCTCCTGCCGGGACTCCTCGCGCCCGCGCTGGCGCTGCAAGTCACCGGCCTGCAGTCGCCCCAGAGCTTCGTGGCCGGCGGCGGCTGCGACTGCTACTTTATCTCCAACATCAACGGCGAGCCGGACGCCAGGGACAACAACGGCTTCATCACGAAACTGGACCGCGACGGCAAAGTCATCGCGGCGCAGTTCATCCACGGCGGAGACGGGGAGACGGTGCTCCACGCGCCGAAAGGCATGGCCATCGTCAAGCAACTTTTGTATGTCGCCGATCTGGACGCGCTCCGCGCCTTCGACGCCCAAACCGGCAAGCCCGTGGCTACCGTGTCGTTTTCCGGACAGCCGGGCCCGATCGCGCTGGTGGATGTCGCCGCGGACCCACAGGGCCTGCTCTACGCCTCCGACATGGATGCCAATGTCATTTACCGGATCGATCCTGCGAAGCAGTATGCCGTGTCCGTGCTGGCTCGCGATGCCGCGCTGGCCGGCCCGCGCGGTCTGGCCGTGCACCCGAAGACCGGGCGGCTCATCGCCGTCAGCTGGCACAAGGGTAGCATCGCCGAGATCGCCCCCGACGGCACCATCACCGAATTGGTTTCCAATGGATTCTTTTCATCGCGCTTTCAAAATCTCGACGGCGTGGACTTCGACACCTGGGGCAACATGTACGTCTCGGACTTCACCACCGGCAAGATCTGGCGGATGCGCCCCGACCGGCACTTCAGCGTGATCGCGGAATACCTGCCCTCTCCAGCCGGCATCAGTGTGGACCGTGTAAAGAACCTCATTCTGGTTCCCTATCACTACGGCAATACCGCGGAGATGAACGGGCTCGAATCGCCGATCAAATCGGGCAAGCAGAAACGAACCCTGGCGGACTATGGCTTCACCGGCACCAGGCCGCCGCAGAAAGTTGCGCCCAACAAATGAGCAAGTGCGTTTACTGCAAAGAGCGGAAAGGCAAGCGCTCCTGTCCGGCGCTGAATGGTTTGATTTGCAGTCAATGCTGCGGCGAACACCGCATGACACGCATCGCCTGCCCCTCCAACTGCCAGTACCTGGACTCCAGCAGCGATTACCAGCAGAAGCGGTCCGGCGAACGGTTCGCGCAGGCGCGCAAGGAATTCTACAAGGAGCTCTTCACGCTGGGCGATGACAAGGCCGCCGCGTTGTTCAACTTCATCGAGACGATCGCGTTCGGCTATTTCTGCAACCGTCGGGACGGGCAGGACGCGGAAGTCATCACCGCAATCCAGTCGCTCAGGAGAAATCTCAGCCCGCTGCACATCCCGGCGGCCATGGCGCCGGTCTTCGCGGAGCATTTGAAAAAGCAGTACGAGGTGTTCAGCAAGCAGAAGGACCAGCCGTTGCCGGATGCAGCCCTCGCAACGGAAGTGCTGGACCGTGTCATGAAATTCGTGACGGAATTCTCAGGCGGCGGGCTGCAATCGACCCGGTTTCTCAACGGCCTGATCGGCTACATCCGCGCCCATCATCCGCAGGTCGCCGAGCACCTGGCCAAGCAGCAGGAAGGCGGCCGTATCGTTCTTCCTGGCCAGTTCACACCCCAGCCGACTACTCCGGCGCCCCACACCCACGGCCCCGACTGCGGCCATCTTCACCACTGAACACCAAGCCAGCATTGCCTTCCCTTCACATTCCCTGTATAGTTTAACTGAGTTTAACTTGAAGGAGACTCGTATGGGACGTAAAACAACCATCGTTGGATTTTCGGTAAGCCCCACGATCGCAAGAGAGTACGACCGCTTGTCGGTCCGTCAGGGCACGACCAAGAGCGAGTTGTTCAGAAGGATGGTGGAAACCTACAAAGCGCGCCTGGACGAGGAAGCGTACTTCGGGCTTCAGCGTAAAATGGCGAAGAAAGCCCGCACCACGGGCGTGTTCACGGAAAAGGAGGTTGAGCGGATCGTTTTTGAGGATCGCTAATGAAAGTGGTGTTCGATACCAATATTTTCATTTCCGCGTTCCTCATTCCCGGCGGCCACGGCGAGCAGGCCTTTCTTCTGGCCCAACGAAAACACGTTCATCTTTACGCATCGGTCGCCATCCTGGCGGAAACCGCCGAAACGCTCAGGAGGAAATTTCATCAGGAAGAAGCAGACATCAAAGCCGCATTGAAGCTCATCAGTCGTACAGCAGAAGTGCTCAGACCAACTGTCAAAGTCTCAGAACTCAAGGACGCACCGGACAACCGGGTACTGGAATGCGCCATTACTGGCCATGCGGACATGATTGTCACAGGCGACCGTTCCCTTCTTGCGCTGAAAACGTTTCGGGATATTCCAATCCTGCGACTAGCGGACTTTCTGCGCCTCTTTCCACACACGACCGATCAGACATGAAGACAACATCGGTCGCTGAACACACGACAGCGGCCGATTCGTCCTCCCCGGCCAGTTCACGCCAACACCCTCGACACCAACCCCGCACACCCACGGCCCCGACTGCCAGCATCACCACTGAGCAGCGTCATCCGTTATTCGTCACTCGTTATCCGTAAAAAACAGGGCGGGAGTCTTTCTTGCCGATAGGCAAGCCGAAGACTCCCGCCCATTCTCTCCCCTGTCGAGCAGCAGCCGAGGCTCCCTTCGACTGCGCTTCAATCCGAGCGGGGACAGACTTGTAAGCGGTCTGTCCACGCCCACACTCTTTAAAAATCGGAAGCGACGTGGCTGACTCGCAACTGCGCGCTCCTCTCACCCACCCACCCCGGTGCGCTATGAAGCGCGCCTTTCCCCGTGGCGAGCACCTTCTGCGTGTGCGCTTTATTCCGAGCGGGGACAGGCCTGTCAGCGGTCTGTCCCCGCCCACTCTCTCTAGAGATGGCAGGGACGTAGCGACTTCGCCGAAGGAGCGGGGTACCCACCGAGACTCTGCCGGGAAGGAAAGCGGAAACTGACCGAGTCTTCGAGGGAATTTCCGAAGGATTCCACCCGGCAGAGTCCGGAAGGGTCGCTCCGAGAGGCGCGGAAGCGTAGCCCCTGCCGTCTCTATCACTCTACGATCGTTACTGTCATTTCCACCCGCTGCACCGGCAGATCCTTGCTATCCCTCGGCTGCTGCACGATCTTATCCGCCACGCCCATCCCCTTCACCACCTGCCCGAACACCGTGTACTGGCGGTCGAGGAAGAAGGAATTCTCCACGACAATGTAGAACTGCGAGCCGGCGCTGTTCGGATCGTTGGCCCGTGCCATGGACACGATGCCGCGCTTATGCTGGATGTCGTTGAACTCCGCGTTCACGCTGTAACCGGGGCCGCCCATGCCATAGGCCTCTCTGTTCGTCAGATTTTTCGTGTTCGGATCCCCGCCCTGGATCATAAAGCCGGGGATGACACGGTGGAAAAGAGTGCCGTTGTAGAAGCCGGACTTGGCCAGCTTGATGAAATTCTTCACGTGATTGGGAGCCTTGTCCGGGAAGAACTCTATTTCGATCTCGCCGAACTTGGTATTGATGATCGCCCGGGGGCCCTTGGCCGGAGCCTTGTCCTTGTCCGCCGCCAGGCCCGCCCCTGCCGTAAAGCACAGCATGGCCACCGCCAATCCGATGTGCACTGCCCATTTAATCTTTTTCATCATCTGCCCCTCCTAATTAGTTCGCATCTCGTATCTCGTGGTTCGTATCTCGCATAGGAGGTACGCTTCACGAGGTACGCTTCACGTGTTCCAGCGCTTCTTGCGCGGCCGCCTGTTCCGCCTCTTTCTTGCTTCGCCCGGTGCCCCGTCCCGCCACCTTGCCTTGCACCATGACCTGCACCACGAACGTCTTCTGGTGGTCCGGGCCAGATTCCTTTGCCGTCACGTACTGCGGCACACCGCCATAGCGTTGCTGGCACCATTCCTGAAGCTGTGTCTTGTAATCGCCCGAGAGTTCCCCGTCCGCGTCGCGGCGCGCAACCTCGTCCAACTCCTGCGCAAAGGAAGTGAGCACAAAACTTTTCGCGGCATCCAGTCCTCCGTCCCGATAGACCGCCGCCAGGACGGCTTCCAGCGTATTGGCAAGGATGGACTCCTTGTCCCGCCCCTGCGTGCACTCCTCGCCGCGCCCCAACCGAAGCAGTTTGCCGAGGTCCAGCCGGCGGGCAACCCGGGCGAGCGTCGCCTCGCTCACCAGGCGGGAACGCAACTTGGACAGCGCGCCTTCCGCCAGGCCGGGACAGACGGCCGTCACATGCTCGCTGATGATCAGCGCCAGAACGGCATCCCCCAGAAACTCCAGCCGCTCATTGTCTTTCGAGCCCTGGTCCTTGAACTCATTGACGTAGGAGGTATGCGTGAGCGCTTCGTCCAGCAGGCGGACGTCCCGAAAGGTGTAGCCGATTGCCTGCTGCGCCTCGTCGAGTGGAGTCCGCGCCATGGTCAGAAATAGCCGGCAGCGAGCAGCACATAGCGGATAGCTGGAGAAGGAAATTCCGCTTTGATCAATGTTGAGGAAACCTTGTTCTGGCTACCTGCTATCAGCTGTTTGCTATTCGCTTGAACAACAGGCACGCATTCACGCCGCCAAAGCCGAACGAATTGGACAGCGCCACCGCGACCGAGGCCGGGCGCGCCTTCCACGGAATGTAGTCGAGGTCGCACGCGGGATCGGGATGGTCGAGATTGATCGTCGGCGGTAATAGATTCTGGTGGATCGCCAGCACGCTGAACACCGCCTCGATCCCGCCGGCGGCGCCGAGCAGGTGGCCGGTCATGGACTTGGTCGAACTGACCGGAATGCGTGGAGCCCGGTCCCCGAACACCTGCTTGATCGCCCTGGTCTCGATCGCGTCGGCCATGGTGGATGTCCCGTGGGCATTGATGTAGCCGACTTCGTCCTTGGAAATCTTCGCATCCTTGATCGCCAGCTCCATGCAGCGGACGGCGCCTTCGCCGTTTTCAGACGGCGCCGTGATGTGATAGGCGTCGGCATTCATCGCATAACCGATCAGCTCCGCGTAGATTCTGGCTCCGCGGCGCTTTGCCCGCTCCAATTCTTCCAGCACCACGATGCCCGCGCCTTCGCTCAGGACGAATCCGTCGCGGTCCTTGTCGAAGGGCCGGCTGGCTTTCGTCGGTTCGTCATTTCTCGTGGACAGGGCCTTCGCAGACGAAAAGCCCGCAAGCGCGAGCGGGACGATGCAGGACTCCGTGCCCCCGGCCACCATGGCATCGGCTTCGCCGCGCTGGATGATGCGCATGGCGTCCCCGATGCAGTGATTGCCGGTCGCGCAGGCCGTGACCGCGCACGAATTCGGCCCCTTGGCGCCGATCCGGATGGCCACCTGGCCGGACGCCAGGTTGATGATGGTCATGGGAATGAAAAACGGCGTGACCCGGTCCGGGCCTTTTTCAAGCAAGATCTTGTGGTAGTGCTCGATAGCGGGCAGGCCGCCGATGCCGGAGCCGATATAGACGCCGACGCGCTCCGCGTCCTCCGGCGAGACTTTCAGGCCCGCATCATCCACCGCCATCTGGCCCGCGGCCACGGCATAGTGGATGAACGTGTCCATTTTCTTGATTTCTTTTTTCTCGATGAAGGCGGCGGGATCGAAGCCCTTCACCTCTCCCGCGATCTGCGAGGCATAGCCGGTGGGGTCGAACCGCGTGATGCGGCCGATGCCGGATTGCCCTTCGCAGAGCGCCTTCCAGGTGGGACTCACGCCGATACCGAGAGGCGTGATCAGCCCCAGCCCCGTAACGACCACCCGACGTCTGCCGTGCTCCGTCATAGACTGCACCGGCCCGAGCTACATTTTTTCCTTGATATAGTCGATAGCCTTGCCGACCGTGAGAATTTTCTCGGCATCCTCGTCGGGGATTTCGATATCGAACGCTTCCTCGAAGGCCATTACCAACTCGACCGTGTCCAGGGAGTCCGCTCCCAGGTCATCCACAAACTTGGCGTCCGGGACAACCTCGTCCTCTTCGACGCCGAGATTTTCCGCGACGATTTTCTTCACCTTTTCTTCTACTTTGCCGTCTGCTGCCATTGCGTTCTACACCTCCTCTCAACGTTTCGCTATACGCTCAACGCAGGCTCGAGGCTATGGGCACGAGGCTATAGGCCTAGCCCCGTCTTTTCTGATTTCTTTTCGAACCTATCGCCCCTAGCCCCTTGCCTATTGCCTGTCATAGTTACGCCATGTGCATGCCACCATTGACATGCAACACGTGACCCGTAATATACCCCGCCTCGTCCGAGGCCAGAAACTTCACCGCCTCCGCCACGTCGGACGGCTGCCCCAGCCGCCCCAGCGGAATCTGCTTGGACAACGTCTCCTTCACTTCCGCCGACAATTGCTGCGTCATCGCCGTGTCGATGAAACCCGGCGCCACGGCATTGACCGTCACCGCCCGGCTGGCATACTCCCGCGCTACCGATTTCGTGAATCCGATCACCGCCGCCTTGGACGCCGCGTAATTGGCCTGGCCGGCATTGCCGATCGCGCCGACGATCGAGGCGATGTTGACGATCCGCCCGGACCGTTGCTTGCTCATCGGCTGGAGCGCCGCTTTCGTGCAATTGAATGTGCCGTTCAGATTGACCTGCAGCACGAGGTTCCAGTCTTCCTCTTTCATGCGAAGCAGCAACCCGTCCCGCGTGATGCCGGCATTGTTGACCAGGATGTCCACCTTGCCCCATTCCTTCACGACCTGATCCACCATCGCCTTGGCATCGTCCCAGCTTGCGACATTCACCTTGATGTTCATGGCCCGCCGTCCCATCTTGGTGATGGCCGTCACGGTGTCCTGCGACCGGCCCGGATCCAGATCGGCGACCGCCACATCGGCGCCGGCGGCCGCCAGCGTTTCGGCGATGGCCCTGCCGATTCCCTGCGCCGCTCCGGTGACAATCGCTGTTTTACCCGTTAACGACATCGCAAACTCCACCTAAATGTCATAACGTCATCAAGTCCGAAAGTCATAAAGTCGACTTTAAGACTTTTCGACTTTCAGACTTTCCAGACTCTTCAGTGTCGCCTCCAGCGACGCCGGATCCTGCACGTTCAAGGTTTTCGCATCCGGCACGATGCGTTTGATCAACCCGCTTAACACGGTGCCGGGTCCGACTTCAATAAAGGTCGTCACGCCCATGCCGTGCATCGTCTTGATTGAGTCTTCCCACAAGACCGACGACGGCAATTGCCGGATCAGGGAAGCCCTGACCTCCGCCGCCGTCCGCAGGGCCTTCGCCTCGGCATTGTTGATCAGCGGCGCCGTTAAATCCGACCAGGCGGTCGCTTCCACGTCCTTCGCCAGCCGGTCCGCCGCGGATTGCATCAGCGGCGTGTGCACCGGCACGCTGACCGGAAGGGGGATGGCCTTCCTGGCTCCCCTGGCCTTGGCGGCTTCGATCGCTTTTTCGACCGCCGCCTTTTCTCCCGCGATCACCACCTGCCCGGGAGAATTGAAGTTCGCCGCCGCAACCACCCCGACCGACGAGGCTTCCCGGCACGCATCGCGCACGGCATCGGGCGCCAGACCCAGAATCGCCGCGACCAGCCCGCTGCCCGGCGGCACCGCTTCGGCCATGTAGCGGCCCCGTTTCTGCACCAGGGCAGCCGCCGCTTTGAACGTCAGCCCGCCGGCCGCCACCAGCGCGGAATATTCACCGAGACTGTGCCCGGCCACCGCCACCGGCTTGAGCCCGGCAGGCTCCAGGACCCGGAACGCCGCGATGCTGGCGGTCAGCAGCGCAGGCTGCGTGTACTCCGTCAAATTCAAGCGTTCGGCCGGTCCGTTAAAACACAACTCGGCTGCATCGTAGCCGAGCACCGCCGACGCTTCCTTATATACGGCCTGGGCCGCCGGATGCGCCTCGTAGAGCGCGCGGCCCATCCCGACTGATTGCGATCCCTGGCCGGGAAATACCAGCCCTATTCCGGAAACCATAACGGCGTATGATATGGGGGAATTCTCGTCACAATGTCAACCGGAAAAAAACGTCGTTCGTCATTCGTGAAGCGTCATTCGCAGGAGCGTTGCAAGACATGTTTCACGCTTCACGTTGTTACCATCGAACCAGAGATGTGGCCCACGTCAGCCCGCTTCCGAAGGCAGTCATCATGACGAGATGCCCCTGCTTGATCCGCCCCGAACGGACCGCTTCGTCCAGCGCAATGGGAATCGAGGCCGCCGACGTATTGCCGTAGCGGTCCAGGTTCATCACCACTTTTTCCATCGGCAGCTCCAGCCGGCTCGCCACGGCCTTGAGGATCCGCGCATTGGCCTGGTGCGGCACGTAGACATCGAGATCCGCCACCGTCATCCCGTTCGCCTTCAACGCTTCGTGGGCGGACTCTTCCAGCGTCTTGACGGCCACCTTGAAGGTTTCGTTCCCCTTCATCTTGATGTACTGCAGCTCGTCGGCCAGCATTTTGTCGGTCGGCGGAATCCGCGAGCCTCCGCCCGGCACGCAGATCAGGTTCCAGAGCGACCCGTCGGAATGGAGGTGCGAAGAGAGAATACCCCGATCCTCCTTCGTCGCGCTGAGCACGACCGCTCCGGCGCCGTCGCCGAACAGCACGCAGGTATTGCGATCCTTCCAGTTGGTGATGGCGGACATGACTTCGGAACCGATCACCAGCACATGGTGCAAGCCGGTTTTGATATAGGCATCGCCGACCGCCAGCGCATAGACGAACCCGCAGCAGGCCGCGCCGATATCGCAGGCCGACGCTTTGGTCGCGCCCAGGCGGTGCTGAATGAGGCAGGCCGTGGACGGCAGCGGGGCGTCACCCGTGCACGTGGCGACGAGAATCATGTCCAGATCGGAGGCCGCGATGCCGGCGGCTTGCAACGCGCGTTCGGCGGCTCTCGTACCGAGGTCGGAACAGGCTTCACCCGGCGCGGCCAGGCGGCGCTCGCGGATGCCGGTGCGCTCGACGATCCACTCGTCCGACGTCTCGACCATCCGTTCGAGGTCGGCATTGGTCAGCACGCGCTCCGGCACATAGGAGCCGGTCCCGGCAATTCCCGCCCTCACGCCGAATCCCCCTGCGCAGCCGGGCGGTTCCCCGCAATGCCCTCTTCGATGTCGCGGCGGATGTTGTCGATCACGCGCCCGTCCACCATCAGCTTGGCCTGCCGGATCGCGTTCTTGATGGCCTTGGCCGAGGACCGGCCATGGGCGATGACGCTGACGCCGTTCACCCCCAGCAGGGGCGCGCCGCCGAATTCGGCATAATCGGTTTTGCGCTTGAGCGCGAGCAACGGAGCCGCGATAAACAGATAGGAGAGCCGCCCCAGAAACGTCCCGGCAATTTCCTTCATCAGCAGCTTCTTGATCGTTTCCGCCAGCCCTTCGGATATCTTCAGCGCCACGTTGCCGATGAATCCGTCGCAGACGATCACGTCGGCCGCGCCGCTGTAGACGTCCCGTCCTTCGACGTTGCCGATGAAATTGATCCCGCTGCCCTTGAGGAGTTTCAGCGCCTCCTTGGTGACTTCGTTCCCCTTGCTGTCTTCCTCGCCGATGCTCAGGAGGCCGACGCGGGGGGCGGATTTATCGTAGAGGTCCTTGGCATATTCGTGCCCCATGAGGCCGAACTGGAACAACTGGCTCGCCGTGCAGTCCACATTGGCGCCCACGTCCAGCATGACGGCGGTTCCCGTCAGGGTCGGCAGCGTCGTCGCGATCGCCGGCCGCTCCACCCCCTTGATCCGATCGAGCAGGAAAATCGCCGACACGACGCTGGCACCGGTGTTCCCGGAGCTGACGACGGCCTGCGCGTCGCTCGATTGGACCAGTTCCGTGGCGATCCAGATCGAGGAATCCCGCTTTTTTCTGGCGACCTGCGCCGGCGATTCGTGCATGCCGACGACTTGCGGAGCATGATGGACGGTAATGCGGGGATCGGTGCAGTTCAGGCGGCGGATCTGTTCCTTCAGTTGAGTTTCGTCACCCACCAGAACGACGCTGACGCCGAGTTCCCGCGCCGCCTGGATGGCGCCCTCGACTGCCGGGGCGGGTCCATGGTCACCGCCCATCGCATCAACGGCGATTTTCATGGGGTGTCGCGCGAACGCTGAACCCTACGATTCTTCAACCGCGATGACTTGCGTGCCCTTATACGTGCCGCAGCTGAGGCAGGTCTGGTGCGGGGGCTTCAGTTCGTGGCACTGCGGGCACACGGACAGACCGGGCGCCGAGGATTTCTTCCTCCGCCACTGGGCCCGCCGCTTGTCGCGGCGCGCTTTTGAGTGTTTATGTTTTGGATTCGGCATGGTCGCTCCTCACTTCATCTTCGTCGTTCGTTTCGATTGCGTCGGCAGTGTCTCGCGTAACTTCTTCAGCACGGCAAACGGCGACTGGATCTGTTCTTCCCGGCACTCGCACCGGCGCACGTTCAAATCCTGCCCGCAGACCGGGCAGAGCCCCTGGCACTCGTCGTGACAGAGCGGCTGCATCGGCACCGACAGCAGGACGTGCTCCCGCAGCATCTCTCCGAGATCGATCTCCTCGCCCTCATAGACATGGACGTCGTCACCCCTGACTTCTTCTCCGGACCGCTCCGGCGACTCCCGGCCGGCCGTTCGATCCTTCAGATCGGTGTCGCGATGGTACTCCCCGACAACCGGAATCCTCAGCGTGTCGTCATATTCCTTCAGGCACCGGACGCATTGCCGGCGCGCGGTCCCGCTCAGCGTCCCGGTCACGTACACAATGGCGCCGGATTTGAGCGCGTTCACCGACATGGCCAGCCCGCCCGGGATCAGGACGTCCTCGGGCCCCAACCCCAGATCGTCCGTCTGGACGTCGCTGGAAAAACTCAGTCCTTCCTGCGGAATCTCGATGAGGTGGAGGACCGGCAAGGCCATGGGCATCACCGCGAGGCCCGTTGCTGAAGTGCGATCGATATACACGGAACACCGCACCAAGTCAAACCGGGCGGAGCCGTCCCGGCTTTCGCCCGCATGATTCATGAACGCTTCTGCTGCAAACGCGGATTCGCGGCTGCGACAAGCCTGGCGGCGGGCCTGCTCGCCGCTCAGTCCTTCGACGTACTGTTTCAAGTACGCCTCAGTCCTTCACGGCTGCGCTTGCCCGTCTCGCCACGCGACTCCACGATTTCGCGACGAACCGCCATAAATAACGCGGGCTAGTACTCTTCCGCGAACGACAGCATCGCGATTGTGCGCGCCCGCTTGATCGCGATCGTCAGATCCCGCTGATGCCCCATGCAGTTGCCGGAGACCCGGCGCGGAACGATCCGTCCCCGCTCCGTCAGAAAGTTCCGCAAGAGACCGATGTCTTTGAAGTCGATCGGCGTCTTGTCCACGCAAAAACGGCATTGCCGCCGCCGCTGAAATAATCTTCCGCCTCCTCGTTCCACGCTCGTCCCCTCCTAATCCGATGATCCTGAATTAGCCCGCATTATTCATGACGACTTCTACTGCACCCGCCGATACGCCGCTACGACAAGCCTGGCCGCTAGGTTGACGCGGCCAAGCGGGCGGGCTCGCCGCTCGGTCGGTCAACAGCCTGTTCAAGGCTGCCTCCCTTCCTCGCGGCTCCACGCGCCCGTCTCGCAAGGCGTCTCAGCGGTTTCGTCACGAACCCTCATAAATAATGCGGGCTAGCCCTGCGGTTCTTCCTCGAAACCGGCGGCTTCATCCGCCGCGCCCTGCTCGCCCCCGCCCGCTTCCTGGCGTTTCGGCAGGAAGGTGACCGTCTGCGCCACCACCTCGTGCTTGCTGCGCTTCTGCCCGTCTTCCGTTTCCCAGCGCCGCTGCTGCAGCCGGCCGTCCACGACGACGCCGTTCCCCTTGCTGAGATACTGCCCGCAATGCTCGGCCTGCTTGCCGAATACCACGATGTCCACGAAACAGACTTCCTCTTTCAGCTCTTCGGCCTGACGATACTTTCGATTCACCGCCAGCCCGAAACTGGCCACCGGCGTGCCGTTCGGCGTATAGCGCAACTCTGGATTCTTCGTCAAATTGCCGATCAGAATGACTTTATTAAACCCGGTCACGCTCGAACTCCCTGGGCTGGGGCTGTCCCATTGCCGACGGCGGCACCGCCTCCGGCTTGGCCGCGGGCGGATGTTCGAGACGGACGGTCAGGAACTTCAGCACGGAGTCCTCGAGCCGGTAGGCATGCTCCAGCTCGCCCACAACGTTCCCCGCCGCCTTGAAATGCATGTAGACGAAGGTCCCGCGGCGCTCCCGCTTGATCTCGTAGGCCAGCTTTTTCTTGCCCCAGTTTTCGAGAATCAGCACCGGAGCGCCCGCTTTTTCAAGCAGGTCCTTCATTTTTTCGATCAGCTTGTTGGTGTCGTCGTCGGAGAGCGACGGACGGATGATAAAGATAGACTCGTAGAGTTGCATGCAGTCTCCTCTCGGATAAAGCCCCGGATCATGGTCCGGAGCGAGGGATAAGCGCATCGCCCATGACGATGCAGTGGGTGGAAACTAACACAGCGCCGAACGGACTGTCAAACGGGACACGAAGGGAGCGAGCAGGCGACCCGGTCTCCCTTCGTGCTCGCGCAACGCGCGCGGAAGGAGGCGAGCTTGCGGCATGGTCTCCTCCTTTGCTCGCAGAGGCCGCACGATCAGAATGTGCTCCCTCGATGCGCGCAGTTGGAGGAGCCCATGCCGCACTCGCGGGAAGGGGCATCCGCCGATAAACTAAAAATAGAAAGGCGACAGGCCGCTTGAAAGCCTTGTATCTTGCGCCGAGGGCGGCAATGATACCGCACATCATCAACCGGGGCCTGACA
>MHEU01000006.1:61979-65728 GCA_001805245.1 Nitrospirae bacterium RIFCSPLOWO2_02_FULL_62_14 | reverse complement strand
GGCGAAACCAAGCTGCCGCAGATAGTCGGTGATCCTCGCGCCGAGGGCCGGTTCCATGAGACGCGGGACTTCGGTCGACTCCACCTCCACGCGTGCGGCGCCTTCCGAGTCCCGCACGCGGACCTGCCGGAATCCCTGCCCCAGGAGAAACGCTTCGGCCCGCTCCACGCGCGAGAGTTTTTCGACGGTGATGGGCGTGTCCCGTTGAATGCGGGAGGAGAGGCAGGCCGCCGCAGGCTTGTTCCAGTTGGAGAGTTTCAATTCCCTGGCCAGTTCGCGCACCTCGCTCTTGGAGAGCCCTGCTTCGACCAGCGGACTGCGCACGCCCCATTCGCGGGCGGCCGCATGGCCCGGCCGCTCGTCGCCCAGGTCGTCGAGATTGGTGCCGTCCACCAGCGCGCGCAGCTTCAATTCCTGTTGCAGGCCTCCCAGTAACTGGTAGAGATCCGTTTTGCAGTGGAAGCAGCGGCCGGCGTCGTTCTGCACGAAGGCGGGGACTTGCAACTGATCGGTCTGCACGATCCGATGGCGCGCGCCGATCTCGGCGACGAGCCTCGTGGTCCATTCGAGTTCAATTTCAGGAAACGTCGGCGAGACCGCCGTGACGGCCAGCGCCCTGTCGCCCAGCGCGTCCTGCGCGACCTTCAGCACGAGCGTGCTGTCGATGCCGCCCGAAAAAGCGACGAGGACCGATTCCATGTCGGCAAAGAGTCGATGCAACCGTTCAAGCTTGCCATCCAACGCTTCACGCTTCACGTCTCACGCCTCACTGCTGCTTGAGTTTTGCCTCGCCCATCTTGCCCACGGCGACGAGCGCATAGCGATCTGGATGCAAATACTGTTTGGCGACCCGCAGCACGTCGCCTCCGGTGACCTTCTCGATCCATTTCGGATATTGCGTAAAATACTCGAATCCCAGCCCGTAGAACTCAACCTGGCAGAGGACTTCGGCCAGCTTGTGCGTCGTGTCGAACCGCATGGGGAAACTGCCCATGAGATAGGATTTGGCTTCGGAGAGTTCCTTGGCCGAGACCGGCGCCGCCTTCATCGCGTGCAGTTCTTTCAGGACGCCGGCGAGCGCCTGGTTGGCCGTCGCGTTGCGGGTTTGGAGGCTGACCAGGAAGGGGCCGGCCTCGGCGCGGGGTTCGAACTGGCTCATGACACCGTAGGCGAGGCCCTGCCTGTCGCGGATCGAATCCATGAGGCGGGAGGAGAATCCGCCGGCGCCCAGAATGTAGTTCATGACCGTGACGGCGTAAAAATCCGGGTTCGTCCTGCTGATCCCGAGGTGGCCGAGCACGAGCGTCGTCTGGGTCAGCTCCTTGTCGATCAGCTGGACGACCGGCTTGTCGATGGCGGCCGGCGATGCCGCGGACCGCGCCGGGTCGGGGCCCTTCTGCCAGGCCCCGAAATGTATGTCGGCCAGCGCGCGGGCCTCTTCGACGGACACGTCGCCCACGACGGCGAGAATCGTCCGGTTCGGCAGATATTCGCGCGCATGGAACGCCTGGACGTCGGCGCGGCTGATGGCGGGCAGCGTCTCGTCCGTTCCATTCACCGGCCAGCTGTAGGGATGGCCGTCGAAGACGAGCTGGCTGAACGCCTTGCCGGCCACGACTCCCGGATCGTCCTTCTGCGCGATAATTTCACCGAGGATGAGTTTTTTCACGCGCTCCAATTCGGGTTCCAGAAACGACGGGTGCAGCAGGATGTCGGCCAGCAGCTCGAAGCCCAGGGCGGTGTTCTTGGCCAGCACCCGTGTGGAGGCCGTGGTGAAGTCGTGTGCCGCCTTGGCTTCCAGCGCGCCGCCGACGAATTCGATCTGCTCCGCCAGTTGCGTGGCGTTCCGGGTCGTCGTGCCTTCGTCCAGCAGGCCGGCCACGAGATTGGACAGCCCGGCCTTCTCCGGAGGATCCTGCACCGAGCCGGTTTTCACGAGCGCCTGGATCTGTACGATCGGCAGGGCATGCTGCTCGACCACGAGCACGGTCAGACCGTTTGGCATGACGAAGCGCTGGGGCTTGATCTCGGCAGCCTCCAGCGGCGATACCAGCAAGGTGAGACATGCAATCGCCACGAGGCTGCGCGTGACTTGCGAGACTGGCGCGACTTGCGCGAATCGAGTCTCGCTTTTCTCGCCTTTCCCGCACGTCTCGCGGGCCCTGATCCCCGTCGGCATCATTTCGCCTCCGCTGCCGCCTTATTCGACGGCGTCGGGATCAGGATGCCGACGGTCCGTCCGTCTTCGATGAGATATTTTTGCGCCACGCGCTTGACGTCGTCAGCTTTCACGTCGCGAAGTTTTTTGAGAAACTGCTCCACCTGCTTCCAGCCGGCGCCCGTGGTCTCCGCCTGGCCCATCAGCATCGCCTGGCGAAAATTGGAGTCCTGCCCGAAGATGTAGGCCGCCTCCACCTGGTTTTTCGCCCGCTGCAGTTCCTGCTCGGACGGCGCCCCCTGCTGCAGCTTCTGGATCTCGGCATAGACCGCGCGCTCGACCTGCCCGGTGTCCTGTCCCGGCGCCACCACCGCGAAACAATAGAGCAGGTCCGGATCGGTCTGCAGCAGGCTGTATTCGGCGCCGACCGCCAGCGCCAGCTTCTGCTCGTAGACGAGGCTGCGGTACAGCCGGGAGGTTTTTCCGTGCGAGAGGATGGATTCCAGGATCGTCAGCGCGTAGGCGTCGTCGCTCTGATAATTCGGAGTCCGGTAGCCGATCATCACGGACGGCAACTGGGCGTCGCGTTTGACGATGATGCGGCGCTCGCCCTTCTGCTCCGGCTCGGCCGCCACGAGTTGAGGCGGCAGCGGCCGTTTTGGAATCGGCTCGAAGTAACGCTTGATGACCGGCAGCAGCTTCGCGGCCTTGAAATCGCCGACCACGATGAGCGTGGCATTGTTCGGGACGTAGTAGGTGTCGTAGTGCCGTTTGAGGTCCGCCCGCGTCATGGCGTTGAGATCGGGGAACCAGCCGATGACCGGCCAGTGATAGGGATGCATCTGGAAGGCCTGGGCGAAGAGGGCCTCGGCCAGGTACGACTGCGGGTCGTCTTCGGAGCGCAGGCGTCGCTCCTCCTTCACGACTTCGCGCTCGAGCTGGAATTCCTTGTCGTCCAGCAGCAGGCCGCGCAGCCGGTCCGCTTCCAGTTCCAGCGCCAGCTCGACCCTGTCGGCCGCGAGGTTCTCGAAATAAGCCGTGAAATCCTGGCTGGTGAAGGCGTTGTCGTTGCCGCCGTTCTTTTTAATGAGACGCGAGAACTCGCCCTTCGGGCGCTTGGGCGTGCCCTTGAACATCATGTGCTCGAGCATGTGGGAGAGTCCGGCCCTTCCCATCACTTCGTTGCGCGAGCCGACCTTGTACCAGATCTGCACGGTGACGACCGGCGCCTTGGGCGATTCGACCAGCAGCACCTTCATGCCGTTGGCGAGCTGATGTTCCTGGACCTCCAGCGCGAAGGCGGAGGGACTGCCGCTCAGAATCCAGAAGATGGTGAATAGGAAGACGGCCAGGGAACGCACCAGGCAAGACGACATGCCACACGCTAACAATCGGTTCACGCGGGTGTCAAGGTGGAGGGAGAGCGAGCTGGCGGCCCGGACTCCCTTCTGTGCTCGCGCAACGCGCGTAGTGGAAAGATGAGCTAGCGGTCTGGTTCCCTTCCTTGCTCGCAGAAGCCGCACGAAATGAAGTGAACGTGGCGGGCCAGTCCGCCTCCTGTGCTCGCAGAACGCGCAAGGAGGGATATCGA
>MHEU01000006.1:37238-61937 GCA_001805245.1 Nitrospirae bacterium RIFCSPLOWO2_02_FULL_62_14 | reverse complement strand
AAAGATAGAAAGTGTGGGCGGAGACAGACCGCTGATAGGCCTGTCTCCGCTCGGAATGGAGCGCACAGTCAGAAGGTGCTCGCCATGGAAAAGAAAGACGCGTCTTGGCGATTTCGCCACGAACCGTCATGAACGATGCAGGCTTACGAGCTGGCCCAACTGGCCGCAGGCGCCGAGCACGTCGCGCCCCTTGCTCTTGCGGATCAGCGCGTCAAAGCCGGCCTTCCGCAGCACGGCCTGGAAGCGCAACACGTCGCTGTCGGCGGGACGGCGGTAGGGGCTGCCGGGGAAGGGATTGAATGGAATCAGGTTGACCTTGCAGCGGATGCCATTGAGGAGCCTGGTCAGCCGTTTGGCGTCCTGTTCCGAGTCGTTCTCGCCGGCCAGCAGCACATATTCGAACGTGAGTTTGCGATGGGGCGGCAGCGGGTAGGCCCGGCAGGCGGCCAGCAGGCGGTTGAGCGGATGCAGCCGGTTGACCGCCGGCATGAGCCGGTTGCGCTGCGCGTCGGTCGTCGCGTTCAAGGAGACGGCGAGGTTGATGCCGAGGCCGGCGACATCCTTCAGGCGGGAGGCCATTCCAGCCGTGGACAGGGTGATGCGCCGCGCCGGAATGCCGAGCCCCCAGCGGGTGTTCGTGAGGCGCGTCACGGCATCGGCCACGGCCTCGAAGTTCGCCAGCGGTTCGCCCATGCCCATCAGGACGATGTTCGTCAGCCGCTCGCCGGGTCCCAGGCTGTCGAGTACCGCCAGGGCCTGCTCGATCATTTCGTGCGCCGTCAGATTGCGTTTCAATCCCATCTGACCGGTGAGGCAGAATCCGCAGTCCAGCGTGCAGCCGACCTGGGTGGACAGGCAGAGCGTCAGACGGTCGGCGTCCGGGATCAGCACGCTCTCGATGACCAGGCCGTCCTCCAGTCGCAGCAGGAATTTCCTGGTTCCGTCGCTGGAGCGGCGGACCTCGCAATCGGCAATCCGGTCGATGACGGCCAGCGTCGAGAGACGTGCCCGCTCGGCCTTGGAGAGGTCGGTCATGCGTTCGATGTCGTGGACGCGTTCCTGGTAGAGCCAGCGAAGAATCTGCTGGGCGCGGAACTTCGGCCAGCCCAGGTCCTTCACGAATCGCTCGAGTGCCGGCTGGTCGAGCGCGAGCAGATTCGTGCGCGTGGCGGCGGAAACGGCGCGGGTGCGTTCCTGTCGAGCCATGCGCGGAGCCTAACACAGCCGAAAACGGCGCAGCCAGCCCCTTTGGTATATAATTGAGGCCGTTGAGTCCGGTCATGCGTAGCCGAGGTGCCATGCGCGTCCTGTGTCTGCTGCTCCTGTCGGCGCTGTCCTCCGTGCCCGTCTCCGCAGAGGAGACCGCGATACCGTCTGCACACATCGATCCCTCTTGCGAAACGGCTGAACGGTGTTTTCGCAGCGCGCTGGCGCCCGATGCCGAGGCCCTGTCGGCCGACGAACGAACGGCGCGCAAGCTCGAGCGTCTCAAGCGGGTAACGGAGCGCCATGCCGGCTCGCTCTGGGCGCGCCGCGCGACGCTCACGATGGGCGTGCTGCTGATCGAGCGTCAGCCGGCCGAGGCGCTCTCACACCTGCGCGCCGCGAAGCCTGATTTCACTCTCCTGGACGATTATGTGCGACTCTGGATCGGAGAGGCGCTGTTGAGATCCGGGGATGTCTCATCCGCCGCGTCCTATCTGGAGATCATTCCCAACGTCGTGCCGGACACGCTCCTAGGGTCGCGCATCGCCTATCGCTCGGGCGAAGCCTGGTTCCGGGTGGGGCAGTGCGGCTACGCGATGGAGCCGTTGACGAAGGCCGTGACGCAGGATCCCCAGGATCCCGGCGCGGCGCGCGCGCTGCTGATGCTGGCCGAGTGCCAGGCGCAGGGGAACCGGTCGCCCGACAGTTCCGTCACGCTCCGGCAGATCTGGGTACGGTACCCGAAGACGCCGGAAGCCGATGAGGCGGAGAAGCAGCTGTCGCGGCTGAACGAGGGAGAGCCCTGGAAGCCGACGGCGGACGAACGCTATGCCCGGGCGTCGGCACTTGCGGCGGCGGCGATGAACGAAGACGCCGCAGAGGATTTCAAAGCCTTTCTGACCTCGGCGCCCGGCCACCCGAAGCGGGAGGAAGTCAGGCTCCGGCTCGCGATCGCCCTCGTCCGGCTCAAACGATATGACCAGGCGAAGCTGATCTTCCAGGAACTGGCGTCCAACGGGCCTTCGACCGAGGCGAATGAAGCCGCCGTCTGGCTGGCGCGCAGTTATCTCCGCCTGAGCGAAGGCGACCGCCTGGTCGGCCTGCGCCAGGCCTATCCGAAGCTGACGCTGACGTCGGAGCAGCAGGCGCTGATCCTCATCATGCAGGGCACGTGGTTCGACGACCAGAACCAACCCGAGCAGGCCGTCGCGCAGTATCGCCAGATCACGCAGTTTGGCGATCGCACGGAGCAGCGCGCGGAGGCCCTGTGGCGCATCGGATGGATTCAGTACCGCACGGGACAGTATCGCGAGGCGGTCCAGACGCTGCAGGAGCTCGTCGCCATCAAGGAGGACCCCGCGAATAATCCGCAGGCGCTCTACTGGACGGCGCGGTCGTTGGAACGATTGCAGGATTCGACGACGGCCGATGCCTACCAGTCGCTCTGCCGGAAATATGCCTGGACCTACTATTGCCAACTGACGCGCAGCCGCGTGGACGTGCCGCCGCCCGATCCCGCCAACGGAACGCCGGACTCCGAGCCGGGCGAGGCCGGCGGGTCGGGCATCGAGCAGGACGTGCATTACCGGCGGGCCGTGGAATTGCGCGCGCTCGGTCTCGAGCAGGAAGCCGGCCGCGAAGTCACGTGGCTGTTGGATCGTTATGTGCGGAATCGCGCGGCGCTGGTGGAGCTGATCACGCGCCTGAGCGAAGCCGGTGGCTACCATCAGGGACTCCGGTTGGCGCGGCTGCATTTCCGCGACGGGCTCGAGCGTGGGTTGGAACCGGTGCAGCCGTCGCTCTGGAATGTGGCCTATCCGACGGTCTACCTGCCGACGATCCGCGCACTCAGCAGCGCCCGCTTCGATCCCTATCTGGCCGCCGCGATCATCCGCGAGGAGAGCCAGTACGATGCGCGCGCGGTGTCTCGCGTCGGGGCGATCGGGCTGATGCAGTTGATGCCCACGACGGCGCAGGCCGTGGCGCAGCGGAACGGCGGCACGGTCGGCCGCGACGACCTGTTCGATCACGAGACGAACATCCGGTACGGCGTGCGCTACCTCGAACAGTTACTGGGGCAGTTCAACGGCAACCTCGTGCACGCCGTCGCGGCCTACAACGCCGGACCGCCGATTGTGACGAGCTGGATCCAGAAGTTCGGCGACAAGGAACCGGACGAATTCGTGGAAATGATTCCATATCAGGAAACGCGACAGTATGTCCGGCGCGTGCTCCGCAGTTACCGCGAATACCGCCGTCTGGGCGGCGAGGCCTGCGCGGTCCGTTCCCTTGACAAGACCTGCTAAGGATTTTATAGTGCCTCAATATTTGGGCGTATGTTCCGGAAACACCGCAATATCTGGTGGTAATCGATGGCGATCGACAGGCTGGCTTCGCTGGAAGCGCGCGTGCGGGAGTTGCTGGAATTGATTCAGGCGCTCAAACGTGAAAACGCCGGGTTGAAGAGTGATCTGCGCACGGCAAAGGAACGGCTCGTCAGGCAGCATGCGTCCGGCGATCAGTGGGTGTCGGAGCGGGCGGACATCAAGGTGCGCATTGAAAAGGTCTTGAGCGAACTGGACGCACTCGAATTTGTCGAGAGCGCGCAAGGCGGAGACTGAAGCGGGCTCACGCGAAACGTGGATCAGATGAGAAAGACTGAAGGGGTTTATCCGGCGGCGCCAATGACGATACAGCGATAAAGAGCCGCCGGCTCAAGCGAAGCTTGGTATGATGGAGGCGCTATGACGAAAACCATCGAGGTTGAAATTTACGGACAGCGGTACGTCATCACCGGCGAGGCCGATGAAGAATACGTCAAGCGGCTGGCCAATTACGTGGATACGCAAATCCGGGTGCTGGCGCAGGGGATGAAGACGGCGACGCGCGCCAAGCTGGCGGTCCTCGCGGCGCTCAACATCACGCATCAGCTGTTCCAGGCGGAGCAAACGCGCAAGGAAGGCGATGCCGAGATCGACCGGCGGGCGCTGAGCCTGATGGAGTCTATCGAGGAGCAATTGGAGCCGGCGCGCAAGCGGTAGCCCGCGTTATTTATGACGGTTCGTTGCAAAATCGCACGATCGCGTCGTGAGACGGGCGTCCGGAGCCGCGAGAACCCGAGGCGTGCTTTTTGAAGTACGTTGAGGGGCGCACGGCGCGACGAATAAGGAGCGCCACGTTTGTGCGCGCCGCCGAGTTGGTGAGGCGGCCGGGACGAGCGAGCGGCGAGGCCGCCCGCTTGGCCGCCTGGTGAATGCGGCCAAGCTTGTCGCAACAGCGAGGGTGCGATTGCAGCAGAAGCGGTCATGAATAATGCTGGCGAAGAGAACTTGCAAAGAATTCTTGCATTTGATACGGTATGAACAACCCCGTTGAGGGGAATGCAGCAGGGTAGAACATTGTGGCAGCGGGAAGCAGGGACGAGAAGGGCTGACAGGACACCAACGCGGAACTTGTCGAACGTGCTGAAAACACTGGAATTCGTCACACGGTGGGTGCGGGTAGCCGGGGTCACGCTGGGCGGGGCGGTTCAGACGATCAGGGACATGATGGGAGCGCCTGTCCGGCTGGCGGTAGCAAGAGCGACGCGGGGCGTCGCGCAACGATCACGAAGCGATCGATCCCGGCCCGTGTAACGGCTTACGTTCTTCAATCTGCTTGAACGCCTTTCCTTCCTGATCCGACCATCCGGTTGATCCGGTTCGTTCGTGCCGATCGGCTGCTGACCACTCGCGTTCCATCCTGCTCACGTACCACACGATCCGATGCAGCGTGCGCGTCGAACCGACGCGGCACGGTTGAAGGGAGTATCCCGCTGTGATCGAGACCATTCTGACATATGTGATCGCTGCGATCCTCGGCGCGCTGGCCGGTGTCGGCGGCTATCTGTTGATCCGTCGCAAGGCCGTAGCCGAGCAACAGCGCCAGGCCGACGAGCAGGCCGGCCGGACGAAGCAGAACGCCACGCGCGAAGCCGAGACGCTGGCCAAGGAAGCCAGGGTCGAGGCGAAGGATCTGTTGTTGCAGGCCCGGACCGCCATGGAGAAGGAGCAGAAGGACAAACGGGCGGAGATGGGCGCCGTGGAGAAGAAACTGCTCCAGCGCGATGAGCAGCTGGAGCGGAAGGCCGGGTCGCTGGAGCGCGGCGAAGCGGAGGTGCAGAAGCGCGAGGCGGCGCTGGCGAAACGTGACGCGTCGCTGGTTGCGGCGGAAGCCGCCTGCGAGCGCGCGACCAAGGAGCACCGGCAGGCGCTGGAGCGGGTGGCCGGCCTGACCATCGAAGAGGCCAAGCGGCAGTTGATCGGCGCGGTGGAAAGCGAGGCCAGGCTGGAGGCGGCGGGCCTCGCCAAGCGCATCGTGGACGAAGCGAAGGAAAGCGCCGAGCGGGAGGCGCGCGAAATCATCGCGCGCTCGATCCAGCGGGTCACGCGCGATTACGTGGCCGAGGCCACGCTCTCGGTGGTGCCGATCGCCAACGATGCGATGAAGGGCCGGATCATCGGGCGCGAGGGGCGCAACATCCGCGCGATCGAGGCGGCGACCGGCATTGACCTGATCATCGACGAGACGCCCGAGGCCGTGATCATTTCCGGCTTCGATCCGCTGCGGCGCGAAATTGCCAAGGTCTCTCTGGAGCGGCTGATGCACGACGGCCGCATCCATCCGACCCGGATCGAGGAAGTCGTCGACAAGGTGAAGGCGGATATCGACAAGCTCATGATCGAGGAAGCGGAGAAGATCATTTTCGAGCTCGGACTGTCGGATTTCAACCCGGAGATCGTCAAAGTCCTGGGGAAGCTCAAGTATCGGACCAGTTACGGGCAGAACAATCTCTATCACGCGCGCGAGGCAGCCTACATTTGCGGGACTATGGCGGCCGAATTGGGCCTGGACGTCCGGCTGGCCAAGCGCGGCGCGTTGCTCCACGACATCGGCAAGTCGGTGAGCCACGAGGAAGAGGGGACGCACGCGATGCTGGGGGCCGACATCGCCAAGAAGTACGGCGAGTCGCCCAAGATCGTCAACGCGATTGCGGCGCACCACGAGCAGGTGGAGCCGATCTGCCCGGAATCCGTGCTCGTCGCGGCGGCGGAAGCCCTGTCGGCGGCGCGGCCCGGCGCGAGGCGCGAGGCGCTGGAGTCCTACGTCAAGCGGCTGGAGAAGCTCGAGTCGCTGGCGACGGGGTTCAAGGGCGTCCAGAAGGCCTATGCGATCCAGGCCGGCCGCGAGATTCGCGTGATTGTCCGGCAGGAGGAAGTGAGCGACACGGAATCGTCGCTCATGTCCCGCGATCTGGCGAAGAAGATCGAACAGGAGTTGACCTATCCGGGGCAGATCAAGGTGACCGTGATCCGGGAAAGCCGGTATACGGAAATCGCAAAGTGATGGTCGTAAAGTCATCAAGTCGAAAAGTCTTAAAGTCTAAGGATGAAAAAGGGGACTTTATGACTTTCGGACTTTACAGACTTTTAGACTGGGTTCCTACGCCATGAAAGTTCTCGTGATCGGCGACATCGTGGGGGAACCGGGCCGGCGGGCCGTGGAGCGCCGGCTGCCCAAACTCGTCGCCCAGCACAACATCGATCTGGTCATCGCCAACGGCGAGAACATCGCCGCCGGCTTCGGCATCACGCCGGACCTGGCTCAGGAACTGTTCGACTGGGGCGCTGCGGTCATCACCACCGGCAACCATGCGTGGGACAAGAAAGAAATCATGGAGTACATCCGGCGTGAGCCGCGCCTGCTCCGCCCGGCCAACTACCCGGACGGCGTGCCTGGCAAGGGCTCGATCGTGGTGGAAACGGCCGGCGGCGAACGTCTCGCCGTGCTTCATCTGATGGGGCGCGCCTTTATGCCGACACTGGACTGCCCGTTCCAGGCCGCGCGGAAGGAAGTCGCGAGGCTCAAGCAGGAAACCGCCGCGATCGTCGTGGACATGCACGCGGAAGCGACGTCGGAGAAAATGGCCATGGGGTATTTTCTCGACGGCGAGGTGTCGGCGGTCGTCGGCACCCATACGCACGTGCAGACCGCCGACGAGCAGATGCTGCCGAAGGGCACGGCCTATCTCACCGACATCGGCATGACCGGGCCGGTCCATTCGGTCATCGGCGTGAAGAAGGAACTGGTCATCGAAAAATTTCTGACGGGGATGCCGCGCCGCTTCGAAGTGGCGTCCGGCCCCGCGGTCTTCTGCGCGGCACTGATCGAGTTGGATGGCGCGCTCGGCAAGGCGCTGAGCATCCAGCGGCTCCGCATTCCGGATTGACGCCAGCGCAGTCACGCGCGGCCCGTGGACATGCCTGTGTCCGATCGTCCGCAACGGATTCTCACCGTCTCCGCCCTGACCGCCCTCGTCCGTGAGCGGCTGGAAGAGGGCTTTACCGATCTCTGGGTGGAAGGCGAGGTCTCCAACCTCCGCACGCCTTCGTCCGGCCACATCTATTTTACGCTCAAAGACGCGACCAGCCAGATTCGCGTGGTGCTGTTCCGGGCCGGCCCGCAACGCCTGCGCTTTGCGTTGAAAGAGGGGCTTCAGCTCGTCGTGCGCGGGCGTCTGACGGTGTACGAGCCGCGCGGCGAATACCAGATCGTCCTGGACTATCTGGAACCGAAGGGGCTCGGCGCGCTCCAGCTTGCGCTGGAACAGTTGAAAGAGAAACTGGCCCGCGACGGCCTCTTCGAGCAGGCCCGCAAGCGGCCGCTCCCGTTCCTGCCGCGCCGGGTGGGGGTGGTCACGTCGCTCACGGGCGCGGCGCTCCGCGACATCCTGGCCGTGTTGCGCCGCCGGTGCCCGATCGTGGGCATCGTGGTCGCGCCGGTGCCGGTGCAGGGCGAGGATGCCGCCGCGCAGATTGCCGAGGCGGTCCGCGCGCTGAGCTCGTCCAGGCTCGTGGATGTCATGATCGTCGGGCGGGGCGGCGGCTCACTGGAGGACCTCTGGTGCTTCAACGAGGAAGTCGTCGTCCGGGCCATTGCGGCCTCGGCCGTCCCGGTGGTGTCGGCGGTGGGCCACGAGATCGACTATACGCTGGCGGATTTCGCGGCGGATTATCGCGCGCCGACTCCTTCGGCCGCGGCAGAGGCAGTGGCGCCGGTTCTGGACGACCTGTTCGAAACCCTGCGCGATCGCGCGGCGCGCCTGAAGCTGGCGGTGCGCGGGCGCCTGCACAAGGATCGCCAGGAGTGCGCGTCCGCGTTGCGGGTGCTGTATGCGCGGCCGCTCCCCGTCGAACAGGCCGCGCAGCGTCTGGACGATCTGACGGGACGGTTGGGCGGCTCGGTGATGGAGACCCTGTCCGCGTGGCAACGGCGCGCGGATGCGTGCCGGCATGCGCTCGAAGCCTGCAGCCCGAGAATCCGCATCGGATCGGCGTTGACCCTGGTGCCCCAGTTGGCAAAGCGGATGGAGCAGAGCCTGCTGGCGGTCCTGACGCTGAAGCGCCAGGCCACCCGTTCGATCGCGTCGGCCCTCGACGGCTTGAGCCCGCTGGCCATTTTGGGACGCGGCTACAGCATCGTGCAGACGGTTCCGGATGGCACGGTGCTCAAGCGCGCGCAGGATGTCTCCGTCGGTGACGATGTGCTGGCGAAACTGGCCGACGGCCGGTTGCTGTGCTCGGTACGGAAGATCCTGCCTTCATAACGGTTGCGCCTCCTCAAGGGGGCCCGTATAATAGGATCGCGCGCGTCGGATGAGGAGGCTGTTCCCATGGCTCCGGTGAAATTTGAACAGGCGATGGCCCGGCTCGAGACGATCGTCTCGGAGCTCGAAAAGGGGGACCTCTCGCTCGACGACTCGCTGAAAATCTTCGAGGAAGGCATCAAGCTCTCCAAAACCTGCCTCAAGATGCTGGATGACGCCGAACGCAAAGTCGAAATTCTGATTCAAGACAAGGACGGGCGAAAGCGGCTTCGCGCACTCTCGTTGGAAGAGGACGAAGACGAACCCGCCCATTCCACCTGACGCGCTGCTCACGTGTCCCCTCTCCTCAGCCCTTCATGGCTCGGAAACATACAGCGGTTCGGGATCGGTTGGACCGCGTGCTGGTGGCCCGCGGCCTGGCGTCGAGCCGCGAGCAGGCCAGCCGGATGATCCTGGCCGGTACTGTCCGGGTCAACGGGGTGCTGACCGATAAGCAGGCGGCGCTCGTCTCCGCCGAAGCCGCGATCGATGTCGCGTCGGGAACGACGCCCTATGTCAGCCGTGGCGGCGGCAAGCTGGTCGCGGCGCTTGATGCCTGGGGGGTGGATCCGGCAGGGCTGGTTGCCATGGATGTCGGCGCCTCCACCGGCGGGTTCACCGATTGCCTGCTGCAGCGGGGCGCGCGGCGGGTCTATGCGGTGGACGTGGGCTACGGACAGTTGGACTGGAAGTTGCGCCAGGATCCCCGCGTGGTCGTGCTCGACCGGGAGAACATCCGCTACCTGGAGCGTGCGGCGGTGCCGGAGCCGGTCGATCTGGCCGTGATCGACGTCTCGTTCATTTCGCTGACGCTCGTGCTGCCCTGCGTGGCGCCGTTTCTCGCGCGGCCGGCACGGGTCATCGCGCTCGTCAAGCCGCAGTTCGAAGTCGGGAAGGGCCAGGTGGGACGCGGCGGAATCGTGCGCGACGACGAGCAGCG
The DNA here is from genome assembly GCA_001805245.1 of Nitrospirae bacterium RIFCSPLOWO2_02_FULL_62_14. GTDB lineage: Bacteria > Nitrospirota > Nitrospiria > Nitrospirales > Nitrospiraceae > 2-02-FULL-62-14. Next base: position 52,107 of record MHEU01000006.1, on the reverse strand, counting down.
GCGCGCCGTGACCGCAAAAGTCCTGGCCTGCGCCGAATCGCTCGGGTTCCAATCGTTCGGCGTGATGGATTCGCCGGTGCCGGGGCAGAAGGGCAACCGCGAAATCCTGGTGGGGTTGAACTGGGCCGTTACGTCTGCCGCAACGAGGTCTGCATGAGGCAGCGGAGGAACGCGTGAAAATTCTGGTCACCGGCGGAGCCGGGTTCATCGGGTCCCATCTTGTCGACCGTCTCGTGCAGGAAGGGCACGAAGTCGTCGTGGCGGACAATCTTTCGACCGGCAAGCGCCGGAACCTGAACCGGGCGGCGGAATTCTATAAACGGGATGTGCAAAGCTCGCGCATGGAGAGCGTGTTCCGGCGCGAACGTCCCGTCGTTCTGATCCATCTGGCGGCGCAAATGAACATCCGGCGGTCCGTCGAAGACCCGCTGTTCGATGCCCAGGTCAACATTCTCGGCATGCTGAACGTGCTCGACCAGGCGGTCCGCTACGGCACGAGAAAAGTCATCTTCGCGTCGTCCGGCGGCGCCATCTACGGCGAGCAGGACGTGTTTCCCGCGCCGGAGTCGCATGCTACCCGCCCCCTCTCGCCCTACGGCATCAGCAAACTGACGGGCGAGTACTATCTGGCCTATTATCAGCGGGTCAGCGGAATTCAGTGCGTGAGCCTGCGATTCAGCAACGTCTTCGGCCCGCGCCAGGATCCCCACGGGGAGGCCGGCGTGGTCGCCATCTTCACCCAGAAGATGCTCGCCGGCGAGCAGCCGATCATCAACGGCAACGGCCGGCAGACGCGGGACTTCATCTACGTGGACGATGTGGTGGAAGCGCACATGGCGGTGCTGGGCAAAGATGTCCAGGGTATCTATAACGTGGGGACGGCGCACGAGACGTCCGTCAACGAATTGTTCGGCAAACTCGTGGACCTGACCAAATCGGGATGCAAGCAGCTCTATGGGCCGGCGAAAAAGGGCGAGCAGGCCCGCAGCGTGGTGGATGCCAGCAAACTGCGACAGGAGCTCGGATGGGAACCGCGCGTGTCGCTGGATGAGGGATTGTCGCGCACGGTGGAGTATTTTCGCGCGCCGTGAGCGGGTCGTCAGTAACGCGAGACCTTAGTAGCGCGGGACCTTCGGGTCGATGTGTACGGACCAGGCATCGATCCCGCCCACCAGGTTCTTCACGCTCTTGAATCCCTGCTGATGGAGAAAAGCGGTCGCGTCGGCGCTCCGCATCCCGTGATGGCATTGGCAGACGATCTCGGCGTTGCGATCGAGCTTGTCCAGGGATTGCGGGATGGTTGCCAGCGGGATCAGAATCGCTCCGTCGATCTTGGCGGTGGCATATTCCCAGGGCTCCCGGACATCGACGAGGACGATCTTGTCGCCTTGATCCAATCGCTGCTTGAGTTCCTGGACGGTGATGGTGAATCCCATATGCGCGGCCTCCATCTTAGAACGGTCTCAGTAGCTTTCTCGGACGTATTCTCCGACAATCAGTATCATAGGGGGCCGGTTGCGAAACTGTCAATCTGACTTGGGCTGACTTGGGCTGACTTGGGCTGACGGTGGGCTGACGGAAGCTGGAGAGTCGGCTGACAGTGGATCGAGGGCGGGCGATTTAAGGCAGCGGGGACGTGAGGCATGAAACGACAGGGCTCAGGGGGCACAAGAACGGGGCAGAGGCGGCGGGCCATTGTCGTGCTGGTGACAGCCGCCTCGGAACGGCAGGCAGACCGGATCGGTCGGGCATTGGTCAAGTCCGAGCTGGCTGCCTGTGTCAATATCCTGCCGGGAGCCCGCTCGATTTTCCGCTGGGAAGGGAAGCTTTCACAAGAACGGGAGGTCCTGCTGATCGTAAAGTCGAGGGCCGATCTCTTTGGCCGGCTGGCTGCGGAGGTCAAACGGCTGCATAGTTACCAGGTTCCGGAGGTGATCGCAGTTCCGATTTCCCATGGAACGGCTGATTATCTGGCCTGGATACAGAAAACAACACATAAGTAATTGTAATATAAGCGTTTATAAAAGGATAAAACCGTTGACCGCTGGGAGAACTTTGGGTAAACTTACGACTTGCTTCAGGGCTTTGGCTGCCTTCAAGCAGAAGCTTACTGGATCGTGAATATGGATATGACGGAAAAAAGACAAGCGCCGGATGCCTGCACCATTGTGATCTTCAGGGGTGCCAAGTCCACCCCTCTGCGGTTCAGCTTTTCAGGACCGACCATGAAGCGGCTCAAAGTATTGGGGATGGGGCTGCTTCTGGCGCAAGGGTTGTTTCTCACCCATTACGTCATCCAGTCCACTCAAGTCTGGGAACTGGAAGTGCTTCGGGAAGAAGCGTCCATGCTGCGTGAGCAGACCACCTCGTTTTCAACTTCGTTGGAAGATCTTAAACGTCGCATGCTCTCCATGAAAGAGGTCAATCAGCGGCTCCGGATCATGCTGGGAATCGAAGACCAGCGGCCGGCCGACTTGATGAGCGGAAAAGGTGGCAGTGAAGTTCCCATGGACGGGGGACAACCGCTGCAAAATGTTCCACCTGTCGCTCCGCCGGTTGCTGAACAGGATCCGCCTCCTAGTGAGGCTGTACCGGCTGGGGATAAATCTCTCGCCGAAAAAGTCAAACAGGATATTACCTGGCTGGAACGTCACTCCACGGTGGAAGAGCGGATTCTGGAAGAATTGATCGAAGCGGCCAAGGACAAATCGGCACGCTGGGCCGCCACTCCTTCCATCTGGCCGGTCCGGGGCTGGGTGACATCCGGATTTGGCGCCCGCATTTCCCCCTTTACCGGCCAGCTGGCCATGCACGACGGGCTCGACATCGGTGCGCCTCCTAATACACCCATCCAGTCTCCGGCGAGCGGGTACGTGACATCGGCCGGCTTCGATGCCAAGATGGGCAACGTGGTTCTGATCGACCACGGTTACGGGATCCAAACCGAGTATGGCCATCTGTCGAAGATTCTGGTCCGGCAGGGGCAGAAAGTGAAGCGCGGCGATGCGGTCGCGCTGGTCGGCAGCACCGGGCATTCCACGGGTCCGCACCTCCATTACATGGTCAAGCTCAAGGGCCAGACCGTCAATCCTCACAATTACATTCTCGACTAGGCTCCCTCTGGTTTTCGCCTCCGCGCATCCACGCGTTGTTCTTCCGTTCGTCTCTTCGCCGATCGTCCTGATGCCCTGGGTCCTGTGTTATAGTGCGGGACTCCCAGCGCGCGCAGTGACTTCTATGCATGACATGAGAAGTTCTTCGTGACACCCCGCCCTATCCCTGAAATCGGCGAGTACCTCGGCCTGCGCAAGAACGATCTGATCCCCTGCGGCCATTACAAGGCCAAAGTCTCACTGGATGTCCTCCCGCGGCTTGCGGATTGTCCCGGAGGGAAATACGTGCTCGTCACGGCAATGAGTCCCACGTCGCTGGGGGAAGGCAAAACCACGACCGCGGTCGGATTGGTCATGGGGCTTTGCGGCCTGGGCCAACGGGCGGTGGTGAATATTCGGCAACCGTCGTTGGGGCCGGTATTCGGCATCAAGGGCGGCGGCGCCGGCGGCGGACGCGCCTGCATCGTCCCGATGGAGGAGGTGAACCTCCACCTCACCGGAGACTCGCATGCGGTCCAAGCGGCGCACAATCTGCTCTCCGCGTTTGTCGACAATCATCTCTTCCACGGCAACGCGCTCACGATTGATCCGAGGCAGGTCACCTGGCCGCGGGCGGTCAGTGTGAGCGACCGGGCGCTGCGGCGCGTTCGGCTTATCGGCAAAGACGGCAAAGAGCGTGAGGCCCGATTCGTGCTCACGGAGGCTTCGGAGGTCATGGCGATTCTGGCCCTGGCGACGAGTCTCACGGATTTGCGCGCCCGGCTGGGCCGTATTGTCGTGGGGGCGGCCGGGGCCGGCCGCCCGGTGACGGCGGACGACTTGCGTTGCGCCGGCGCCATGGCGGCGCTGTTGAAGAACGCCCTCTGCCCGAATTTGCTGCAGACAAGTGAAGGCACGCCGGCTCTGGTGCATGCCGGGCCGTTCGGGAACATCGCGCACGGCAATTCCTCCGTGCTCGCCGACCTGCTGGCGCTACGCTGTGCCGACTATGTCGTGACGGAGTCCGGCTTTGCGAGCGAACTGGGGGCGGAAAAGTTTTGTAACATCAAATGCCGGGCATCCGGACTGGTTCCCGATGCCGCGGTGATCGTGACTACCCTGCGGGCGCTGAAGTTCCAGGGAGGCGGAGGAGTGGTCAAGGCCGGACAGCCGGTTCCATCCGGTCTGACCGGACCGAATCGCGATGCGCTGACCCGCGGTTTTGCGAATCTCGAAGCGCATCTCGCCAATGTGCAGGCGCACGGGGTTCCCGCGGTCGTCGCGGTCAATGCATTCGATCAGGACCCGGAAGATGAACTGCAGTGGGTGTGCGAGCAGGCAAAAAAATCAGGGGCGGCCGAGGCGGTGGTCACCACGCACTTTCGGGACGGAGGGAAAGGATCTGAATCGCTTGCCCGGGCCGTGATGGCTTCGTGCCGGCAGCCGAACCGGTTCGCACCACTGTATGATGCGGCGTGGCCGATCAAACGAAAAATTGAAACGATTGCGACGCGGATGTACGGCGCCGCCGGAGTCTCCTACGATGCGCAGGCGGAGCAGGATATCGAGCGGGCGACCCGGTGGGGGTTCGACCGCCTGCCGATCTGCATGGCCAAGACGCCGCTGTCGCTGTCACACGATCCGGCGCTCAAGGGGCGGCCGTCAGGATTCACCGTTCCCATTACGGAACTCCGCATCCTGGCGGGAGCCGGGTATCTCACGGCTGTCTGTTCAGGGATGGAGCTCCTCCCGGGCCTTCCCTCACATCCGTCCGGGGAGCACATCGATCTGGACCCAAAGACGGGTGAGATTATCGGGCTCACGTGAGGGATAAAGGGGTAGAGGGCTAAGGGGATAGAAAGTGGGAGATTTTACCCCTTACCCCTGTAACCCTATTACCCCTTCCGCTAGCGCTGCTTGAGGTATTTGAGGAATTCGGAGTCGGGGGTCAGAACCATCGTCGAGTTGTGTGAGAAGGTTTTCTTGTAGGCTTCCATCGAACGGGTGAACTCGAAGAATTTGGGATCCTGGCGGTAGGCCGAGGCGTAGGTCTTGAAGGCTTTGGCATCCCCCTCGCCCCGGATCTGCTCGGCTTCCTTGTACGCAGTGGCCAGGAGAATCTCCCGGTCCTTTTCGGCCTCCGAGCGAATCTTTTGCGCCTCTTCGGCGCCTTCGGCTCGGTACTGCTTGGCCTGCCGCTCACGTTCCGCCTGCATGCGGGCGAAGACCGCTTTTTCGTTCTGCTCGGGCAGATCTGCCCGTTTGATACGCACATCCTGAATTTCGAGCCCGTAGACAGCCGCCTTCTCGTTGGCGCGCTGCGTGACGATCGCCATGATCTCCGAGCGTGTCTTGGACACGATATCGGGCAGATTGTGCCGGCCCAGTTCCACTCTCAGTTCTGAATAGATGATGTCGTCGAGCCGGCGGAGCGCCCCGCGCTGAGTCTGGAAGTTTTGAAAGACCTTCAGGGGGTCGACGATGCGCCACTTGGCGAAGTTGTCGATGAAGAGGGTCTTTTTGTCCTGCGTGATGACTTCCTGCGGGGACGAGTCATAGTCCAGCAGCCGCTTGTCGAAATAGGTGACATCCTGGATGAATGGCATCTTGAAATAGAGACCAGGAGTCGTAATATTGCGGACCGGTTTACCGAGCTGGACCACGATGGCGGTCTGCGTGATGTCCACGATGAATACCGGCGACACGCCGAGGACGATCAGCAGCATGGCGATCGCCAGGAGGGCGAGGATGAGGCCCTGCTTGCTCATCGCTTCTTCTCCTCGCCCGCCGGCCCGGGAGCCGGCGAGGCTTTCAGCCGGTCGAGCGGCAGGTAGGGGAGCAGCCGCTCCGAGGCTTTTCCATCGAGGACGATTTTCTCGACGCCGCCCAGCACCTCTTCCATCGTTTCAATGTAAATGCGCTTGCTGATGATGTCCTTGGCCTGCTCGTACTCCTTGAGCGTCCTGATGAATCGGGTGGCTTCGCCTTCCGCCCGCGCCAAGCGCGCCTGGGCGTAGCCCTTGGCCTGGTTCACCATCTGCGCCGCTTCGCCCTTGGCCTTGGGGATGATGTCGTTGCGGTAGCCCTGCGCCTGGTTGATGAGTTTCTCGCGATCCTCCTTGGCGCTTTGGACGTCTTTGAACGCGGCGGCCACCGCCTCGGGCGGATTGACGTCTTTGAGCTGCACGGCTGCGATCTGCACGCCGGTCTGATACTGGTCCAGGATGTGCTGGAGCAAGGTTTGCGCGCCTTCCTGGATTTGCGCCTTGCCGGTGGTCAGGGCGTCGTCGATCTTGCTCTTGCCGATGACTTCCCGCATGGCCGCTTCGCCGGCCTTCTCGATCGTGTCGTCGATTTCGTCGACACGGAAGAGATAATCCCTCGCGTTTTTAATCTTGTACTGGACGATGAATTCCACCGCGATGATATTCAAATCGTCGGTGAGCATCTGGGCTTCCTGCTGGAACACTTGCGCGCGGCCCTGCCGGTCGGTGCGGAAGCCGATCTCGATGCGGTGCAGCTTTTCCACCTTGGGATGCAGAACGGTCTCGATGAAGGGGATCTTGAGATGCGGCCCCGGTCCCGCCGAGCGAACCACGTCGCCGAAGCGCTTGACGACGCCTTCCTCGTCCGGTGCCACGATGAACGTGCTCTGCCAGACGGCGATGACCAGAAAGGCCAGCAAAAGAACTGAACTGAGGCCCTTGAACGGCATCATTTGTCGCAACTGGTCCTGCGCCTGGCGCACGGCATCCTCAATCGAGTCGCTCTTTTTTCCCCACGGATCCTTCGGGTCCCAGACCATGCGCAATCCTCACGCGAGCGGTCACCATAACAAACTTTACCTGATAGGAGCAACAGGAGACGCCGGCGCTGTGCCGGCGCGCAGAGTCGGCGGAGCGTCAGGCGGAGGTGGCGAGTGCAGATGACGCAGCGTTTCGGACTCGTTCGGGGACGGGCTTCAGGTCCCAGATCAGCCCCATCTGTTCCAGGAGCAGGAGGCCGTAATAGGTAAGGTCGATTTCCCACCAGAAGAATCCCTGCCGGGTGGCCGCGGGGTAATAATGATGATTATTATGCCAGCCCTCGCCCAGCGTGATCAAGGCAAGCCAGAAGTTATTGCGGCTTTCGTCGCCCGTTTGATAGCGCTTCCAGCCGAACATGTGTGTCAGGGAGTTGATGGAGAAGGTGGCATGGGCCAGCATGACCGTGGAAATGAAAAATCCCCAGATCAGCATCTGGGCTCCGCTCGTGCCCAACTCGGGCGCCACGCGGTTGAGCACGGCTCCGAACACGAACATGCCGGTGCCCAGCAACGCCGGCACAAGCACGTCGAACCGGTCCAGGAACCGGAGTTCAGGAAATTTAGCCAGGTCAGGCACCGCCTTCAAATCCGTTCCGAAGTTGGCCGGGTAGGTGATCCATCCGAGATGACTCCACCAGAATCCATGTTGCACCGGAGAATGAATATCCTTTTCGGTGTCGGAGTACACATGATGCTGGCGGTGATTGGCCGCCCACCAGAGCGGGCCGCGCTGCATGGCCGAATTTCCGACCAGCGCCAGCACGAACTGGAACGGACGAGACGTCCTGAAGGTCTTGTGGGAGAAATAGCGGTGGTAGAAGCCGGTGATCGCGAACATCCTGATCAGGTACATTGAAACGGCTGCGGCGACGGCCACCCAACTCCATCCCACCCAGATCACTGCCAGGCAGATGACATGGACCGTGAGGAAGGGCAGCCAGCGGGTCCAGGTGACCCACGTCGGGATGTGTTCATCCATGTAACGGCCGGTGAGAGAGGTGTCAAACCACTGTGCGATTGCGATCATCGCGTGACGCTTGCGCGTGCTCTTGATCAAGTTCTGCATCCGATCCTGCTCCTTTGATTGTCCGGCCACGGTTTTGAATTTTACTTATACCACGTTGGGCGGCGCGATGCCATGAAAAACAGGCGGCGGGGCCCGGTGAACGCGCAGGGAGCTGTCTCTACGTCACGGCGCCGCCGCACGACGAGCCCGTGCCGGCGGTGCAGCCGTAACAATGGTTGCCGGTCACGATGCGGCGTCGGTGCAATGTGGCCGGATCGAAATCGCGCAGGTGGCCGGGCGCGCCGTGATTGACCGGGAGTTCGAGCATCTGGTTGAAGTCGCAATCATAGAGGGTGCCGTCCCAGCCGACGGAGAGCGTATAGCGGCACATGACGCCGGCTGCGGCCGCCGGGTTGAACGCGTTGGCCAATCGCTCCATGTAGCCTTCGTAGTTTCCGCTGTCCACCAGAAATTCAAGAAAGCGGCTGATCGGCATATTGGTGATCGTGTAAAGATGATTGAACGTGACACCGTGGGCGCGCTGCAGCTCGCGGCGGAATTGCGCTTCGACCGCCTCTTGTTTGGGAGGCAGAAACGCGCCGACGGGGTTGTAGACGAGATTGAGCGTCAATCCGCTGCCCTCACGCCCGTAGCCGAGCCGGTTGAGCAATTGCATCGCTTCGATGGATTTGTCGAAGACGCCGTCTCCCCGCTGGGCATCGGTCTGCATCGCCCTGAAATACGGGAGCGATGCAATCACTTCGACGCGGTGCCGCGCGAGGAATTCGGCCAGGTCGACCTGCGAGGGGAGCAGCAGGACGCTCAGGTTGCAGCGGTCCATCACATGGCGGCCCAATTGCGTCGCCTGCTCGACCAGCCAGCGGAAATTCGGATTCAATTCCGGCGCGCCGCCGGTGATGTCCACGGTCGGGATGTCTGTTTTTGCCAGCGCTGCGATGCACAGCTCCGCCGTTTCCCGCGACATGCTTTCCTGCCGGTCCGGTCCGGCGTCCACGTGGCAATGACGGCAGGTCTGGTTACAGAGCTTCCCGACGTTGATCTGGAACACAGTGATGCCGGTGGCATGCAGCGGGTCCAGGCCGGCCCGGCGCATGGGGGCGTCAAACGGAGGGCAGGATTGCGCCCGGGTGAGGATCCGGAGCTGTTCGGTCGCGGAGGCGAGCGGATTGTGGCGGCCCAGCAGCGTCAGTGCCATGCAATCACCTTGAAAATAGCTCTCAACGCACGGCTCTCAGCCGTGTCTCGCTGTGCTTAACAGCACCCGCCCTCGGGCGCGCAGGACACCGTCGTGCCGGCGACATCCTGCGAGGCGCGGTTGATCACGGCGAAGTGCGGCTGGTAGTGGCCGGTCGCGAGCACCTTCAAAGTCTTCGAGCAGATCTCAATCGGCGTGCCGCGGCGGAAGACATGACGGTCGTCGTCTTCGGCCTCGATGAAGGGTCCGGTGAGGATCGCAAAGTCGCCTTTCCAGACGCAGGGTTTCTGTTCCGGGAGGACGGCGATCCATCTCGGGTCGGATTCCCCGATGATCGTCGGCGATTCCGACAGCACGAACACCTGTTGAAACGGCGGCGCGCTCAACATCTGTGCGGCCCATGCATTGATCTGTTGCGGAATGCCCCGCCGGTAACTCTGTCCCAGTTCATCCGTCACGCGGCTGAAGGGCCCCACCAGCGTTGCGAACCGGCCGTGGCTGTTCGGTTGGACCAGGGGAAATTTATAGCCGGTCAGCGTGACGGAGAGAAACTGGATCCTGTCGATTTTTTGCCAGGAGATGGTCTTCACCTGGTGGATGGCCAGGAATCCCGCCTCGACCATGCCACCGATATACTCGCCGACCGTCAGCGCGCCCGAGAGACAGTTGCCCCATTTTTCCGTGTCGTGGACCAAATACTGAGGGACCGTCTGGTCAGCCACGATGTCGGAGATCGTGAACCTCCCGCCGGGTTTGAGGATGCGAAACATTTCCCGGAAGACCTTGCGCTTGTCGGGAGCCAGGTTGATCACGCAATTCGAAATGATCAGATCCACGCTGCCATCATCCACCGGCATGGCGTCCGCCATGCCCTTGCGGAATTCGACGTTGGAGGAGGGATAGCCCAGGTTCCTGGCCACGATCGGCGAGTTGCGCCGCGCGATCTTCAGCATCGTGTCGGTCATGTCGATGCCGATCACGCGGCCGGAGGGGCCGACGCGCCGCGAGGCTTCAAAACAATCGATGCCGCCTCCGGAGCCGATGTCCAGCACCGTCTCGCCGGCCTTGACTGTCGCAAGCCCGGCCGGTGTGCCGCAACCGTAGGATATGTTCAGCACTTCTTCGGGAATGAACGTTTTGAGATCGTTGAAGTTGTAGCCGGTCGGGCAGCACATCTGCTCGCCGGTGGCCGCGGCCCTGGCGTAGCGTTCGCTGACCTTCTGCGCGATGTCGTCAATCATGCCGGTCTCCTGGTGCGGTGAGAGTTGTTCATATACCGGACGGGGTTATCAGTGTCAACGAGCGGGACATCCGTGTCTCCGTTTCAGGAAGTCGCGGCAAACGTCGAAACCTTACAGGCGGAAACACCTTATGGGGCGAGTCGGGTGGCCTGTCCGGCCCAGACGACAAGCTGTTCGGCATTTTCCATCACGTCCACCGGCACTTCGTAATAGGTTCTGAGCGTCTGTTTCCGATTGGGACGGAATGATTTCATCCCGCGTTCACGATAGGCGGCACGGCTTGTCTCGTCCGTTTTGAAGTAGAGCCGGCCCTTGTGAATGATTCCGAAGAAGGCCCCACCTCGATAGAGCCCGTAGCCGCCGAACATGGCGCGGCAGGTCACGCCGCGCAGTCCGCCCAGTTGATCGAGGACGAAATCCTTGAAGCCGTCACGCTTCGGTGCCACAGTGGTCTCGCAGAGGTTTGCGCGCAGCAACGAACCGGACGGCGATAGGAAAGGCGATCCTGTCGCCCCGCTGGTATTGCGTCGCGGCCTGGATAATTCGATGCTTCACGTCGCGCATCTGATCGGCCGAGAGTTTCGCCATGAGGTTTTGGATCGGCGCGGCGATCTCCGTCAGGCTCACGTAGTACTCCTCTGGGGAGGCGTATGACCACTCCGCGTGAAATTCCTGATCCGCCACGTCGATCAAGCCGGCCTCGTGCAGGATACCGGCGAGGTCTCCGGGTTTCGCGAGCCGGAAGATGCCGGGGGCAGTAGGGTCCGGTGGCGGCAATTCGACCACCTGTTTGATGGCTTCCATGGATAGACGGATGGATGGATTCTTATCCGGCGTGGACCACACGGCGGCCGCCAGCCAGCCGCCCGGTTTTAAGACCCGCGCGATCTCGGCAACGGCTTTCGGAATGTCCGGCAGGAACATGAGACAGAACCGGCTCGTGATGGCGTCGAACGAGCCTGTTTCAAAGGGGAGCGACGTCGCATCGCCCGTTTGAAATGTGACGTTCGTGAGCGCAAGCGACGATGCCTTGCGACGCGCCACGTCCAGCATCTGCTCGGCCAGGTCGATCCCCGTCACGCCGCCGTTCGGTCCCACAGTCTGCGCCGCGAGCAGCGCGGGATAGCCGGTGCCGGAACCCAGGTCGAGCACGCGCATGCCTCGCCGCAGGCGCGCGTCGGCCACCAGCCGGTGAGTCAGGCATGCCATCTGCTCGTCGAAGAACCGGTCCCACTTTTCCCAGCCGCCGGCCACGCGGTTCCAGTCCTGCCGCTGGCCTGCGATGATCTGTTCAGGCGTTTGCTGCGTCATGTGTCCCTCTCTTCTTTTATCCGCCGCTGAGCGCGCAGACGATATGGATGTGATCGTCCGATCGAAGCGTGGCAGACAGACTTTGTATCTGTTTGTCGTTGACGAAGATCCTGATATGCGCTCGGATCGTATCCTGCTCCGTGATGATGCGAAAACGAAGACCGGGATAGCGCCGATCCAATTCCGACAGGATTTCGGCCACGGTCCGGCCTTCGGCCTCCACTTCGCTTTTCTGCCCGGTATAGGAGCGAAGCGCACTTGGGATATGAACCGTCACGGTAAGCCCGCACTATTCATGATGGTTCGTCGCGAAATTGCGGAGTCGCCAAGCGAGACGGGCGCGTGGAGCCCGGAGTGGCCGAGGCGTACTTGAAACAGTACGTTGAGGCCACGAGGGGCAAGCCCGCCCGCCTGGCTGCGGAAACCGTGCGGCCAGGCTTGTCGTAGCGGCGAATCCGAGATTGCAGCAGAAGCGTCCATGAATAATGCGGGCTAAAGTTCCGCCGCTTCCACGGAATAGATTTCCGGCAGGTGCCGGGCCAAACACGTCCAGTTCGCTCCGCCCGTGCGGCTCGCCCAGACCTCGCCGCTGGTCGTTCCGAAGTAGAGGCCCACCGGCTCGTGCGCGTCCGCCGTCATCGCCTGGCGCTTGACGGTCCACCAGGCCTGTGATTTCGGAAAATTCTTATTCAATCGTGCCCACGTCTGGCCGGCGTTGCGCGTCCGATAGACCGCGGGCTTGCCGCCGGGGCTCACGCGCGGCCACACGCCCGTGCCGTCCATGGGGAACACCCAGGCGGTCTCGGGATCGCGCGGGTGCACCACCATGGGAAATCCGACGTCGCCGATCCGCTTCGGCATGTTGTTCCCAATGCGCAGCCATTGTTTCGACGGCCGATCAATCCGGTATATGCCGCAGTGATTCTGTTGATACAACCGGTCTGGATTGCCCGGGCAGAGCCGGACGCAATGGGGGTCGTGCACAGTCGGCGTGCTCCGATCGAATCCTTCCACCACGTCCAGGCCTTCAAGGAGAGTCGTGAATGTCTTGCCGCCGTCGACGGATTCGTGCACGCCGCCACCGGACATGCCGAAGTACAGATGCCGGGGATCGCGCGGGTCCACGATGATCGAGTGCAGTTTCGGTCCGTCCGGCGTACCGTCCTGCACGGTGCCCATCCACTCGCGGTACTGCGGATCGTCGTTGATGTAGGAAAATGGTTTCCAGGTGACACCGCCGTCGTCGGATCGGAAGAGTCCCTGCGGCGAAGTGCCCGCGTACCATGCGTTCGGCTCGCTCGCATGCCCAGGCGTAAGCCAGAACACGTGATCCACCACGCGGCCGGTCTGTCCGTCCGGCGCTTTCGGAAAGGCCGGCGGAGTCTTCGCTTCCTTCCAGGTTTTTCCCTGGTCGGTCGAACGAAAGACCGTCGGGCCGAGGTGGCCCGTGCGGGCGGCCATCAGCATCGTCCGCCGGTCGCGGGGGTCCAGCACGACGTGATGCACGATCTGGCCGAGAAACTGCGGGTGCGACAGTTTCCATGTCCGGCGGGCGCGATCGCCACGCAGGATGAAGGCGCCCTTGCGCGTGCCGATAAGCAGGGCCACCGGTCCTTTGGCGGGCTTGAGAGAAGCCGTGCCCTTCTCCGTTGCCATTATGTCCTCCTTTTTTATGGTGGGGGCTGATAGTCAACCATGTCGCCGCATCGACGTCAATCCTTCCGTCCGCCGGATGACTGGACAGGAAGAGGGGAACCGGGGTAAGCCAATACCAGGCAACGGGAAACGGTTTCATGACCTTGAAGGCCTACAATAACGTGCCGCTTCCGTCCTGGATGTACGGCACGGCCTGGAAGAAAGAGGCCACGACCAGGCTTGTCCTGCAGGCCGTGGCGGCAGGCTTCACGGCCATCGATACGGCCAATCAACTCATCCATTACCAGGAAGCGCTGGTGGGGGAGGCCCTGCTGGCTCTCGCACAGCAGGGGATCAGGCGGGAGTCGCTGTTTCTCCAAACCAAGTTTACTCCGGTCAACGGTCAGGACCATCGCACGCCGTACGACGCGAATGCCAATCTCGCCACGCAGGTCACGCAGTCCTTCGCCAGTTCGTTGAGCCATCTCCACACGGACTATCTTGACTCCTACGTCCTGCACGGACCCTATTCACGGTATGGCCTGGGAGCGGAGGATTGGGAAGTGTGGGCGGCCATCGAAGGGCTGTATCAATCCGGGAAAATAAAAATGATCGGCATCAGCAATGTCACAGCCGAACAACTGGCTCTGTTGTGCGAACGGGCGACGCACAAACCGATGGTCGTGCAGAACCGCTGTTATGCCGCGCTCGGATGGGACAGGGAGGTGCGGGAGATCTGTCGCACCCACGGCATCATATATCAGGGGTTTTCGCTGTTGACCGCCAATCGGGGAGTGCTGGTCGAGCCGGAGGTGCGGGCCATCGCGCAGCGATTCAAGACGGGCGTCGCGCAGGTCATCTTCCGGTTTGCCATGCAGATCGGCATGCTGCCGCTGACCGGCACCACGAACCCGCAGCATATGAAAGACGATCTCGCTGCCGACCAATTCACGCTTGCTCCGGAAGACCTTCAACGGATCGAGACCGTCGGGCAGTGAATGAACATCCCGCCGGCCCGGCCACACCCATGAAGATCGCGGTCATAGGCGGAGGTCCAGCCGGGCTGATGGCCGCGGAGGCGGCCGCCGCAGGCGGCGCGCAGGTCGATCTCTACGATGCCCTGCCGTCGGTCGGTCGCAAGTTTCTCCTCGCCGGCAGGGGCGGGTTGAACCTCACCCATTCAGAACCGCTGGAGTCGTTTCTCTCCCGGTACGGCACCCGCCGCAAGCCGATCGAGCCCCTGCTCAGAGAATTCGGCCCCGAGGCCCTGCGTGCCTGGGCGCGCGCGCTCGGCATCGACACATTCGTGGGGTCATCCGGGCGGATCTTTCCGAAGGATCTGAAGGCCGCGCCGCTCTTGCGCGCCTGGCTGCGCCGGTTGCGCCGGGCCGGTGTGACGGTCCATGCGCAGTATCGCTGGCAAGGCTGGGATGAACAGGACGCGCTACGCTTTATGACGCCGCAGGGGGCGCGCTCCGTCCGGACCGATGCCGTGATCCTTGCGCTGGGAGGAGGGAGTTGGCCCAGGTTCGGCTCGGATGGAGCATGGGTGCCGCTGCTGGC
>MHEU01000006.1:37065-37185 GCA_001805245.1 Nitrospirae bacterium RIFCSPLOWO2_02_FULL_62_14 | reverse complement strand
TCGGGTGGACCGAACATTTCCGGACAAAATTCGCCGGCCATCCGATGAAGTCGGTGGCGGTGACGGTGAAGAATACGGCCGGCGGTGAATGCCGGCAGGTGGGCGAGTTCGTGATTACCG
>MHEU01000006.1:33314-37051 GCA_001805245.1 Nitrospirae bacterium RIFCSPLOWO2_02_FULL_62_14 | reverse complement strand
GGCGGCGTCATCTACACGGTGTCGGCACTCCTGCGCGATGAGGTTCAGGCCAAGGGTACGGCGGTTCTCACCCTTGATCTGGCGCCCGATCGGAGCCTGCCGCGCCTCGTCCGCGATCTCTTGCAGCCGCGCGGGAAACGGACGCTGGCCACGCATCTCCGGCGACGGGCCGGCCTCGCAGGGGTGAAGGTGGGATTGCTTCGTGAAGTGGCGCCGAAAGAGGACTTTACCGATCCGGCCCGGTTGGCCGCCGCGATAAAAGCGTTGCCGTTGAAACTCGTTGCGCCGCGCCCGTTGGAGGAAGCCATCAGCACGGCGGGCGGAGTGGCGTTCGAGGCACTCGATGCGCGGCTGATGCTCCGCGATCTGCCGGGCGTCTTCTGTGCGGGAGAAATGCTGGACTGGGAAGCGCCGACCGGTGGCTATCTCCTGACCGCGTGTTTTGCCACGGGCCGTGCCGCCGGCCGCGGTGCAGTGGCCTGGCTCAATTCCAGGAAGAACTCGTCCGGCACTGCGCTGCCTTGACAGGCATTTCTCAGCGGCCTAGCCTTGCCCGCATTATTCATGTACGATTCTGCTGCAATTGCCGATCCGCTGCTGCGGCAAGCATGGCCGTGGGCGGGCGGCATCTAAGCCTACTGGAGGCAAAGTACCACTCCGCCGCGATTTGATTGAACGCGGCGGCTCAAGCGAAGCTTGGTATGGCGGGCTCGCCGCTTAGTCAGTCAACGTCCTATTTGGGGACTGGCTCCGTCGTCCTCGACGGTGCCTGTCCCGGTTTGGACGGGGACAGACACCACGCGCAGACGCGGGGAAGGGTGTCAGTCCCCAGGCTCCACGCGCCCGCCTCGCTACGCGGCTCTGCAATTTCGCGACGAATCGCCATGAATAACGCGGGCTAGCCCCATGAATCGGGCAGAACGGAAGAAACAGGAGAAGCGGCTGGGGTCGCAGGCGTTGGGTCCGCTGCAGCAGACGTTCGCACAGGCCGTCGCACACCATCAGGCCGGGCGATTCCAGCAGGCGGCGGAACTCTACCATCAGATTCTCGCCGAACAACCCCGTCACGCCGACACGCTGCACCTGCTGGGCTTGGTGGCGTACAAGACCGGCCATTGGGACGAGGCGGCCGGCCTGATCGCCGATGCCATTCGACAGGATTCCGCGAAAGCGCCCTATTGCTTCAACCTTGGGGTGGTCTTGCAAAAGCAGGGGAAACTCGACGAAGCCGCGGATGCCTACCGGCGCGCCGTGAAACTGAATCCCTCCCATCTCGAAGCCCAAAGCAATCTTGGGAACGTCTTATTGGAACAGGGGAAGCTTGACCAGGCTGCGGCGGCCTACCAGCAGGCGTTGCGCCTGAATCCCAATTCGGCCGAAGCGCACAACAACCTCGGCGTGGCGCTGAAGGAGCAGGGGAAATTCGAGCAGGCTGTCGCGTCGTATGAGCAGGCGCTGAAGCTCAACTCCCAGCATGTCGAAGCCCAGAACAATCTCGGCGTCGCGCTCAGGGATCACGGGAAGCTGGACGAGGCGGTGGCGGCCTTCACGCAGACGCTCGTGCTGCGGCCGGGGCATGTGAAGGCCCACTACGACCGGGCCTTTGCCTATCTGTGGAAGGGAGACATCGGTCGCGCGGTCGAAGATTTCCGGGCCTCGGCGGAAACCAAGCAAAATCATGGATGGCCCATCCAAGATTCGACGGTGTCGAAGGCCCGGATGAAACACGACGCCGAGCAGGTGCAGCATCTCATGGATCGCGGTCTGCTGGGGCAGGCACACGCAGGCTATCTGGAGATGCTCCGGCAGCTCCGGCAGCAGGCCGCGCAGGAGCGCGGCCCAGCCTGGCGCATGCCGGTCAGCCCGGGCGAGATGACCGCCATCGCCCCGTCCTTCAATCGCATACTCCACTCCGCCGACTGTCCCGAGTTGCCTGGCAGAGCGATAAATCCTGCGCTCGATGTCGCCGCGATCGAAGCCCGCTACAACGCGAAGCAGCCGGAGATCATGTATGTGGACGGGCTGCTGACGGAAGAAGCCCTGCGGTCCCTCCGCCGGTTTTGCCTGGACTCCACAGTCTGGAAACGGGATTACCCGAACGGCTACCTGGGCGCCTTTCTCGGCGACGGGTTCGCCTCTCCGTTGCTCCTGCAGATTTCCGAAGAGTTGCGCTCGAAGCTTCCCGGGGTCTTTCATCAGCACAAATTGACTCAGTCATGGGCGTTCAAGTACGACAGCGCCTTGACCGGCCTCAACATGCATGCCGATGCGGCGGCGGTGAACGTGAATTTCTGGATCACGCCGGACGAGGCGAATCTCGATCCCGGCCACGGCGGGTTGGTTGTGTGGGACCGGGAGGCGCCGCGGGACTGGAATTTCAAGGAATACAACAACGCCGGGAATGAACCCAAAGTACTGGCCTGGCTCAAGCAGCAGGGGGCGCAGGCGGTGACGATCCCGTACCGGTGCAACCGGGCGGTGATTTTCAATTCCGACCTGTTTCACGCCACGGACCGGATCAGCTTCAAAGAGGGTTACGAGAACCGCCGGGTGAACATCACCCTTTTGTATGGTCGACGCGGGGATACCTGAGCGGGCGGGACCCGGTTGCGAATTGCGATAGGGCTGCGATATCCTCTCTCCTGACAGGAGGCCGGTCCTGTGATCACCAACGACGCACTCACCAGCTACATTCGCAAAACGATGTCGGATGCGGCCGTATCCGTGACGGATCGGACCGGCACGATGGACCATTTCAGCATCAAAGTGGTGTCGGATCACTTCAAGGGCAAGAATCTGCTGGACCGGCATCGGATGGTTTACCAGGCGTTGGATGAGCCGATGAAGGACGGGCGCATCCATGCGCTGGAGATCAAGGCCGAAACCGCGGATGGAAGCTAAGCGCGGAAAGCGTTAGGATAAGGGCTGCGAAGCACTGTAGGGTTTTCTCCGCCGCCTCAACTGCAAAAAGCTCTGAATAGGCGGCGGTTCACACGAAGTGTGGTATGGAGGCCGTACCATGAGCAATCCCATCGAAGAAGAAGTGCAACGCGAGATCAAGACGAACAAGATCCTGATCTACGGCAAGGGGACGAAGCAGATGCCGATGTGCGGGTTCACACGGGAGACGATGCAGTTTTTCGATAAATACGGCTTCCCCTACGAGCTGATCGACGTCCTGCAGAATCCGGCCAAGCGGGAATTCCTGACCAAGATGACCAACTGGCCGACGCTGCCCAAGGTCTTCATCGACGGGCAATTCTACGGCGACACCGACATCCTCGACCCGATGGCCGCCAAAGGCGAAATCGAACCGCTATTGAAGAAAGCCTTCGGGAAATAGCGTTTCAGGAGGAAGAAAGCGGGGGCATCAAGGTTTATAGGGGCAATCGCAGCTGGAATAGCCCACTGAACGTGGCGAAGCGTTAACGGTGACAGACCTTCAAGCGGCCTGTCACCGTTCTCTTTTTTATTCTTGGGAGAGATTCTTTTCTTTCGAGCGGCGGGTTGGTTTCCTCCGACTGCGCGCATCGAAGGAGCACATTCTGATCGTGCGCCTTCTGCGAGCACGGGAGGAGACCAACCCGCCAGATCGCTCCTAAATCCCCCAGCCACCACTGACGTGGATATTCGTTCCCGTCACGTAGCGGGCTTCGTCTGACAAGAGAAACCGCACCGCCGCCACCGCATCCTTGACCTCGCCCACATAGCCGGCCGGGATCTTCTTGGCCATGCCG
>MHEU01000006.1:19719-33305 GCA_001805245.1 Nitrospirae bacterium RIFCSPLOWO2_02_FULL_62_14 | reverse complement strand
ACCCCGGCGAGACGGCGTTGACCGTGATGCCGTGCGGCGCCAGGAGCTTCGCAAGCGTCCGCGTCAGGATCAGCACACCCGCCTTCGCGATGTAATGGGCGGTGACCTCCGGCTGCGCGATCATTTGATCCGCGTTGGCCATGCTGAAGTTGACGATCCGTCCGTAGTGCCGGTCCTTCATGCCCGGCGCGACCGCGTGCGCCAGATAGAAGATGGGATGGAGATTGTGATCGAACATCTCGTTCCAGCCTTCAGGGGTTTCATCCAATACGTTCAGGCGGTGGTAGGGGCCGGCGCAATTGATGAGGGCGTCGATCCGTCCCCACGACTGTTCCACTTGACGGATCAGGTTTTGGGCAGCGATGGGATCGGAGACATCGCTCCGGACGGCCAGCGGCTCGCCGCCGCGCGCGGTGATGTCGCGAACGGTGCCGGCCGCCTCCTGTTCGCTTGTCCGGTAGCAGATGGCCACGCGCCATTTCTGCGCGGCGAGGTCGAGGGCGACGGCGCGCCCGATTCCCCGGGCGCCTCCGGTAATGACGGCGACGGAGGCGTTCACCGCAGCGTGTCTTCTTCGTCGGGGTTCTGGTAGGCGACTTCGAGCGAGTCTGGCGCGCAGGTGACGCGGTTGCGCCCTTGCGACTTGGACTGGTACAGCGCCTCGTCGGCGGCACGGATCAGTTCGGTCACCGTCGTGGCATGGACCGGGTAGGAGGCGACCCCGATGCTGATCGTCACCCGTTCCGGCGCGACGGGCGCCAGCTTTCGAAGCGAAAGCCCCGCCACGGCGACGCGCAGACGTTCGCCGACGGCCACGGCTCCGGCCGTGTCGGTTCGCGGGAGCACGACGACGAATTCCTCTCCGCCGTAACGCGCCAGCACGTCGCTTTCCTTCAGCGTGCGGTGGAGCGTTTGCGCGACGGTTTTGAGCACCATGTCTCCGACCTGGTGGCCGTACGTGTCGTTGACCTTCTTGAAGTGGTCCAGATCGATCACCATCAGGCTCAGGACCTGGCCTCGCCGGCGGTCGTCCGGCACGACCATCTTGGCGAGCGCTTCCTCCAGGAAGCGGCGGTTGTAGGTGCCGGTCAGCTCGTCGATCAGCGCGCGCCGCTTGGCCCGCTCGAGGTGCTGGAGATGACCGATCATGGGAGCGGCCACGTTGACCAGGGCTTCGATCCAGTGGCAGGTATCCTCCGTCCAGCGGCCGGGTTCCTGGCTGACCAGGTGCACGACGCCGATCGTCCGCCCCCCGATGACCAGCGGCACGCACCAGTACCCGCCTTGTTGTTCGTTCGACACGCTGGACGAGCATACCAGGTCGCGGGACGTGTCCTGGACCTTGTAGTCGCGGCCGGACCGGATGACGGGACACCGGTGGGGCTCGTTCCAGACCGGGTAGCCGTCGAGCGGAAGGTCCTCGCGCTTGGGCGCGGTCCAGATGGTTTCGAGGCGGTCCTCCGAGGCGTTGAGCCGCAGAATCAGGATTTGCCGCAGCGACAGGCTTTGCTGCAGCGTGTGACAGAGGATGCGGTAGACCTCCTCTTCGGAGATGGCCTGCTGCATGGATTGCGTGATTTTCTGCATGTCGATCAGGCGCTGGTTCAGGATCTGCATCTCGCCGGCCTGCTGCTCCAGGTCGGCCGACCGTTCCTGCTGATGCAGGCGCAGGCTCAGGTACATGTCCCAGAATCCGTGCCAGAGCTGCCGGATCTCCTCGCCCATGGCCTGTTCGGTGCGCCGGCGGACGGCCGGTTCTTCGGCCACGTCGCCGCCCGCACCGGACACCTTCTGCATCTGCGCCGTCAGTTCGCGGACCGGCTGCGTCACGACGACCCGCGAGCCCCAGACGATGAGCAGCATGACGATGAGGCTGATGCCGCCTCCGCCGGCGACGATCCACAGTTGATCCCGCCGTGCCTGCTGCAGGGCGGACTCGATGGGGATGCTGACCTCGATGCCTCCCAAAATGTCGTTGAGCCGGAAATCCTGTTTCGGGCTGTTGGGGTGGGTGTTGTGGCAGCCGAGGCAGCTTTGGGAAACGGCCCGGTCCGCGACGAGAAACCGCATGACCGTGGTGCCGTTCGCGTGCTCCTGCCGCTTGAACATTTTTGTGTTCGTGGTCAGCAGCGCCTTGAAGCCTTCCTCCTGGAATGCGTCCTGGACGCCGTTCTTTTTATTGATCGGCCACGGGCTGATCAGCTTGACGCGGTAGCCGGCGGGCGAGTTGGCGATCATTTCCGTCACTTCCCGGATGAAGGTCGCCGGGAGCGGAAACGCATTCGGGGTGAGATGGTATTCGGCGCTGATGCTGAGGTTCATGGCCGTCAACCGGGGCATCACCACCGCGGAGTAATATTCGCGGTCGGCCTGGATTTGCGTGAGGATGGCCTCGGCCGTCGTGGTCGTCTGCTGATCCAGCACCTGCATGCGCTGGCGTCCGGCGAAGGCCCAGGCAAAGAGCACCAGGAACAGAATCATGAGCGGGGCGATCATCAGGATGAGTTTCGTGCTGACGGACCAGTGACGCACGCCGCTGAACCAGCGGGCGTCGGCCGCGAGGGCTTCTTGCCGTTCCGTCTCTTGGTCGGGTGGTGTCATCGGGTTATGGCCGTGCGCCGGCCCTCCGGGGTGCGTTCGGAGTGCAAAGCCGATCCGCCAGCAAGCGTAGCACACCGGCCGTGCGGGGGGAAAGTGTCGTCGCCGGCTGAGGCGCGCGGGTCTGCAGTCCGGTCTCGTCAATTACGGCCCGCAGATCGTCGACGGTATCGATGTCCCGCCGGACCGGCAGCAAGGCGGTGCGCAGTCCCAGCGCCGCCGCCTTTTGTTGAGTCAGGGCCAGGACCCGGTCCGTCGACCAGGGGATGCCGGCAAACAATTCGGGCGCCGGCTTGCGCAGGCCGATCAGGTAGTAGCCGCCGTCCCGGGCGGGACCCAGCACCAGATCGTGAGACGCCAGCAGCTTCACCGCATCGCCAAATGCAGAAGCGGGCAGGGTCGGCAGGTCCGTACCGATCACCATCACGTGTTGATATCCCAGTGCGAACATGTCGGCGCACGCACGGGCCATGCGGGCGCCGAGGTCGTCGCCTGTTTGCGCGATCAGCCGGACGCCATGCCGCTCTGCCAGGATTTTAAAAAAGACATGATCGGGCGAGGGCGCGCAGGCCACAAAGCGGTCCATGGACGCGGTGCCGCGGCTGCGCTCCAGCATGTCCAGAACGATGCTGCCGTGCAGGCTGGCGGCTTCGTCCGGAGTCAGCGGCGGGCAGAGACGGGTCTTGACCTGGCCTGGGATGGGGGCTTTGGCGAAAATGATCAGGGCGGAGACTGACGGAACGCGCGAGGCGTCCGGCCCTCTGTTCGGGCCGCCTGTATGCTGCCGTGGGCCCATAGGACCCGGCCTCTCACCTGACCGAGGCGTACAAGTCTTTCAACTTGTGTGGATTGACGCCTACCCAATACAGGAAGCGGAGGGTCCACATCAAGCCAATTGTTCGGAATATTCCGCAACGCTCCCAGCGACGGTAGGAGGTCACCACCCTGGTCCGGAGCGGCGCCACACGGCCGGCGCATTTGAGGCGGCGCGAGAAGTCCACGTCTTCCATGAGGGGGATCTCGGCAAAGCCGCCCAGTTGTTCAAATGTCGATCGTCGTACGAACAACGCCTGATCACCGGTGGCGATCCCGCTCCAGCGGGACCGCAGGCTGATCAGCCGCGCGACCAGCCAGGCCAGGCCCCTGTTGCGTTCGAAGCGGACGTCGAAGCGCCCTCCGACGCAGGCCGGATCATCCAGCGCGCGCTCGATGGCGTGCCGGGCATCGGCCGGCAGATGCGTGTCGGCATGGAGAAACAACAACACGTCTGCCTGGCTGGCGGCGGCTCCGGCGTTCATCTGTCGGGCGCGCCCCGGCGCGGCGGTCATGCACCGTACACCCTGCGAGGTTGAGATGGCCTGCGTACGATCCGTGCTGCCGCCATCCACGACGACGATCTCGTCGAAGCCGAGCCGTCTCGCGCCCGCGAGCGTGTCCGGCAGCGCCTGTTCCTCGTTCAGAGTGGGAATGATGACGGCGATGGTCACGAAAGCAAAGAGCTTATGGCTTATGGCGGGAGCCGGAGCACGCTCGATTTTGTGAAGGCTCTGGCCATTTGCTATACGCCATACGCTCCTTCACACTCTTGTGTTACGGCTACTCGCGTTTATCCGGGGCGGCAGTGGAGAACATGAAGTAGGCGACCATGACGACCGTCGCCCAGAAGATCACCTGCTTGTGCCAGAAATGCACTTCGCCGTAATGCGCGATGGCCAGGCCGAGCGTGACGGTCACCGTCACGACAGTATAGCGTACGGTGAGGTTCGTCAGCGCGGAGTAGGCCCAGATGGCAAGCCCCGAGAAATAGAGCACAAGCGGCTTGTAGTCGATCTCGAATCCTCCGCTGAGCGACAGAAAAACGGTCAGGAAACCCAGGAACACCAGCGACGAGCCGACGATCATGCCGGGCACGTAGGTATGAGGATCGTCGCCGTGCCTCCCATCGTGTCCGGAGGACGGCGGCTGCGCAGGCTGGTTGGTCTGGCGTTCGGGCAGATCGGTCGGTGCCATGGTGTTACCTCAAGAGCGTATGGCGAATAGCCTATAGCAAATCCGGGGCCCCGTCTTGCATCGTAACTTCTTGCTATATGCCATAGGCCATATGCTCATGTCTTAAAATGCTTGCTCAACGTCAGCCCTTGCCGCTGATAGGAGGAGCCCAGGCTGACCCCGTACACCTCCGTCGGAACGTCGAGCATCTTCTCGTAGACGACTTTGAAAAACGTCTGCCCGTCGTGGATGAGAAACGGGACATCATGGGGGCGGACTTCCAGCACGGCCTGCGTGCCGGCAATCTCGCCGCGGCCGTGGCCGAAGCCCGGATCAAAGAAGCCGGCATAGTGGGTCCGCAGTTCGCCGCACGCCGCTTCGTAGGCGACCATTTCGGCCGCGTAGTCTGGCGGCACGCAAATCCGTTCCTTGGACGCCAGAATGTAGAACTCCTCCGGTTCGAGCAGCAGGCTGTCGTTGCGGTGCCGCTTGATCGGCTCCCAGAAATCGGCGGCGGCGTAGTGGCCGATTTTCGACAGGTCGATCACGTGGCTGTTTTTCTTCGCACGATAGCCGATGATGCCGTCCTGCGGGTCGTCCTCGCCGTGCAGGTCGATCCGGAGAAAAAGTCCTCTGTCGACCCGTAACTCGCGGGATGTCAGCGGCCGGGCGTTCGCCTCGTTGTGAAAGAGCACGGGAACCTTCCGGTGCAGCGTGCGCAGGGCGGAATCCGACACGGCCGCCGGCCCCTGGATGAGGCGCAATTGATTCAGCGAATAGCCGGTCTTGATCTTGATGGCAAACGAGCGGGGCACGATCTCCAGATACAGCGGGCCCTGGTAGCCGGGGCGGATTTCGTCGAACCCCGTGTTGAGGTCCGTGATCACGCGGGTAAAGATATCCAGGCGGCCGGTGGTGCTCTTCGGGTTGGCCCGCGCGCGCAACGCCGGCGGCAGCCGCAGGGATTCCAGCAGGGGGACGAGATAGACGTGTCCCTTTTCCAGGATGGCGCCGCCCGTCAGATCCATCTCGTACATCACGAGATCGGACTGGTAAAAATCCAGCACGTTCAGCCGCGCCTTGATCTCGGATTGCTCGGGCAGGAAGCTGCTCAGCAGGCGGTAGGCCTTGCGGCCCACGCGCAGGTCGAGGCTGGCCGGCTGGATCTGCTTGGATTGAATCGGCACGTCGGCTTTGATGGCGCCGTCGGCGATGAGCCGCTTGATGGATTGATACGGAAGGATGCCGTTCCTTCGAACTGACTCAGGACGGGGCCGGGACGCGCGTCCTGTCGAAGACCGGCGTGGTTTCACAAGCCGCCCTCGCAACAGTCGGAGGAGCGGGGATGCGTCCCCACCATCGGCAATTCGTGCTTGCCCTGAGCCAGGTCGAAGGGCTTGCCCCGAGCCAAGTCGAGGGGGCCGTTTTCCGGCTGCGGATAGCGAAACGTCTTGTGCTCGTAATTGTTGAGCACGACGCCTTCCTCGTCCATGTGGACCAGGTAATCCCCCGGCAGCATCGGAATCTTCCCGCCGCCCCCCGGCGCATCGATGACGAAATGCGGGACGGCCATGCCGCTGGTATGGCCCTGCAGCGCGCGGATGATCTCGAGGCCGGTCTCGACGCTGGTGCGGAAATGGTTCGTGCCCTTCGTCAGGTCCGCCTGATAGAGATAGTACGGCTTCACGCGGGCCAGCAGGAGCTTGTGCACCAGTCGCTTCATGATCTCCGGATCGTCGTTGACGCCTTTCAAAAGCACGGTTTGCGCCCCGAGCGGCACGCCGGCATCGGCCAGCCGGCCGCAGGCGTTGATGACCTCGGGCGTCAGCTCGTCCGGATGGTTGAAATGCAGGTTCATATACACGGGGTGATATTTTTTCACGATCTCGCAGAGTCTGGGCGTGATGCGCTGCGGCAGGCTGCCGGGGACGCGGGAGCCGATGCGCAGGATTTCCAGATGCGGGATCGAGCGCAGGGCCTGGAGCACCTTCTCCAGCAGGTGGTCGGGCAGCAGCAGCGGGTCGCCGCCGGAGAGAATCACGTCCCGCACTTCCGTGTGTTCGCACAGGTAGGCGACCGCCTTGTCGAGGTCGCCCTTTTTAATGAACCCCGGCTTGCCGACCAGCCGCTTGCGCGTGCAGAAGCGGCAGTAGATCGGGCATTGGTTCGTGACCATCAGCAGCGCGCGGTCCGGATACCGGTGGACCAGATGGGGCACGGGACTCATCAGGTCTTCTTCGAGCGGGTCGTCCGGCGCGTCGAAGTCATCCATTTCGGCCCGGTCGGGGACGACCTGCTTCCAGATGGCGTCGCCCGGTTCCTTGATCGTGGCCAACACCGTCGGCGTGATGCGCATCGGATAGGGGCCGACGATGTCCTCGATCTCCTTCTCGTCCACGCCGAGCCGCGCGGCGAGATCCTTCGGCTTCACCACGCTCTGCGCAAGGATTTTTTGCCAGGTCTCCATGAATAACTCCCTAGGCTAGAAGCAAGTGGTGAGTGGCAAGGGGTTAGAGACGACAAGAAGGATATTCATCCCCATCTCCATGTTGTGTTTGAACTCCCTTCGATTTCGCCGCCTTCTCCAACCACTGGCCACTCGCCTCTGACCCCGCGCCTTCTTTACCGTACCGATCGTCGAGATAGGCCAGGATGTCCCGCGTTTCGCTCAACACCAGGTCGCCGTCCTTGATCACGGGCACATAGTACTGCCCCGACACCTCGAACACCTGCTTGCGGAACATGCGGGTGTCGGGCACCGCGATATCTTCAAACGGCACATTCAGCGCCTCGAGCTTCTCGCGCACCGCCGCGCATTCCGGGCACCAGCCGACGTGGTAGAAGGTCAAAGCCATAAACTTTCAGTCGTAAAGTCGAAAGTCGTCAAGTCTTAAAGTCATCATTAAGATATAGATATGGACTTTATGACATTCAGACTTTATGACTTTCGGACTGTCCTTGCGCGACCGCGCACGGAGCCATGATCGCATCCTTCATGCCGTGAATCATTTTTTTATCCGGCGGACAGACGGTGGCCAGTATGCCGGCCAGTTCGGCCTTCCCCTCCGCCACGAAATAATAGGGGGACAAGCGCGCCCGTCCCGCCATCGGCACGACGTCCTGAACCGCCTCATTATAGTAGGAGAGCTCGAACTGCCGTCCCTTGTGAAATTCCTGCAGGATGTGGGGCGTGGTCGGGAAGGACGCCAGCGCCTGGTCGATCACCGCGGCCCATTCCGATTGCGGCAGGTCGTGCCCGACGGACACGCCGCGGCTGCCCCACGCCAGCGGTGAGAAGCCGGACGGCTTGATGACATACCGGCGTCCTTTCTGTGTCGCGTGGCCCAGGTCCCGCCAGTCGGCAATGGCCCGTCCGCCAAGTTGCAGGCCGGGGATCACGGCTGCGGGCGGCAAAGGGCGCGGATCGAGAATCCAGGTCTTGGGAATCACACCGGCCAGCACGGTGCAGGTGTCCTCCCCCAGCTCCTTCTGCCAGAACGTCGTCAAGGCCGGATGGTGGAACAGGGCAAAGGCCAGCTTTTCCTCCAGCTGCGGCTTGAAGGGCGGCGTGACGGCCACGCGGCCCTGCTTCGCCGCATACATGATCAACTCGGATTTCGGCACGTTGGTCAGATCGAAGAGTTCGAAGAAGCGGTACAGGAGGGCGATCGGACGATGGTCGCGGGCCAGCCGGAGGCCGTCCTCGGTGAAGTCCACCTCGTCCGGTTCCACGCAGAAGACGGCAAGGTCCTGCTCGCGCAGCCGGGCCGCCATCCATTCCATCTCGGGGCGATAATCCCGGGCCTCCTCGGAGACGACGATGGCCACGCCGCCGGTGCGGCCTTCCATCCGCTCGCGCAACAGGGCGGCAAAGCCCAGGAGCATGCCGTCGGGACCGCCCACCACCTCGAAATGCTCAGAGCTAATGGCTGATAGCTTATGGCTTATGGCCGGGGTTTCTGAGTTCTTTTCTGCTGCCTTGCTATAAGCCATTTGCCATTCGCTATACGCTCTTGCCATACAGGCCGTCAGGCCGATTCCGCCGGGGACGGAATCTAATTCAGTGATGACCATGCCGGTGTCGGTCGGGATCACGTCGGGACGAATCACGTCCGGCAGCAAGTCCCGGAACCGGTCCAGCCGGCTGTACGCGATGAGCGAGTCGGGCTTGCCCTGATCCAGATAGGCGGCGATCCAGGACGGCTGCGTGCCGTGGACGCTTTCAAAATACAGACGGTTGAGGGCGAGGTTAAATGCCAGCAGATGCGTACCGAGGGATTCAAAAAATCGTACGTGATCGGCGGACAGGAGAAACGGTGACGGCGACACGCGCCAGCGCGTCCCCCCCGCGGAGTCGGTCGCGGTCTCGGAAAAGAGTTTGGCCCGGATCAAAGCCTCGCGGACGGCGAGGCACCGTTGCCGGGCATCCGCGTGGTCCGTCCGACTGGAAACCTCGCGCGCGAGTGCCAACCGTGGTTCCTCTCAGGCGTCCCAGTGCAAACGCGATGATCGTAACACGGCCCATCGCGGGCAGACAAGAGCGGCTCCGTCGCCGGTCGTGACCAGTGGAGCGGTCCTGTTCCGTGAGTTCGCGAATCACTCCTGTGCCTGATGTGTGAAGATCGATCCAGCGCTGATCAATCCACGTGTTCTACCCGGGAGTTGTGCAAAGGGGAATCGCAGAGAGGGCGTATTTGTTAAGTCGCTGTTGAGTCTTCAGCGGCTCATCCGCGCAGGGGGAGACCCACGTGACAATCGCCGCCACATGACTAATCCAGTGCCAGCAGACGTTTGACGAGTAGCTGTAATTCGCGGACGTCCACCGGCTTCGCGAGCGCGGCATCGACCATCTTGTGATTGACGGCCTCCAACAAGTCGGCCGGCGTGGTTGCTCCGGTGATCAGCACGGTCTTGATCGGCTTCAGGTCGGTCCGGCGACGGAGCTGATGGCACAGGGTCAGGCCGTCACAGTTCGGCATCTGATAATCGGACAGCAAGAGGTCCGGTTGTTCGGTTTCGATCAGGTTCATGGCTTCTTTGCCGTCGCTTGCTTCCACCATTTCAACCGGTAGCTTCTCGAGTGCGGTACGAATGAGCGCGCGCATCTGGGGTTGATCGTCGACGATCAGAACTTTGGCCTTGGGCACGCTTCCTGTATCCATATTGCCTATACTCTATCTGTTTTCCATCAGCGCATCCAGCAACGCGTAGAATTGATCCACCCCGATCGGCTTGGTGAGATACCCCGCGCGCCGGCGGGAAGGAGTGGTTCGCGACAGGAATACTAGGGAGGCTGATGCCGGCCGGCGGGCGGCCGGCCGGGCATCTACGTGGAACGAATCGATTCCGGTTTCCAGCGGCCGCTGCTGCGGGCGATCTGCGTGCCTTCCAGCCACAGGCTTGTCACGAAGCGGTTCAGGCGCCCCTCTTCGTCGTTGGCCAGCCGCAGAAACTCCACTTCAACCCTCGTCCCCAGGGCCGACCGCACGATGGCCGCCTCGACAATGATGGGCGGCTCGTCGTCGAACGCATCCAGACGGATGCCGAGCATGGTGCCTTCGAGCAGAGCGGCCGGCAACTCGATCATGCAGCCACCCATGGAAAGCTCGGTGATGTCGCCTTCGCGATGCCCCTGCTCATACAGGATCTTTCCATGAATGCTGACCGGCCGCATCCGGTACTGATCACTGTCCATGGGCAATTTGGACGGGCGCAGTCCCCACTGCATGACGTAGAAGCGATGCCGGCATATTTTGCAGCCATAGGGGTGAAGATAGGCCCAGTGCCGCAGGCGGTCCAGGATTCCCTGTTGCCGGACGGCTTGCACGAACGGTTTCCGGCACTTCGGGCAGACGATTTCCAAGGGCGATGCTCCTTAGTGTAGAGAACAGGATTGACCCGCTGGGGACTGGCGCCCTTCTTCCTGGCGTCTGTCCCCGTTCTGTGCCAAGGGGACAGGCACCCAAGGGACTGGCTCCGACCGCAGGCCGGTGCCTGTCCCTCTTCGGACGGGGACAGACACCATGAGGAAGGGTGTCAGTCCCCGCGGAGCCAGTCCCCTTCGGTGATAGCGGATGCCCCACTGCATCGCGAAAAACCGATGCCCGCAGAGCTGGCAGCGAAAGGGGTACACGTACATGAGACTGAGCGTTCGCTCCGCGAGCCCGTTTCGATGAGAGCGGCGCGCCAGCGTACCGTCGCATTTGGGGCAGGGGACAGAGACAAAACTGCCCGTGGCGGAGAGCAACGGGCCGGTTGCTGAGTGGTCGCCGGGTATCATGGCATCGCTTTCGATCGGCGTCTCCCTCAGGACTTGTCTCCATGCCACAGGCCCTGGACGATCAGTTCCCTGACCGGACACCGGTGATTCTGGGTCAGATCGTTGCACGCCTCCAGCGCCTCCAGGCAATCGGTGTCCTTGGCGAACCTGGCATCTTCTTTGAGGAGGCTCCACAATTTGGTGTGTTTGCTCTGCCATTCCAGGACGGTCATGGGGGAAATGACGGGCGGAGCCTGCCCGCCTTCTGCACGAACAGGGTCGCGGCGGCTCGGCGCCGGGGCACTGGTATTAAACGCCATAAAGACTCCCGTGCGTACCGACTCATCCACCACGAGCTTGCCGAGCGGACAGTCCATATTGCCGCCGGCGATCTCCAGCGTGCAACTCTGCAGTGCATCCGCAAAGGGGAGGTGGCCTTTCAATTCCGCTTCCATGCGAAAGCGCTCCATGACCGTCAGGATCTTGATGAGGCGACGGGAGAACATACGAGACTGATCGGAACGGGGGCCCTTCGGCATCGGATCCTCCTTTCTGCCTGAACCTGTGCGCGGCGCTCTCTCGCCATCGTTCGTCATCATGTGTAGGGTCCCTTCCTTTTCACCTCGACGCCACGTTCTCGGCTGCTGCAGAAAATAACGAGTGGATCATGGGCATCAGCACGGTTCCCAGCTTCGATTTTGGGACAAAGCCGTCGGCCCCGGCGTCCAGGGCGGCCATGTGGTACATCGAGTGTTCGTGTAACGACAGCATGATGATGCGCGGCGCGCCGGTCCCGGCGTTGATTTTCAGGCGGCGCGTGGCTTCCAGGCCGCCCATGCCGGGCATGGCGAGGTCCATCAACACCAGATCGGGCCTCATCGTCCGGGTCTGTTCCAGGGCGTCCTCTCCGGACTCGGCCCGTCCCACGACGTCCATGGCATGGTCTTCCTCGAGCAAGTGCGTCAGCTCGTCCAGGAATGCCGCATGGTCGTCCACCATCAACGTGCGGATATGCAGATCGGAGGCTCTTTGCTGGTTCATAGCTGAAAGTTTCCGGTTAATGAGGGGGCGATCATGGCACAGGAGCGCTCAGAGCCGTATCAGGGAATCCCTGAGATACGAGGGAAATAACCCTCGGAAAGGCAAGAAAAAACGAGGTTGTGGGCTATTTGTCGGCTTGGGTGAGACCGGCGCGGATGGCGAATTTTACGAGACCGGCCACGTCGTGGATATCCAGACGTTCCATCAACTGAGCCCGATGGGTTTCGACCGTCTTGATGCCGAGATCCAGCCGGCTGGCGATCTCCTTGGTTGTCCGGCCTTCCGCGATCAACTGCAGGATTTCCCTCTGGCGGGGGGTGAGCTCGTCCAGCGGATTGAGTGCCGGCGTCTTGCCGTTCAGCAGGTTGCCGACGAGGTCCTTGGAAATCGACGGGCTGAGATAGGTGTCGCCGCGCATGACAGCCTTGAGTGCCAGTTCCAATTCAGCCAGGTCCGCACCTTTGAGAAGGTAGCCCGCTGCACCGGCCTGCAAGGCCTGGCGCACATAGATTTGGTCTGCGTGCATGGACAGGATAATGACGCGGGTAGCCGGGCGTTCTTTGGCGAGTCGGGCCGCCGCCTCCAGCCCGTTCATCTCTTTCATCGTGATGTCCATCAGCAGGATGTCGGGAGAGTGTGCCTTCACCAGCCGCAGGGCTTCCCGGCCGTCGGCTGCCTCGGCGACCACTTCGATGCCCTCCAGGCTTTCCAATAAGGCGCGAATGCCGGCGCGGACAAGCGTGTGATCTTCGGCGAGGAGGACGCGAAGGGGACTCACGACCGTGATACCTCTTTTGTCGGCG
Organism: Nitrospirae bacterium RIFCSPLOWO2_02_FULL_62_14; assembly: GCA_001805245.1. Classification (GTDB taxonomy): domain Bacteria; phylum Nitrospirota; class Nitrospiria; order Nitrospirales; family Nitrospiraceae; genus 2-02-FULL-62-14. Next base: position 20,615 of record MHEU01000006.1, on the reverse strand, counting down.
TGTCAACGGTAGAGGTGAGCGGCAACGGCACCATGGCGATTACTGCGGTTCCTTGCCCGAGCACCGACGTGATCTTGACCGCGCCACCGAGGAGCTTCGCGCGCTCCTGCATACTGGTCAGCCCGACGCTATCCACGCCGCCGGCCGTCCAGGAGACCTCATTCATGACGAATCCGATTCCGTCGTCCAGGATGGAGAGTTCCACATTGGTCGCCCCTCGTTTCAGCGTGACACTGGCCCGGCTGGCTTGCGCGTGCCGCACGACGTTGGTCAGGGCTTCCTGGGCGATTCGAAAACAGGCGATTTCAATGTCCTGAGGCAGGCGCGGCCCGGACGGATCGGCCGTCACCTCCACTTTCAATCCCGCCCGCTCAGCCTGGCGGTCGGCGTACCACTTCAACGCATAACCCAGCCCCAGATCGTCGAGGATCGAAGGGTGCAGGTCAAGTGAGAGGTTGCGGACCTGGTTCAGCACGCTGTCGGTGATCTGGACGCAGTCTTTCATAATTCTGTCTCTGGCGGCATGATCCGAGGTCCGCTGCGCGCGTTCCACGTTCAGCTTGATCGCCGTCAGGGATTGCCCGATTTCATCGTGCAGGTCGCGGGCGATCGCGCGGCGATCGTCCTCCTGGACCTGCAGCAATTGCCGGGACAGGGTCCGGAGCGCCTGGTTGGCGGTTCGCAGCACCTCTTCGGCGCGGGCGCGCTCGATCGCGATGCCGGCGAGATCGCAAAAGCGTTCAACGAGATGGAGATCAGCGGCCGTCGGGCTCTTGGGAACCTGATGGTACTGGGCAAATGTGCCGAGCACCAGTTTGTCAGACGAGAAAATCGGCGTGGACCAGCAGGCTTGCAACCCGTGCGGCAATGCCAGGGCGCGGCACGTTGCCCAGAGC
>MHEU01000006.1:0-19707 GCA_001805245.1 Nitrospirae bacterium RIFCSPLOWO2_02_FULL_62_14 | reverse complement strand
ATGTCGGATACGATGACCGGTTTCTGCAGAAACGCCGCCGTCCCGCATGATCCGGCGGTGGGGCCGATCGCAATGCCGTCGACTGCCTGGACATAGCTCGGAGGCAGGCTCGGCGCCACGCCGTGACGCAGAGTTTTTCCGCTCGTGTCGAGGAGCAGGATGGAACACAGCATCCCGGGCCGTTGTTCCTCCACCAGGCTGGCGATGGACTCCAGCACGGTCGAGAGCGTCGCGTCGGAAGAGATCATTTCCAGAATGTGCTTTTCCCCGGCCAGTAATGACTCCGCCCGCTTACGCTCGGTGATGTCGTGCGCGATGGAGAGCAGGCAGGGCTCGGAGCCCATCTGAATGGGCACTAGGGAGAAGACGGCCGTGCGGATCTCGCCGGACTTGGTCCGGATTTGCCTCTCCAGGTCGGTGAGCAAGCCTGTCTTATTTAGTTTTTGCACAATGCCGGCCCGGTCGGCCGGGGCAACATACAAGTTCATCCCCAGCGTCGTATGGCCGATCAGTTCTTCCCGCGAGTATCCTGTCAGGAGCTCAGCCTGCTTATTCACATCAAGAAACCGCCCGTCCTTGACTGTCGTGATCGAGATCGCGGATGGAGTCTGGCGGAAGAACATCTCGAAGCGGTTCCGGGATTCTGCCAGTTCCCCGACCAGCCGCTTCTGGTCCTCCTCCGCCCGCTTGCGCTCGGTGATGTCCTCGGTGAACATGATGATGCCGCCGATGTCGCCGGCTTCATCGTGCCATGGGCGCACTTCCCATCGAAGCCAGTCCTCGTTCCCGTCGTCTCGCACGAAACGGTCTTCCTCCCGTCGCTCCACCGTGCCGGCCAGACAGCGCCGGTGGATCTCCTGCCATTCTTTCATTCCCCGGATTTCCGGGAAGACATCGTAATGATGCCGCCCGATTAAATCCTGATCGCCAAGGTGGTAATCCCGAAGCCAACGCCGGCTGACGGCCACATAGCGCAGATTTTTGTCAAGCATTGCCACGGCGGCAGGCGTGTGCTCCACGAAGGACTTGAGCAGATCACGGCTATGCGTGAGCTGTTCTTCCGCCCGTTTGCGGTTGGTGATGTCCGTCATCGCGCCGAGCGCACGCACGACCTTTCCGGTGCCGTCCCGCACGATGAAGACGTGGTCGTTGACGACGGCATAGGAGCCGTCCCGGCGACGAAACCGGTATTCATAAGAACAGGTCGTGCGACCGCTCGCAACCGCATCCTCGTACCTGGCCCACACTCTCTCCCGGTCATCTGGATGGAGCCGCTCTGCCCACCAGTCGATGGTCGGAGCGATGTCCTCCGCCGCATAACCGAACAATCTTTCGAAGCCGACGTTGCGCGTGACGCGGGCGGCTGCCACATCCCAGTTCCAGATGCAGTCCGTAGTTGCCTCCATGAACAGCCGCATTTGCATTTCGCTTTCCCGAAGCGCCTCATCCACCCGTTTGCGCTCAAGTTCCGCCGCGGCCCGCGAGGCGAACACCTTGAGGAGCGGAGTGAGACGGTGCTCGTCCGGGAGCGGCCTGTCGTCCAAAATGCACAGATGCCCGATCGTTTTGCCGGAGCTGTCCGTCAGCGCAATCCCGAGGTAACTCACTGCTCCGAAGGCGACCAGATCCTTGTCCTCAGGGAAGAGTTCCTGCACCGAATGCTGGTAGTAGGCTTCGCCCAGTTTGATGACGTTCTCACAAGGCGTGCGAGCAAGATCATACTCGGCCGGGTTTCCGAGCCGGTCGCCGGACCAGATCACCAAAATCCGGAGCCTGGGCCGCTCATCTCCGAGCAACTCCGTGACGAAAGCGTGCCGGACTCCCAACGCTCCGGCAAGAGCTCTAACAAGAGCCGGGAAGAACTGCTCCCCCGTCACTGAGGCCGTCCCTTCCAGCAGCGCCTGCAGGATTTTTTCCTCCCGCTTGCGCTCGGTGATGTCCACCATAAAGCCCCGCAGCTTCACGGGTTGATCGTTCTCGACCACCACGGTAACAAAATCATGCAGCCACACTAGGCGGTCATCAGCTGCCGTCATGCGATATTGGAACTCATGATCCTTTTTTTCTCGGGTCGCTCGCATGCAGAAGTCTGTGACCCATTCCCGATCCTCCCGATAAACGTGATCGGTCCAGAAGTTCGATTCCGTGAGCCAGCGTTCGATCGGATAGCCGAGAATGCGCTCGGCTTGTGGGCTGACGAAGGAAAACTTGAAGGTATTCGCGTCTGCTTCCCATACGATTCCGTCAACGGAGAGCACAAGTTCCTTATATCTCCGCTGCGATTTCTGCAGTGCCTGCTCCGCCCGCTTGCGTTCGGTGATGTCCCGGACAATGACCAGCCCCCCGGTTACTTCGCCCAATTTGCCGTATAAGGGAGAGTAGTGGCCTTCGAAAAAACCTTGTCGGCCGGTCTCCGGCACAACATAGGGCCGGTCCGTGGCCACAACGGTTTTCCCGGCGAGTGTGTCGAGGAAATACTTGTCTTCACCGGTTGTCTTTAAAAAAGGAAAGACAACAAACGCGCATTTGCCAAGCGTCTGCTCCTTACTGACACCGGATATGCGCTCCATCCCTGGATTCCAAACGGTATAGCGGCAATGACGATCGAACGCCAGGATTCCGTCCATGCTGCTATGAATGATCCCTTCAGAAAATTCCTTTGCCAGATGAATTGCCTCTTCCGCCCACTTGCGCTCGGTGATGTCCCGGGCCACGGCATGAAAGCCGGCCACCTGGCCGTTTTCAAGCAATACCTGGACGTTCTGGCCGAACCAGATTTCCTCGCCATTCTTGGTCAAGGCGGGAAACTCATAGTAAGTGCTGGGCGTTTTGCGTACGAGCTGCCGGCCGTAGAATCGTTCGGCGGCCTCGCGCGCGTCCGGACGGATCAGTTCGACAAACCGCCGGCCGAGCAGTTCCTGCTCGAAATACCCCATGATGCGGCTTGCGGTCGGATTGACGAAGGTAAACCGTCCCTGCGCGTCGGTTCGGTAGATGACATCCCGGGCCTGCTCGACCAGCAGGCGGTAGTTCGCTTCGGCGGCGGCAGCATGGGCGCGTTCCTCATGTGTCTGTGCCTGTTCTTTCCTGAGGCGTGTCGTGGACCAGAACAAAAATCCGAACATCGGCAGCCAGACGAGGATCCAGGCGGCTGCCAACTTCCAGAGCACGCTCCGGATCGGCGCCACCAAGTCGTCCTTGTCGCTTCGCAACAGCACCGTCCACTGCAAACCGGGGAACATGCCGGCGTCGGTGGTGCGGGCATAGCCGGTGATGACGCAGACGTGTCGCTGCAGGTTTTCTTCCTCGACAAACCCCGGCTGGCCCGACTCGCTCAGCAGCGCGGAAGGGAGTTCCTGTCGTTTGAGGTTGAGATTGCCTTTATGCAGCAGGTCCGAGTCCACGAAGACATCGCCCTTCGCCGTCACGAACTTGTATTCGAGATGTCCTCCCGATTCCTGCCGTGACTGAAAGGTCCGAAGGGTCCGGGCCACCACGTTCTCCAAGAGGGGAAGTCCCGCGCGTGTCGTCACGACTCCCTGGAATGTCCCGTCGACTCCTTCGATGGGCGCGGTGAAGGAAATGGCGTCGGTGCCGCCGGTTTCTTCGAACAGTTGCGCGTCGCTCACGTGGACGGTGCCCGTGCGGCGTGCGGCTTGAAACCAGGAACTCCTGCTTCGGTCCTGTCCGACCGAGGCGGGATCGCTGGCGGCCACGATCCGCCCCCCGGCATCCGTCACGCCGAGCCACAGATAAATCGGATGGGTATTTTTGAGTGTCGCAAGATAGGCGGATTGCGCGGCGACGTCGCGTCCTCGGAAGACCTGCGCGCGCGCAAGCTCACGCGTTTCGCTGTACCGTTCGGCCAGCAGCAAATCCAGCTTGTGGGCGATTTCCGCCGCGGCCAGGGCCAGGCTTTCCCCCTTGGACGCGACGAGGATGTTCTCGACGTACCGTGCGGCGAGCACACCGATCACCAGGACGACCACGGTCATCACGGCGATCAGCCACGGCAGCCGTGCATACTGCCCATGTATCAGACGTGCGTGCACGGCAACTCCCTGTCGGGGAATAACAATGAGGTGCAATCGACTTAGGGGAAAAACGTTATGCCTTCACCTGTTTTTTGTCAATCCTTCGACCTGTCCCGCCCTTCCGGGCGGGGCTTGCTCGGGATTGATGCTGAGCGGCGTCTGTCATCCCGCTTGAAAGAGTGGGGTGACAGGCGCAGTCGATGCGTCAAGAAACCGCCGGTCCGATTTACAGAGGCAAAGAGGTGCATGAAGAGACACGAGCCGGCCAAGCTCCGGTTGTCAGCAGAGGACGAGGAGGAGCAGGCTAGGGTTTTCTGCTCTGCCCCAGGCTGCTGGCAATCAGTTCCCGAACGGGGCATGCATGGTGCTTGGTAAGTTCCTCGCAGTCCTGCAAGGCCGAGAGAAGGTCCTTGTCTCCGCTTCGCTTGGCCTCTTCCTCGAGCAGAGTCCACAGCTTCGTGAAGGTGTGCTGCCATTCGACGGCCTTCAGCGCAGGATGGACGGCGATGAAGGTGGACGACTGGAGGCCGGAGGGTGAGGGGCTCTGGCGGGGGGCCTGGGGAGTCAAGGCGCTTAACGGAAATTTCCCGGTGCGCACGGTTTCATTGACCACCAGCTGGCCGAGCGGGCACAGCATGTTGCCGCCCGAAATGGTCAATGCGCAGGCCTTCAGAGCCTCGGCGAAAGCGGTATCCCCCTTGCGCGAGGCTTCAACATGGTACCGATCGATGATCGTGACGATGTTGAGCAGGCGGCGTGAAAACGCAGGAGGAGTTTTGAGGGGTTCCGTTGCCATTGCGCACCCTGGTCCGTGACGTCCGGTCTCTGCGCCCATCCCCAATTGCCGTGATGGTCGGCCGGGCGTATGATGACGCTGATACATACCATAATGATTCTGGGAGATAAAGCCCGATGTCGTGGTGACTGGCCATGCCGCTTCCACAACTGGTGCCGAGCCGGGTCTGCCTGAGTTGCGAGGTGTGCTGCCGGTTTCCGGAGCCGGACAGTTTTCTCCGTCCCTATTTCACGGCCGAGGAAAGCCGGCGGGCGGTGGCGCGCGGGATTGATCCGATGCATTTTTCCGATCCGGCCGGCTGCCAGATTTCCGTCGTGCCGAATCCATCCGGCGAGGGGTATCTGTGCCCGGCCTTCGATCCGGCCACCTCGCACTGCCGCATCTACGAGGACCGGCCGTTGGATTGCCGGATCTATCCGCTGGCCGTCATGTGGAATCAGGATCGCAGCCAGGTGGTCCTCGGGTGGGACACGAAATGCCCCTTCATGCGCGACGCCGTGCCGTCGGAGATTCTGGCCCATGCCGGGACCGTCACCGCGGTGCTTGAACGGGAGGATCGGCTTGCCACGATGGCCTCCAATCCCCGATTGATCGGACGGTTTCAGGAGGATGTAGTGATTCTGAACCCGCTGCCGAAGCTCACCGCGCGTTTGCGCGGCGGGCGCGAGGCAGGAGGCGCGGGGCACGAGGCGCAGGGCAGAAGCCCTTCGCCTTCCGAGGCCACTGTGCGCCCGTTGACGCTCGCCGATCACGACCGGTTTCGGCAGGTGCTCGCCCGCGTGGACACGCCGCTTGCGCACTACGCGCTGGCGCCGCATCTGATCTGGAAAGACCTGTTTCACTACTCATGGACGGAGATCACGGGATGCCTCTGCCTGTTCGCGGACTATGCGGACGGTTTGTTCATGCCGCTGCCGCCGATTCCGTGTGACTCGCGCGACGGGCGCGACTTGCGCGATTCGAGTCTCACCATTCCCGCTTTTCGCGCGAGTCTCGCTCCTGCGCTTGCAGCGTGTTTTGCGATGATGCGTGATCGGAACGGTGGTTCGGCAGTGAGTCGAGTGGAAAATATTCCTGAAGAGTGGATGGAAGAACTGCAAGCACTGGGCTATCGCCTGAAGCCGAAGGATCCCGACTATCTCTATCGCACAGCCGATCTTGTCGCACTCGCCGGCGACAACTATAAATCGCAGCGCGCCGCGTGCAACCGCTTCGAGCGTGAACACCGGTACACGGTCGAATCCTATCTGGACTCGGACCGGGACGCCTGCCTGGCGCTCTTTCGCGCATGGGCGGCGCAGAAGCAGGCGTCCGGCCTCGAGGAAACCGGCCGGCACATGCTCGCGGATTCGGAGGCCGCGCACCGGGAAGCGCTCACGCATCACCGCGAACTGGCGCTGGCCGGACACGTGGTCCGCGTGGAGGGGACGGTACGTGCCTACACGTTCGGCTACGGGCTATCGGCTTCCGTGTGGTGCGTGTTATTGGAGGTCGCCGACCGCACCGTCCCGGGGCTCGCTGCGTTCATTTTCCGCGAGTGTTGCCGGCAGGCGGCCGGGCGGAGGTGCGAGTTCGTCAATACGATGGACGACTCAGGGTTGCCGAGCCTGGCGCAGTCCAAGAGGGCCTACCATCCGTTCCAACTGGTGCCGAGCTACATCGTCACCGAGGCCTGAAGGAGACGGTCGGTTTCCGCTTCGGGGCGTGACCCGGAGGCCTGGCGCGCGGTCAGGCGGGCTCTGCTGCGTCGCTGAACTGGTCCTTGATGACCAGCACCTCATCCACGGCGCCAAGGAAGGTATCGAGCAGGGACGGATCGAAATGCTTCCCGCGGCCTTCGCGCATGATGTCGAGGGTTTGGTCCACCGAAAAGGCGGGCTTGTAGATGCGCTTGGTCGTCAGGGCGTCGAAGGTGTCGGCGACGGCGGCGATCCGCCCTTCGAGGGGGATGGCTTCGCCCGAGAGCTTGCGCGGGTAACCGGTGCCGTCGAATTTCTCGTGGTGGGTCCACGCGATCGTCGCCGCCAGCCTCAACAGTTCCGCTTTCGATCCGTCGAGGATGTGGCGGCCCATCTCGGAATGCCGCGTGATCACTTCAAATTCTTCAGGGGAGAACTTGCCGGGCTTGAGCAGGATGTGATCCGGGGTACCGATTTTTCCGATGTCGTGCATGGGGCTGGCGATCCGGATCAGTTCGCAGCGGTCCGGTTCCAGCCCGTACCGGCGGGCCAGCACGGCGCAGTAGAGACTCATGCGTTGGAGATGCCGGGCCGTGTCCGTGTCCCGAAACTCCGCGGCGAGGGCCAGTCGCTGAACCGTTTCCTCCCGTGACAGGCGCACCTCCTCATGCGCCTTCTCCAACTGGCGGATCTTGCGTCTCAGCGCCTCGGTGCGCTCCATGACCATGTCTTCCAGCTTGTCCAGCTGGCTTTGGTTCTCGATCTCCAGTTGGCGGCGCCGCAGGGCGTTGGCCACGTTGATGAGCACCTCGTTGGCTTCATAGGGCTTGATGATGTAACCGTAGGCGCCGCTTTTCAGCGCAATCTCCGCGATGACAGGGTCGTCCACCCCGGTGACCATGACCGCTGCCGTGAAGGGAAATTCCAGGAGCAGCACCTGCTTGATGAGGTCCATGCCGGACTCACCCGGCATGGACACATCGCAGAGCATAAGTGCGAAGTGTTTTTGCGCGAGGTGCCGGCGGGCCTCCTGGGCGTCGGCGGCCAGCGTGCAGTCGTAGCCATACAGCGTGAGGAGCCGGCCCAACTGCTGCCGGATCGTCTCTTCATCGTCCACGATCAAAATACGGGGCTTGTCCATATCGAGGGCCGGTACTCCTTGTGAAATCCATTCTAAACGAACAGCGGGCCTTGGAGAAGGGCGAAGCAGGAGGGTCTCCCGGCCATCATGATGCCGGGATTCCTTCAGCAGGTTCCATGCCGCGAGTGAATAGAGTCAGCCGTTCCGTCCGCAGGCGCGGGACTTGCTAAGACATTGAGGAAGCAGGCGTGCCGTCACAGTCGTCTCGCTCTGCCGCAGGTCCTGAGAGGCCGGGCGCGCGGCAGAGGTTCCAAGTTGTACGCCGATTGTTCATCTTGGTGCACCTATTCGGGCCGGTCTGTTGCCCGTACTATCTGCCGAGCGTAAGATGACGCCATGCCCACCGGCTCCATCATGCCCGACCCAAGCGGGTAGAAGGCTCGCCGACATGCCGCCGTCCTTTCGACCCTATACCTGGCTGCAGGTGCTGATGATCGCCATGACCGTCGTGGCGATGTCGATCGGCGCCCTGGCCTTCCATTACATCGAGACGCGCCTTGTGTGCACCGCAGGGGAAAGTCTCAGCATGGCCGCGGCCGAGATCGCGGACAAGCTGGACCGGCTCCTGTTCGAACGGTACGGCGACGTCCAGATGATGGCACGGGCGTTCGGCAGCCACATGTCCGACAGGGCGTACCTGAATTCCTATCTTGCCTGGATGAAGGACTCGTATCGCCCCGTCTATCTCTGGCTGGGCGTCACCGATCAGCACGGGCGTGTGATGGCGGCGACGGATCCCAAAACGGTCGGGCAGGATGTGAGCAAGAGTGCGTGGTTTCGGGCCGTCCGGAGCGGCAGCGGGGTGTTTGTCGGGGACGTGCAGTCCTACGAGGCGTCCAGCGGAATGGACGCCGTCGCGTTTACAGCGCCCATCACCGATTCGCGCGGAGCATTTCTGGGCGTCGTCACGACCCTCATGGGGTTGCCGGTGCTGGAGAAAGTGGTGACGAAAACGGTGCACGATGTCCAGGCCACCAGCACGTTCCTGGGCACAAACGAATATCAGTTTCTGACGCAGACGGGAGACGTGTTTATTGATTCCGACCTGATCCACAAGGGCAACGTCAACCTGGTCCGCCTCGGATTGCCCTCCGCACTCATCAACGAATCGGCCCAGCCGGGCTATGTCGAAGAAATGCACAAGCGGCGGCACGTGGAGGTGGTCACCGGCTACGCCTTCACCCGGGGGACCGGCGAGTTCCCCGGTCTTCACTGGCGGGTGCTGGTCCGGATGGATCGAAGCGATATTCTGATGCCCGTTCAGGACGTGGTCTGGAAGCTGGGCGTGGCCGGCCTGGTCGTCTGGATGCCCATGTTCGTGCTGCTGTACTGGGCGACCGGCCGGTTGCGGAAGAAATACGCGCAAGCCCAGCAGGAAAGCGCCCATGCCAGGGCCGCCGAAGCGACGTTGCGGGAAGGCGAGCAACAGACTCGCGCCATCGTGGAGACGGCGCTCGATGCCGTGGTCGCCATGAATGAGCAAGGCCGGATCACGGATTGGAATCAGCAGGCCGAGATCATATTCGGCTGGTCGCGGGAGGAGGCCACCGGCAGGTCCCTCGCGGCGACGATCATTCCCCCGCAGCATCGCGAGGCCCATGAACGCGGACTGAGGCATTTTCTTCTGACCGGCCAGGGACCGCTGCTGAACAGGCGCATCGAGGTCACCGCGTGCCACCGGGACGGAAGCGAATTCCCCGTCGAATTGACGGTGTCTCCCGTGCGGCTGAGGAATCACTGGGTCTTCAACGCGTTCGTTCGCGACATCACCCAGCGAAATTCGGCGGAGCGACGCCTGGAAGCGCAGTATGCCGTGACGCGCGTCCTGGGCGAACCGCTGACGCTGCAGGAGGCCGGCAGACGGATTCTGCGGGCGATTTGCGAGAGCCTGGACTGGGAGTTGGGCATATTCTGGCACATAGACCAGACCGCCAAGGTGCTGCGCTGTCTCGACGTCTGGCACGCGCCGGGTCTGCAGGTCGACGAGTTTGTGGCGCTCAGCCGGCAGCGGACGTTTGCCCCGGGCATCGGGCTCCCCGGACGCGTCTGGGCCGCCCGGCAGCCGGCCTGGATTCCCGATGTCGTCAAGGACGCGAATTTCCCTCGTGCGCCGGTGGCGGCGATCGTCGGATTGCACGGGGCTTTCGGCATTCCGGTTCAAAGCGGAAGGAACACCTACGGCGCCATCGAGTTTTTCAGCCGCAACATCCGTGAACCGGACAAGGAACTGCTCGATATGATGGCGGAGATCGGCATCAAGGTCGGGCAGTTCATCGAGAGTCAACGGACCGAACACGAATTGCAGGAGGCGCAGGCGCAGCTGGTGCAGGCGCAGAAGATGGAAGCCGTCGGGCGGCTGGCGGGAGGGGTCGCGCACGACTTCAACAATTTACTGACGATCATTTCCGGTTCCTGCCATTTCCTGCTGAGCGCGCTTGGCCCGGCCGGTCCCTTGCGAAAGGAAGTCGAGGAAATCAGGCAGGCCAGCACCCGGGCGGCGAACCTGACCAGCCAGCTCCTGGCATTCAGCCGCCGCCAGGTGCTGACCTTGAAGGAACTGAACCTCAACGACATCATCCGCAATACGGAAGGCATGCTGCAGCGGTTGATCGGCGAGGACATCAATCTGGTTGCCGTGCTGGATCCGGAGCTGGGCCACGTCAGGGTCGATCCGGGACAGGTTGAGCAGATCCTGATGAACCTGGTCGTCAACGCCCGGGACGCCATGCCGTCGGGAGGGCGACTGACCATCGAAACCGCCAACATCGAATTGGATGACACTTTCGCCCGCCAGCATGCGCGTGTCCGTCCCGGTCCCTACGTGATGCTTGCCGTGTGTGACAGCGGCAAGGGGATGGACAAGGAAACCCAGGCGCACATCTTTGAACCGTTTTTCACGACCAAGGAGCAGGGGAAGGGCACGGGGCTGGGGCTGGCCATGGTGTATGGGAGCGTGAGGCAGAACGGCGGGTCCATCTTCGTCTATAGCGAACCGGGGCAGGGCACGACGTTCAGGGTCTATCTGCCCCGGGTCCAGGAAGAGGCCGCCGCGGCGAAGGTGCCGGCGCCCGCTCCCGTCGCGTTGCCGCACGGCACGGAAACCGTGCTCGTCGTCGAAGACGAGCCGGGAGTGCGCGCGGTCATCCTGAGGACCCTTCGTGAGCAGGGGTATACGGTGCTGGAAGCGCGTCACGGACTGGAGGCGCTGCATCTCGGCACCCAGCCCCTGGCGAAAATCCATCTGCTGCTCACGGACGTGGTCATGCCGCAAGTGAGCGGGCGGGAGGTGGCGGAGAATTTGACGCGCATCCATCCGGAACTCAGGGTCCTCTACATGTCCGGCTACACGGATGACGCGGTCGTCCGCCATGGCATCCTCGTTGAGGGGAACTTCTTTCTCCAGAAGCCGTTTACGCCCTATACGCTGGCGCACAAGGTGCGGGAGGTGCTCGATATGGCCCGGAAGGTGTCGAGAAATTCCGGGGCGGCTTGATCTTGAGAGGGTTTTCGGCTATTGGTGAATACGATGGGACGAGCGACAGAAAAGTCAGTGCCTGCGAAGGGGCATGAACTGGACATCGATCACTACCGCGTCCGGCAGGAGCCGTACTATGCCGAAGTGAGCGGGGAGATCGGGCTCTTCACGATCGCCTCCCAGAGCAAAATGCCGGTTATGCTCAAGGGCCCGACCGGCTGCGGCAAAACGCGGTTCGTCCAGCACATGGCCTGGAAGCTGGGCCGCCCGCTCATCACCGTCGCCTGCCACGAAGACCTGACTGCATCCGACCTCGTCGGGCGCTATCTCTTGAAGGGAGACGAGACCATCTGGGTGGACGGCCCGCTCACGCTCGGCGTGAAGCACGGCGCGATCGTCTATCTCGACGAAGTCGTCGAGGCGCGCAAGGATACCACCGTCATCATCCATCCGCTGAGCGACGACCGCCGCCTGCTGCCGATCGAAAAGAAGGGGCAGATCGTCGAGGCGGTGGATGACTTCATGCTCGTCATTTCCTACAATCCCGGCTACCAGAGCGTGCTCAAGGATCTCAAGCAGAGCACCAAGCAGCGGTTCATGGCGATCGAGTTCACCTACCCGCCGGCGGCGATCGAAGTGCAGGTGATTGAGAAGGAAGCGGGCGTGAACAGGGAGACCGCGCAGAAGCTGGTGAAGCTGGGCGAAAAAGTGCGGAACCTCCGCAATCACGGGCTGGAAGAAGGCGTGAGCACGAGACTGCTGATCTACGCCGGGCAACTGATCGGCAAGGGCATTCCACCGGCGCGCGCCTGCGAGGCCGCCGTGGCGCGTCCGATCACCGACGATCCGGATATGCAACGGAGTATCGCCGAACTTGTGAAGGCAATTTTTTGATGAGGCACATCATGAACAAAGTTCTCACCATGCTTGTCGGTGCGATCCTGATGGTGACCGTCACCGGCTGCAGCTATATCTTTTACCCCCGGGCAGACGAATTTGCGGAGAAGGCGAAAGGGGCCACCGGTGTCGAGACGCTGGTGAATCTGACGACGATGTTGGCAGCCAGCGCCCAGGCGGCGCGTGGCGGCAAGGGGTACGATCAGCCGCTCAATGATTTGCACAATCAGTTCCACGCGCTGCACGATGCCATGTGCGGGGTGACCAAGGAGCAGGCCAAGACGCCGGCCTATGCGATGGCGGTGACGATCAACAAGGAAATGGGGACGATCTTCAAGCGGTTGTGGAAATACCGCAACGACCAGCCACAGCGCGACGACCACCTCGACCGCTTCGTTATGCACGTTCAGGCGTTACGCGGAACGTTGCAGGCCATCAAGTAAGCCGCGTTCTCCGTTCGCATGATTCGCTCACCGGTGCAAGACAGTCCTGAAGGGGCTGTCCTCTCCGTTCACGTCCAACCGAAGGCATCCAAAACCGAATACGCGGGCCTGCACGGCGGCGCATTGAAGTTCCGCGTCGCTGCGTCGCCCGTGGAGGGCGTCGCCAACGACGCGCTCTGTGCCTATCTGGCCAAGCAGTTCGGCATTCCAAAGAGCCATGTGATGGTGAAAGCCGGGCACGCCTCCCGCCGGAAACGAGTCCGGCTTAGTGGTGTTTCCGTTTCACGGGTGCGAGAGGTACTGGGTCTTGCTCAGGGTTGATCGGGAATGAACGTGGATGCAGTCATCAGGCTCTCCGCATTTTTTGGCGTGCTGGTTGTGATGGCCATGTGGGAAGTCGCTGCGCCTCGTCGCCGATTGACGGTAGCCAAGTCGCCGCGCTGGGTGGCCAACCTGTCGGTGGTGGCGCTGAATACCGTCGTGATCCGCCTGTTGTTTGTTTCGGGCGCGACGGGAATGGCCGTGATGTCGGTCCAAGGCGGGTGGGGGCTGTTGAACGCGTTCGACGGTCCGGCGTGGCTGAAAGGGCTTCTAGCCGTGGTACTGCTGGATCTCGTGCTCTACCTGCAGCATGTGATGTTTCACGCCGTGCCGGTCCTCTGGCGTTTCCACATGATGCATCACGCCGATCTGGATGTGGATGTCACGACCGGCGCACGATTCCATCCTATCGAGGTGGTGTTGTCCATGGGCATCAAGCTGGCAACGGTCGCGTTGATCGGCGCGGCACCGGCCGCGGTGCTGGCGTTCGAAGTCCTTCTCAACGCCTCGTCCATGTTCAACCACAGCAACGTGCGGATTCCGGTTGCGGTCGATCGCGCTCTTCGTTGGGTCGTAGTCACGCCCGACATGCACCGCATTCACCATTCGATTCTGCCGCGGGAAACCAACACGAATTTCGGGTTCAACCTGCCCTGGTGGGACCGCCTGCTCGGTACCTATCGGGTCGATTCTCTGGAAGGCCAGGAGGGGATGACGCTCGGCTTGGAGCAGTTTCGTGACCCGATGCGGTTGAGGTTGGGCGGGATGCTCGCGCTTCCTTTTACCGGCGATCCTGGTGGTTATCCGTTCGGCCGGGAGTTATGACCGGCAGACCGGCTGTGGCGCTGACAGCTTGAGAAGCCGACACCGCGCTCGAGGGGGCAGTTGACTCAGGCATGTGGCACGCCTACCATAAATTCGATACTTTGCAACTTCGAAACAATCGGGTGTTGCGTGTCTCACAAGTCTGACGCCGTGCTGTTCGAGCTTCATGCCGAGGTATGCAAGATTTTTTCGCATCCCAAGCGGCTACAAATCATTGAAGCGCTCCGCGGCAAAGAGTTGACCGTTGGCGAGGTGGTCGCCCGGCTCAGGCTTCCCAAAGCCAATGTGTCGCAGCATTTGGCGGTACTGCGCCAGAAAAGAGTCGTCATGACCCGCCGGGAGGGCTTGAACATCTATTACCGTATCTCCAACCCCAAAATCATCCAGGCCTGCGATCTGATGCGGCACGTCTTAGTGGAGCAGCTTGAAGAAGGGGAGCGGCTGGCAAAGAAGTTTCGAACGCGGTGATTTTTTATGTCGACTAGTTTCAAAGATGCGAATCCATGACATTCATCCCTAATCCGCAGGTAACAGAAATGCGAGGTTGCCAATGAACCCGGTGAGGGAACGGTTCTCGATGTGGTCGACAAGGCTGGTGGAGTCCACTCTTCGGTTCTGTGTGGACTTCCCGCGGCTCACCATTAGCATTGTGCTGTTGCTCACCATCTGGGCCGTCATCCAGTTGCCCAAGATCACGACCGATACCGATCCCGAAAACATGCTGGAACCGGACTCGCCCGTGCGGGTGTCCCACGAAGCCACGAAGCGGACCTTCGGAATCCATGAGCTCATCGTCGTTGGTTTCGAGAGTGATCGGGATCTTTTTAACGTCGAAGATCTCACCAAGCTCTTCCGGATCAACCGCGAGATCCTGAATATTCCAGGAGTCATCATTCCCGATGTCTTGAGCCTCGTGACCACCGACACGATGCGGAAGAGCGGGGGCACCCTGGAGATCAGAAAGCTCTTGGAACGCCCACCGCGGACGCAAGAGGACGTTCGGCAGCTCAAGGACGCCCTGCTTGGTAATCCGCTGTTCCGGGAAAAACTCATCTCCCAGGATGGCCGGCGGTTGGCCTTCTACATCCCGATTGAGCGGAAGGAGATCGCGGCGCGGGTCACCAGGGACATTCAGACGCTGGTCGATATGGAGCCTGGGATCACCGCCAAGGTGGCCGGACTACCCATGGCGGAGATGGTCTTCGGGGAGGAGATGTTCATCCTCATGGGCGTGCTGTCTCCACTGGTGATGCTGGTCATTGCCATCGGGCTGTGGGCGCTCTTCAAGGACTGGCGCCTTATCGTGGCCCCGTTGATCGTCTCCATGCTGAGTGTGTTCTGGACTATGGGGCTGTTGATCGGCCTCGGCTATCCGGTCCACATCATGAGCTCGATGATCCCGGTCTTTCTGATGGTCACCGGCCTGGCCGACGGGATTCATATTCTCAGCCAGTTTTACGACGTCTATCCCCGCTATGGAGACAAACGAACGGCGATTCTTGAGACGATGAAGGAGCTATATTCCCCGGTTCTGTATACGTCCTACACCGTGATGGCCGGGTTCGGATCGCTGGCTCTCGTCAACATTCCGCCGGTCCGGATTTTCGGCCTGTTTGTGGCCATCGGGGTCTTTGCTGCCTGGATCCTGACCGTGACCTTCCTCCCCGCATTCATGATGTTGCTCAATGAGGAGACACTCAAGCGGCATTGGCAGCGCGAGGTGGCCACCGGCGGCGTGCTGGTCAGAGTGGCTGACTGGCTGGGGAGCATGGGGATGGTCAGGAATCGGGGTGTGCTTCTCGTCGGCATCGTGGTGCTCGCGCTGGCCGCCTACGGGATGCAGCAAAACCGGGTGAATGACGATCCGGTGAAGTGGTTCAAAGCCTCGAGCCCCATCCGGCAGGCCAACCGCCTGATGAACCAGCAATTCGGAGGGACCTACATGGCCTACCTCGTGGCCGAGGCGGATGCGCCGGAAGCCGCGACGCGACCGGAGGTGCTCCGCTATCTCGACCAGCTCCAACGGGAGATCGGCCAGGACCCCAGAGTCGGCAAGACCACCTCACTCGCTGACATCCTCCGGTGGATCAACCGGGTCCTGACCGGCAAGGACGAACTTCCGCGCAGCCAGGAGCTGGCCGCGCAGTATCTGTTCCTCTATCTGTCCTCCGGTGGCTCGCCGGACACCTTGGACAATTTCGTGGACTACGGGTATCAGCGGCTCAATATCTGGCTGCAACTGAAGACCGGAGACAACCAGGACATGATCGAAGTCATGGAGCGGGTCAACCGCTATGTGACGGCGCACCCGCTCCCGGGAGTGCATATTGAGATGAGCGGCCCGACGTACGTGAACGTGGTGTGGCAACAGGTGATGGTCACCGGCATGCTCGGCTCCTTTGCGGGCTCAGTCGTGACGGTCCTGTTGATCATGGCGATCGAGTTTCGCTCGCTGCTTTGGGCGCTGGTCGGAGTGGTCCCCCTGCTGAGTACTATCTTCGTCTCGTATGGTCTGCTGTTTTTTATTGGCAAAGAGATCGATATGCCCATCGCGGTGTGCTCCTCTCTGGCCCTCGGGATCGGCGTGGACTTCGCCATCCACTTTATCTTCCGATTCCGGGAACACTACCGGAAGGAACGGGATCTGCAAAAAAGCCTGCTCTGGACCTTCGGCGAGCCGGCGGTGGGGATTCTCCGGAACGCGCTCATTCTATGCCTGGGGTTTGCCGTGATGCTCGCGGCGCCGCTGGGCCCATACGTGACGGTGGGCGCCTTCACCGCCATTGACATGCTGGTGGGTGCCCTCGCGACGCTACTGGTGCTGCCCGCCCTGATCGTTCTGCTCCACCGAGTACTTCTGAAGAAGGAGGGATGACGTGATCGGAACGGATGGTCTTCGGCTCTCGCTTCACCCCCACCCTCCCCTCCCCCTTCCATGGGGAGGGTCTCGGGGAGGGGGTCGGCGGAAGGTATGGGACATGAGCTACGTCTGGCGGCTGGTGCTGTTCGCGGTGGCCATAGCCGCGGCCGAAGAGGGGGGACAGGCACCGCTGCGCGGAGCCAGTCCCCTTGAGGACGCAGCCTCGCTTGTTCGGCAATCCCAGGAAGCCTTCTACCATGCCGGTACGGACCTCAAAGCCCGCGTGAAGATGACACTGCTCACAAAAGACGGCCAGCAGCGTCTTCGGGAGCTGACCATGCTCCGGAAGAACGAGGCAGAGGGAAGCCAGCGGTATTTTCTCTACTTTCACGGGCCGCCGGATGTGCGGGGCACCATATTTATGGTCTACACGTATCCCAACCGGGAGGATGACCGCTGGCTGTTCATTCCGGCGCTCAACCTGGTTCAGCGGGTGGCGGCCCGCGACAGCCGCTCCAGCTTTGTGGGCTCCGACTTCTCCTATGAAGACGTCTCCGGGCGTGATCTCGAGGCAGACACACATCGGGTGGTCCGAACTGAGGCGCTGGGAAGCCGGCAAACGGTGGTCATTGAAAGCGTACCCACACGAGAGGCTGACTACGCCAAGAAGCTCTCTTGGATTGAGCAAGTTACCTTCCTCCCGTTGAAGGAAGAGTACTACGACGTACAAGGAGCACCGTACAAGGTTTTCACGACGGATGAGATCCGGGATGTGCAGGGATTCCCCACGGTTACAAAGCGGACCATGACGAACGTGAAGACCGGGCACAAGACGGAAGTGGTGTATGAGAACGTTGCCTACAACGTGGGCCTCGGCGAGGAGATCTTCACCGAACGGGCGCTCCGGCGGCCTCCGGAGAAGTGGCTCAAGTGATCGTGAGATACGAGGGGTAAAGTGTGAGACGCCGATGGATGCTTCGACTGATCATCTTCCTGGCCTCTGTCGTCCTCTGGGTTCACTCCTCACGCCCCATATCTCACGCCTCAGGTGTCTCGGCCGAGAATCTCTCCTTCCATGGGTTTCTGCAGGCCAACTATGACTTCCGCCTCACCGGCCAGCAACCCCCGAACCCGCAGGGCGGCGACCTCCTGTTCGGGGAAGAACGATTTCAACTGCGGCTGGGCTACTCCAACGAAAAAGTGCGCCTGTTTACTCGAACCGACTTTTATTACGATCATGTAGCCAACCGACCCAGTATCGAATCGCGCGAAGCCTATGCGGAGGGGAGTGCGGGGGCTGCTGATTTGAGAGCGGGCCGTCAGATTCTCATCTGGGGAATCGGCGATCTCTTGTTCATCAACGACATATTCGCCAAGGACTTTGGCGCATTCTTTTCCGGGAGGCCGATCGAGTATCTACGGGTGCCCCAGGATGCCTTCAAGCTGGATGTAGGAACGACAGGGCTTTCGGCCGAAATCATGGCCATTCCGTTCTTTCAGGCCGACAAGCTCCCTTCGAACTCCAGCTTTGTCGAGTTTGATCCGTTCCCCGGCGTGCCACGGACCACGCAGGATCCTAGCGTGGCGCTTAAGAACACGGAACTGGCCGGCCGGATCTATGGGACGACCTGGGGATTTGACACAGCCCTCTATCTCTATCGGGGGTTCTTTCGTATACCAGCGTTGCAACCGAACCAGATCAGCGCCCCGACGCTGGTCACGGAGACGTTTCCACGGCTCGCGGTCTATGGCGCGAGCACCAGGGGCAACGCGCTGGGTGGAGTCGTGAGCGCGGAAGTCGGGTACTATGACTCGCTGGATGATCACTCGGGACGCAATCCGGCCATTCCCAACAGTCAGTTCCGCTATCTCGCGGCCTATCAGCGGCAACTCTGGGAGGACTTCACGCTTGGTCTGCAATACTATGGCGAACTGATGTTCCAGCATGACGCGTTTCTCGCCACGTTGCCGGCCGGGCTCCCGAGTCAGGACCAGCACCGGCAACTCGCCACTGTCAGATTGACACAACTCTTCTGGAACCAGACCCTGCGGGTGGGCCTCTTCGCCTTCTACAGCCCCACGGACCAGGACTACTACCTGATTCCAGAAATCCGGTACAGCATCAGCGACAATTTGTGGGTGGCCGCTGTCGGCAATATCTTTGGAGGACGTAGCACGACGACCTTCTTCGGGCAGTTTGACGCAGACGACAATCTGGCCATCACGATGCGATACGAATTCTGACGCACACCTTGTGGAGGGTGGCTGCAGATGCCCGTCGTGACGGTTTTTGAGCAGCATGCCGAGCAATACGACCGATGGTTCGACGAGCATGAGCGTATCTACAGAGCCGAGGTTTCGGCGTTGCAGCGGTTTGTTTCTTGCGATGGTTTTTGCGTCGAGGTCGGTGTTGGCACCGGACGGTTCGCGGCACGCCTCGGCATCAAATACGGCGTGGAGCCGTCGCGGCAGATGGCTCGGATCGCCAGAAGCAGGGACGTCGCCGTCTGCCAAGCCCTGGGGGAACGGTTACCATTCCGGGACGCCCAGTTTGACTGTGTCGTGCTGGTCACGGTGATCTGCTTCGTGGATGATGTGAGCATTCTGTTGCACGAGCTCAGACGCGTGCTGAAGCCCGAGGGCCGGCTCATCATTGGTTTCATCGACCGGCACAGCGTGTTGGGCCAGGCGTATGAGGCGCGTAAGGAAACGAGCACGTTTTATCGCGAGGCGCGGTTCTATGCAGCGGATGAGGTCACGGAGATGGTACGCCGGGCCGGCTTCGCGAACCTCGCCTTCTGCCAAACTCTCATAGGACTCGATTTGGATGACCCCGACGCCTGCAAGGTTCGTGAGGGACATGGGGAAGGGGCGTTTGTGGTTCTGAAAGCTGAATAACCAATGTCTGCCGTGAAAGTTGCGGCCGGCAGTGCTTAGCCCGTAGTATTCATGATGGCTTCTACTGCACCTGTCGATACGCCGCTACGACAAGCCTGGCCGCTGGCTTGGCGCGGCATCTACGCCTACTGAAGGCAAAGTATCACTCCGCCGCGATTTGACCCGTCGAGAGCCTCTGGGTCGAACGATCGAACGCGGCGGCTCAAGCGAAGCTTGGTATGGCGGGCTCGCCGCTCGGGCGGTCAACAGCCTGTTCGGGGACTGGCTCCGTCGTCCTCGACGGTGCCTGTCCCGGTTCGGACGGGGACAGACACCACGCGCAGACGCGGGGAAGGGTG
>MHEU01000005.1 GCA_001805245.1 Nitrospirae bacterium RIFCSPLOWO2_02_FULL_62_14 | reverse complement strand
TTGCTGCACCCCTTCATGCCCTTCATCAGCGAGGAAATCTGGCAGACGCTGCCCCATCACGGCGACAGCATCGTCACGCAACCGTATCCGGCGACGTTGCCGGAACGGAATGCCAAAGAGATCGAAAGTGAATTTTCCGTCCTGGAGCAATTCGTCGCCACCGTGCGGACCGGCCGCTCGCTCTTGAATTACCAGCCGGGGAAAGTCATTGCCGCCTATGGCATGGCGACGGACCCTGCCGTGCTGGACATTCTGCAGAGGCTCGCGGCTCATCTCGGTCACCTGGGCAAGGGCACCGTTCAGTTGCAGCCTGTCGCGCAATGGCCGGCGCAAAACGTCCTGCGCCTGATTGTCGGCGGGCTCACGGTTGGGATCACGGTCGAAGGCGACGTGGATCTCCGCAAAGCTCTTGAGCGCATCAAAAAGCAGCGGGAGGAATGCAGCAAAGAGGCGGCACGCATCGAAACAAAACTCGGCGCGGCGGACTTTACGTCCAAGGCACCGCCGGATGTCGTCGCCGAGCACAAGCAGCGTTCGCAGGCCCTCCGCCAGGAACAGGAACTGCTCGCCAACAGCGAGCGCCAGTTGCAAGGCATGATCCGGTGACTTCAGCCCTCGCCCGTCAGATCAGCGCTGCCGTCAGAACCGCGCTAGCCGAAGACCTCAGCGGGGGCGACGTCACCACCTCGGCCCTCTTTTCCAAACCGGTCCGTGCACGCGGCACAATTATCGCGCATCAAGCTATGACCATAGCCGGCATCGCAGCCGCCAGGCAGACGTTTCGTGCCGTGGATGCCTCGCTCAGGGTCATCCGTGCCGCCAAAGACGGAGCGTCAGTTCAACGAAACCGTCCGGTGCTGGTTGTTGAAGGCGACGCCCGTTCGCTGCTGATGGCCGAGCGGGTCGCGCTGAATTTTCTCCAACGACTCTCCGGCATCGCCACCCTGACGGCACAGTTCTGCAAGGCTGTGCGGGGCTACCGGGTCAAGATTCTCGATACGCGCAAGACCACGCCTGGGCTGCGCGCGCTGGAGAAATGGGCGGTGACACTCGGCGGAGGGCACAACCATCGGCACTCGCTCGGCGACGGCGTGTTGATCAAGGACAACCATCTGGAAGTGGCCGGCCACGACGTGGCGTCAGCCTGCCGCCTCGCCAGAAAGCGGGCGCCTCGGGGACTCAAGATCGAAGTCGAGGCCAAGACATTGGGCGAAGTCCGTGCCGCGCTTGACGGCAAAGCCGATATCATTCTATTAGACAATATGACCGCGCCGACCATCAGGCGAGCCATCAAACTTATCCGGCATCGCGCAACAATTGAAATATCAGGCGGCGTGAATCTGGCGAATGTTCGAAAGTTCGCCGCGACCGGGCCCGACCGGATTTCGATCGGCGCCCTCACCCATTCCGCGCCAGCCGCCGATTTGAGCATGGACATTGCGCCGATCCGGCGGCGGATACGAGGCAGCTCCTAGCATGTCCGCATCGTCCGCATTCCATGCCCTCGACGCCAAAGCCATCCAGCGGGCCTTGACGACCACGACGCTGGGGCGCACGCTGCACGTGCTGGACATCACGGCCTCGACGAACACGCTGGCCGTCCGGATGGCCCAGGAAGACGCGCCGCATGGCACCGTGGTTGTCGCGGAGTCGCAATCAGCCGGCCGCGGACGGCTGGGACGCCACTGGTATTCCCCGCCGGGTAAAAACCTCTATTGCTCCGTGCTGCTTCGAACGCCATTGCCCCGCGAACGCCTCGCGCGCTGGCTTTCGTGGACGCCGTTGATCGCCGCCCTGGCGGCGGCGCGCGCCATTTCCACGGTGACCGGCCTTTCACCTTCGGTCAAATGGCCCAACGATATTCTGATCGGACAACGCAAAGTCGGCGGCGTGCTCTGTGAAAGCGGCGACCTCGGCTCGGCCGCTCCCTACGTGGTGGTCGGCATGGGACTCAACGTCAATATCCAGGCCGGCGAGTTTCCCGAAGAATTGCGCGAGATCGCGACCTCCCTGTCCGCGGAGGCGCAACGGCCGTTCAACCGCGCCGTTCTCCTGGCGGCAATTCTGTCCGACCTGGAGGCCCGCTGCGATGCGTTTCTTGCCGGCCACGAGGCGGATATTCACCGCGAATATGTGGTACGTTGCGCCACTGTGGGCCGGCAGGTCAGGGTCGAACGAGCCGGTGCGGACCCTGTGACCGGTCGCGCCACCTCCATCGGGGCGGACGGGTCGTTGAAAATTGTCCGCGACGACGGCTCGCATCTTGATGTTCACGCCGGCGACATTATCCATGTACGGTGAAAGACGTGAAGCGTGAGGCGGTGAAGGTCATTCGCTTTTTTGTCTCACGTTTCACGCCTTACGTCTAACGAGAACACATGCTGCTCGCCATCGACATCGGCAACACCAACGTCGTCTGGGGCATCTACGAGGGGCGGACCCTCAAGGGCCACTGGCGGCTGGCGACCAATGCGTCCACGACCGCCGACGAGTACAGCGTCCTGTTCGTGAATATCCTCCAGCAAGCCGGCATCGAGACGCGGCATATCTCCGACGCCATTGTCTCCAGCGTCGTGCCGTCGCTCACGGCTGTCTTCGACGAGATGGTGGAAACCTATTTCAAGCACACCCCGCTGATCGTGTCCGCCGACCTCGACATGGGCATCCAGATCGCCTATCCGAACCCCCATGAAATCGGCAGCGACCGGCTGGTGAATGCCGCCGCCGCTTATGCCCGTTACAAAACATGCCTGATCATCGTGGACTTCGGCACCGCGACGACCTTCTGCGCCGTCAGCCAGCACGGAGAATACCTGGGCGGCGCCATCGCGCCGGGCCTGGGCATCGCGAGCGACGCGCTCTTTACCCGGACGGCAAAACTTCCCAAAGTGGACCTGATTCGCCCCAAGACCGTGATCGGCAAGGACACCGTCGGCGGCATGCAGTCCGGGTTGATCTTCGGCTATGCCGGACTCGTGGATGAGCTGGTGACCCGCATGCAGGTCGAGCTCGGCCAGAACGCCACCGTGATCGCCACCGGCGGGCAGGCATCCCTGATTGCTCCCGAATCCCGCACGATTCAGGAAGTCCGGCCCTTCCTGACGCTTGAAGGTCTGGAACTGATCTACCGGAAGACCCGCGGCGAGGAATAACGCCCCCTTCAACACATCCCTCCTCCGCTCCACTGTTCCACGCGCATCGCAAAAGAAAAACTCTCCTAACTGGTTGACTTTATATGCCTCATGGCTATTTAAACTCCTGTAAAGGAACACAAGTGAGCAAAAGCCAGGAAAACTCAAATACATTCAGCGACTTAGACGATCAGGCATCAGGGAAATCCCAGGCCGATCAGCAGTCAGAGGGAACCGAACTGGAGGAAACCAGAAGAGTTCTGGCTTCCAAGGTCGAAGAAGCGAAGTCGTTTCAGGACAAGTATCTCCGGCTGGCGGCCGAGTTCGAGAATTTCAAGAGGCTGGCACAGAAGCAGAAGCAGGAGTATTCGCAATTTGCCAATGAAAACCTCCTAAAGGAATTGCTGCCTATCGTGGACAATCTGGAACGAGCCCTTAAATGCGTGCAGGAGGGCCGTCCCACTGACGGGCTGATCCAGGGAGTGGAACTGACGTTGAAGCAATTCACGGAAACCCTGGCGAGGTTCGGCGTGAAGCCGGTCGTCAGCCTGGGAATCACTTTCGATCCGACCCGCCATCAGGCGGTGGCGCAGCAGGCATCGAACACGGCAGCGGAGAATACCGTCATCGAGGAATGTCAAAAAGGGTATCAACTGCATGACCGAATTCTAAGAGCCGCCATGGTCGTCGTGGCCGCAGACGAAAACAGGGACACAACGGAATCGTGAATCATCGGGCTATCGAATACGGCGAGTAAGGAAGGAGCAGACACATGGGAAAAGTGATCGGCATTGACTTGGGCACCACCAACTCCTGCGTGGCCATCATGAGCGGCGGCGACCCCGTCGTCATCGCCAACGCGGAAGGCAGCCGCACGACGCCATCGGTGGTCGGCATCACGGACAAGAACGAACGGCTGGTGGGGCAGATCGCCAAACGCCAGGCGATCACCAACCCGGAAAACACGATCTTTTCCGTCAAGCGGCTGATGGGCCGGAAGTTCGACAGCCGCCAGGTGCAGGACGCCATGAAGCGCCTCCCCTACAAGGTCACCAAGGGAGCCAACGGGGACGCGCACGTCGAGATCCGCGGCAAGCAGTACAGCCCGCCGGAGGTGTCCGCCATGATCCTCCAGAAGATGCGGCAGACGGCGGAGGACTTCCTCGGAGAAAAAGTCACCGAGGCGGTCATCACTGTTCCGGCCTACTTCGACGACAGCCAGCGGCAGGCCACCAAGGACGCCGGGCAGATCGCCGGATTGAACGTCCTGCGCATCATCAACGAGCCGACAGCGGCCTCGCTGGCCTACGGACTCGACAAGAAGAAAGACGAGCGGATCGCGGTGTACGACCTGGGCGGCGGCACCTTCGACATTTCAATTTTGGAAATCGGCGAAGGGGTCTTCGAGGTCAAGTCCACCAACGGCGACACGTTCCTGGGCGGCGACGACTTCGACCAGCGCGTCATGGACTGGCTCGTGGACGAATTCAAAAAGGACCAGGGCATCGACCTGCGCAAGGACCGGATGGCGCTGCAGCGGCTCAAGGAAGCGGCGGAGCGTGCGAAAATCGAGTTGTCGTCCTCGCAGGAAAGCGAGATCAACCTCCCCTTCATCACGGCCGACCAGAGCGGGCCGAAACACCTGGTCATCAAGCTCACCCGCGCCAAATTCGAACAGCTGGTGGATGACCTGGTTCAGCGCACCATCGAACCGTGCAAAAAGGCGCTGGCGGATGCCGGCGTCTCGGCCAAGGACATCAACGAAGTGGTGCTCGTGGGCGGCATGACCCGCATGCCGAAGGTCATTCAGGTCGTCCGCGACTTCTTCGGCAAAGAACCGCACAAGGGCGTCAACCCGGACGAAGTGGTCGCCATCGGCGCCGGCGTCCAGGGCGGCGTGCTCAAGGGCGAGGTCAAGGACGTACTGCTCCTCGACGTCACGCCCCTGACGCTCGGCATCGAAACGCTGGGCGGCATCTTCACGCACCTGATCGAGCGCAACACGACCATCCCGACGAAGAAGAGCCAGGTCTTCTCGACCGCCTCGGACAACCAGAGCGCGGTGACGATCCGGGTGTTCCAGGGCGAGCGCGAGATGGCCAACGACAACAAGCTGCTTGGCCAGTTCGACCTGGTCGGCATCCCCCCGGCCCCGCGCGGCATGCCGCAGGTCGAAGTCGCCTTCGACATCGACGCCAACGGCATCGTCCACGTCAACGCCAAGGACCTGGGCACCGGCAAGGAGCAGTCCATCAAGATCACGGCCTCCAGCGGTCTGAGCAAGGACGAAATCGAGAAGATGGTCAGGGAAGCCCAGTCGCACACGGAGGACGACAAGCAACGGAAAAAGCTGGCCGAGGCTCGCAACCAGGCCGACAGCATGATCTACGGCACGGAAAAGAACCTGACCGAACACGGCGACAAGATCGGCGAGGACGACAAGAACAAGATCAAGGATGCCATCGCCGCCGCGCGCAAGGCCATGGAAGGCGACAATCCGGACGCCATCGATGAAGCCGTCAAGACCCTGACGCTGGCCTCGCACAAGCTCGCCGAGGAAATGTATAAGAAAACGGCAGGCGGCCCGGGAACGGGCGACGCCGGAACAGGCCCGAACGGCCAGGCCACCGGCGAATCGCCCAAGAGCGACGAAAAGGTCGTGGACGCCGAATTCGAAGAAGTGGATAAAGACAAGAAGTAACGTGACCCTGCGAGGCACGCATCACGACGCCGGAACCCGTCGTCCGGGTTTCGGCGTTTCTCTACGTTCAAACCGGCATGGCACACGTGGCTAAACGCAACTATTACGAAACCCTCGGCGTCGATCGGAGCGCGTCCGATGAAGATCTGAAAAAAGCCTACCGCAAGCTCGCCCGCCAATACCATCCCGACCTCCAGACCGGCGATCCGCAGAAGAAGGCCGCCGAAGAAAAATTCAAGGAAGTCAACGAAGCCTACGAGGTCCTGAGCGATCAGGGCAAGCGCCAGCGCTACGACACGTTCGGCCATGCCGACGGACAGCAGGGCTTCGGCGGCGGCTTCGAGGGATTCGACTTCGGCCGCGGCGGCATGGGCGACGTCTTCGGCGATATCTTCGAGGATTTCTTCGGCGGCGGGCGGTCGCGCACGGAACGCGGATCGGATCTGCAGTACAACCTCGAGCTGTCGTTTGAAGAAGCGATCTACGGCAAGGACGTCAAACTCAAAATCCCCCGGTGGGAAAAATGCCAGGAGTGCAACGGCTCGGGGGCGAAGTCCAGCGCCGGCATCAAGACCTGCCCGGGCTGCCGGGGCTCGGGCCAGTTGCGGTTCCAGCAGGGGTTTTTCAGCGTCAGCCGCCCGTGCAGCCAGTGCGAAGGCAGCGGGCATATCATCACGGAGCCCTGCACCTCCTGCCGCGGAAAAAAACGCGTCCACCGCGAACGGACGCTGTCCGTGACCATCCCGGCCGGCATCGAGACCGGCATGCGCCTGCGGCTGTCGCACGAAGGCGAAGACGGAATCAACGGCGGCCCGCCGGGCGATCTCTACGTCGCCGTCTCCGTCAAACCGCATTCGATCTTCACGCGTCAGGATACCGACATCATCTGCGACGTGCCGGTCAGCTTCGTCACGGCGGCGCTCGGCGGCAAGGTGGCCGTCCCCACGCTGACCGGCGAGACGATCATCAAGGTTCCGCCCGGCACCCAACACGACAAGCTGCTGAAGCTGAAGGGGCTCGGCGTGCCGAGTCTCAAGCACAACCGCCATGCCGGCGATCAGATCATCAGGGTCAAGGTCGAGATTCCCACGAAATTATCGGCTAGGCAGAAAGAGATCCTGGCCGAATTCGCCAAGGAAAGCGGCATGACGCTGGACAAGGACGGCGACGGATTCTTCGAAAAAATGAAAAACTATTTCGAGTAAGCGTGAATGCCCTGAGGAGTGCGGGGTTAGCGTGAACGAAGATCCTTATCGGCACTCACTGCTTTCCGCCTCCTACACCTTGCGCCTCACCCCTCACGTCTAACGTCCCGCCATGCCCGTCTTCTTCATTACGGCCGACCAGATCCACGCGAACGCCGTCACCATCACCGGCCCCCTGCTGGATCATCTGCGCGCCAGCCTGCGCGTCAAACCCGGCGAGCGGATCTGGGTCGGCGACGAGCGCCGGCGGCGCTGTCACATCGAGATCACGCACATAGACCGCCGAGCGCTGCGAGGGACCGTCCTCGATCAGCGCACCGGTCCGGCCCTCACGACTCCACGCCTGCTGGTCGGCCAGGCCATACTGAAGGGCGAACGGATGGACTGGGCGATTCAAAAGGCCACGGAGCTTGGCGTCGCGGCACTGATTCCCCTGGTCTCCGAGCAGACGGTTGTCCGGCCGAAGCAGGGGCGCGCCGGCGCCCAGCAGGAGCGCTGGCAGCGGATCGCGCTGGAGGCGGCGCAGCAGTCCGAGCGATGGGATGTCCCGACCGTCGCCGCCCCATCGAGCGCCATGGCGTTCTTTGCCGCGCCCGATCAGACCGCGTTGAAATTAATTTTGAGCGAACGGGAAACCGGGCAGAGTCTTGGGTCGGTCTCTTTTCCCTCCTCGCCCGCAGATACCATCACCCTGGCCGTCGGTCCCGAAGGCGGGTGGCGGGATGAGGAATTGGCCGAGGCCCGTGCGCGCGGCTTTCTCCCCGTGACATTGGGGACACGCATTCTGCGCGCGGAAACCGCCACGATCGCCGCTGTGAGCATCGTGCAGAGCCGGCTGGGGGAACTGGGATAAGGACGTTCGGTCCGTTGAGCCGGTTGTGCCGGTTTGGCCCGTTACGGACTCAACGGACAAAACGGACTAAACTGACTCAACACATTCACGGCGAAGCTGTGATTTGCAGAATCGTTCCCTGTTCGCCGGCGGCCCATCCGCGGACAGGATCAACGAACGACAAGCCGTAGAGTGTTGATTTGGTCGCCTGGACCGGCGCTTCGTTCCAGGTGAAGCCTGCATCCACTGTTCTGAAAATCGAGCCCCGTTCGCCGACGATCCAGCCGGACTTGGAATCGACGAAGCGTATCCGGACCAGATCCGCCGGCCTCGTGCAGGTCTTGCCGCACACCATCGCACGGTCGATCCAGCGCTGCCCGCCGTCCGCCGTCTGATACAGCGCACCGGCATTGCCGACCGCCCAGCCCGTGTTCACATCGGTAAAAAAAACGTCGAAGAATGTCGCGGCATTGTCGGTCTCGTGCGACTGCCAGCTTTTCCCGCCGTCGTCCGTCGTCAGAATGGTGCCCAGCGCGCCGACCGCCCCGCCATGCAGCGGATCCACAAAATGAACGGCATAGAGAATGGCGTTGGTGCCGCTGGTCTGGTCCTCCCAGTGCGCGCCTCCGTCGTTCGTATGGAGGATCGTGCCGCCCGCCCCGACCGCCCATCCCGCGGACGGTGTCAGGAAAAAGACGCCATACAGGGCCGATTGCGTGCCGCCCGGCTGAGCGCGCCATTTTTCACCGCCGTCGGATGAATGCAAAATCGTCCCGTTCGCTCCCACCACCCAGCCCTGCTGCCGGTCAGCGAACGACACGCCCGTCAACAATGCGGTGGTGCCGCTCGGGACCGCCCTCCAGCGCTTCCCGCCGGCACTGGT
The DNA here is from genome assembly GCA_001805245.1 of Nitrospirae bacterium RIFCSPLOWO2_02_FULL_62_14. Taxonomy (GTDB): domain Bacteria; phylum Nitrospirota; class Nitrospiria; order Nitrospirales; family Nitrospiraceae; genus 2-02-FULL-62-14. The sequence continues at coordinate 1,304 of MHEU01000005.1, read as the reverse complement.
CTTGAGGATCGTGCCTCCGGAGCCGACGGCCCATCCGAGCGTCGCATCCGTGAACTGAATGCCCATGAGCGTGACAACCGTCCCGCTTTTCTGAAGGGCAGCCTTCACCGGGGACGGCGCATCAGCCGCCCCGGCGTAACCGGTCAGGGCAAGTCCGCAGACGCACGCTGCGAGAACGCATCGTGAAAAGGTGCGCGGAATGGTGACGAAGAACCGTCTCACTGGTTGGTATTGGCGTCCGGCCTGGTGTCCGTGAACTTGCTTTGATCCGGCAGCCCGCGCGCCAGAATGGTGAAGGTGCCCGCTTCAGCCGTCACCCACTGCTTGGGGGTGCAGCAATAGCCGTCCGGTTTTAAATCCCACGACCCGCGCCGGACGACCAGCGGACCGGTGGACATGTCGGGATTAAACTCGTTCATTTTTCCCATGCCGAAGAGGTGCCGCCTCGGCACCCGCACCTGGATCTCCGTATCCGTCCACGACACGACGATTCCGGCCACGGTATTGAAGAGCACTTCGGTGCGCGAGATGTTTTCGCTCAACTGGACGGGAGCAGCGTCATGGCCGCGTTCGTTTATGCCTGACTGCGTCTGCTCCGCGGTTTTCAGGAACGTCCCGAACCCCGACCCCTTGATGGTCACGATCTCATCCAGGCCGGCCTCCTTCGGTGTATACGAATCGACCGTGGGCACCGCGACTGCGAACCGCCCGGCATCCGTTGTGACGAGGCCGCGTTCTGCGCAGCAGGACCCGTCCGGCTTCGGCGTCGCGCCGCCCCGCTTCACCACCACCGGCCCGCTCCTGGCGCTCAACGGCACCCAGACGTCGATTTTGTCGTCATGCCAGCGATAGATCACCGCCGGCACGCCGCCGATCTCGACGACATTGTCGCCCTTGTTGAAATCGGTGAAGGAGAACGGTGACGCGCCGCTCTCCGAATAGAACCCGAAGTTTTCCCCGGTGATCCGCAACAGCGTGCCGATCGGCCCGTTCGGCACCGACAAGCCGGTGGCCTTCGGCACAGACACCGTGAACGACCCGATTGTCCGCTGCGCCCCTCCCTTTTTGAGAACCAAGGGTCCGCTGGCGGCATCCAACGGCACGTGGGCCACGATGAGCACGTCGGTCCACTGTGCGATGACACCCGGGCGTCCGTTGAACAGCAGTTGATCGCCGGCGGCCTTGTCGCCGAACCCCCTGCCGAAGATCACGACTTTCGTGCCGACCGGCCCGCTGAACGGATCGGCCCGGATGGCCGGGATGACCTTGAGCGCCGCCGCGTTGCTCATGCTGTATTCCACCGG
>MHEU01000004.1:9893-22259 GCA_001805245.1 Nitrospirae bacterium RIFCSPLOWO2_02_FULL_62_14 | reverse complement strand
CGTCCGGCAGGTAATCTTGTTCGTAGATCTCCAGCGCGGTCAGTAGCAGGCCCAGGATGACCGGACCGATGAAGAGCCCGATCAGCCCGTAGGCCACCAGCCCGCCGAGGAGACTGAACAACAGCAGGATCACCGGGAGCTGGGCCCCCTGCCCGATGAGAATCGGCTTCAAAAAATTATCCACCATGGAGACGACGACCACTCCCCACACAATCATGGCGATACCTGTCCAGGTCGGCCCAACCCAGAACAGATAGCCCGCCACGGGAATCCAGACCAGCGCCGCGCCGCCGATGGGGAACGGCGCAATGACGGCTGTCATCGCGGTCAGAAGAATCGCGAAGGGCACGCCCAGCACCCCGTAGGCCGCACCGGCCAGCAGGCCTTGCACGAGGGCGGTGATCACGATGCCCTTCACGACGGCCCGCACTGTCTTGTCCACCCGGGCGAAGATGCGGTTCTTGTGGGAGGGCTGGAGCGGAATGATCCGATGGAGCGTCTTGACGACGACACGTCCGTCCTTGAGCAGGACGAACAGCATGATGATCATGATGAGAAAGTTCAGGACAAGCTCGAGGAGACTCATGGCCAGCACGGCGCCCTGCTGGACCACGAAGGTCTTCAGTGCCGCGGCTGAACCGGCGAGATTTCCCTCGATGCTAGTCTGCGAGATGCCGGCCCGGTTCAGGATATCGCCCACCACAGGCAGGCCGGCGATCAGTTCCGGCAAGCGCTTGATCCCGCCGGACTCGATCCAGGCCGCAAAGGTCTGCTGCGCGTTGATGGCTTCGTCCACCAACACAATGCTCAGCAGGATCACCGGCAGCACCACAATCAGCATGATCGCCAGCGTCATCAGGGCTGCGGAGAGTGTCTCCTTGCCGCGCAACAACCTGGCGAACCGGTCGTGCACCGGGAACATGAGATGCGCCAGGATCATGGCCCAGAGAATCGGCATGAGGAAGGGGCGGAAAAACGTATAGACCTGGTAGACGAGGACGAGCAGGATGGCCAGGAAACAGACGGCGAAGGCCTGCTGGCGGGTCATGCCGACACTATCCTTTCATGGATCTGTTCGAGCATGGCTCCGTTCGGCGCGCTCAGTTCGTCCTCGAAACTTCCTTACTCGCGGATTCCCATGCGTTGAGCCCTGTCATGGCGGGACTTGTACCATAACGGGGCAGAAATGCCCAGTCACCGACTGATTGCTCCGTGCCATCCCGCTTGATTCCATCCTCGCGGCAGGCTATATCGAGAATGTCATGCTGACCCTTAGCCCGAAGCTGCGGAAGAAGATCGAGGAAGGCCTGAAGGATATCCGGGCCGGACGGACAACTGCCCTGGCCGACTATATCAACCGCCGCACGAAAAAGCTGAACGCCTGCTTCTTACCCATCTGTCAGCCATCCACTAAGCCCATGTGTGGTGAGCAAACGGACTGTCGACGGACTTATTGACTTGCGCGACAGCGAAATGTTCGGACCTCCCGGGATTTGCACGCCGCGAGCACAGCCTCCAAGTCAAAACGCAGCACGCTTCCGATCCGGAAAAAGGGAATGGTTCCGCGCCACGCAGCACGGCGGATCGTGTCATCGCTGACTCCGAATTCAACGGCAAGCTCTTTGACGGACAGCAGCGGGGTTCTCATGTCGCTCCACCTCCTTGCGTGACCCGGAGGACACGATACTGAAGAGAAAGAGTGGAAGGGAAGCGCCTCGCCTTTTCGAGGAGTCTTTGCTACATTGGCCCGTGCTTTTACAATCTGAGGTGACAAAGGCGTGAGCCAACACGAGAAACTGCTGCTTCGTATCCTGCTGGGCAGGTCCGATGCCAATATTCCGTTTTCAGGTTTGCGGGCTTTGCTGGCGCACTTGGGATTTGAGGAACGTATTCGTGGCAACCATCACTTTTTTACCAAAGATGGCCTTGAGGAGATCATCAATCTGCAGCCCAAAGGGGCGAAAGCAAAACCCTACCAAGTGAAGCAGGTTCGGAATATAATCTTGAGGTATAAGCTGGGAGGCGAAGGTCATGGTTAAGTACGAAGTGATTATCTATTGGAGCAAGGAAGACAAAGCGTTTATCGCCGAGGTTCCAGAATTGCCGGGGTGTATGGCGGATGGCCCCACTCGTCAAAAAGCCCTGACGAATGTCGAAGTCGTGATTGAGGAATGGATTGAGACGGCGAAAGAATTAGGGCGTCCGATTCCTGAGCCTAAAGGCCGCCTCGTGTTCGCCTAGGGAAGCTGCAAGATTTAAACGTGCTCATGTTGCCATGAAAATCAGCTACGACGCCGAAGTGGACGCTCTGAGCATTACCTTCCGCGAGACGACCGTGACCACCAAGCATCTGGCCGAAGGTATCGCTGCAGATTATGACAGCGACGGACGGTTGGCCGGGATTGAGATTCTGGATGCGGTGAAGCGGTTCGGCGACCAGGACACGCTTCGCCATGTGGTCCTTGAGGGCATTGCGCCGGCGTAGTCCGCCACGAATCTCGCATGAAGGTCTCATACGACGAAAAGACGGATACGCTCAGCGTGATCCTCAAAGACAACACCCCTGTGGCCGAGAGTGATGAGGACAAGCCTGGCGTGATTCTGGATTTTGACAAGGCCGGCAATCTTGTTTCGCTGGAAATTCTGGATGCGTCCAGACGCGTGACCGAGGCCCGCAAGGTGGAGTTTCAGACAACAGGATAACCATTCCCTTCGTCCCCTACCGAATTCCTTCTTCATATTATCTACTGCCCTAGCCAATCCTCGGGAGACAAGGGGCCAGCCTATCGGCATGCTGGTGGGCCCACCCGAGCCATTGATCTGCTTCGCTCCCCTGCCGAATCTCTCCGTGTGTGCTGATCAGCATCGCTTTGAGTGCGGCTAGATACGCCCGTCGCCAATGCCTTTGCTGAGACTGAATCTGCAACCCCAGCGCAACCGGCCAGCACTCCTCATGCGGGGGTGAGTCCAGAAGTGATGGAGCAACCGCGAGTTAGGGTAAGAAATGTTGGGGTGAGTGACGGGTTTCGAACCCGCAGCCTCCTGGGCCACAGCCAGGCGCTCTAACCCTTGAGCTACACCCACCACACGCGGAAGGTTGAGGTTCAGGCTGAGATTGAGCAGGGCGGAGTATCTTCGCTAAACCTACGCCTCAACCTTAACCTGTTTCTCTGTGGCAGGAACTCATCCTAACAAACCGGCGGGAGGCCCGCAAGCGGGCCAGTCATAATGTCGTAAAGTCATCAAGTCTTAAAGTCTTCCGGATGCAAAGACTTTCGACTTTATGACTTTCGGACTTTAAGACTCAACAACTTGATGACTTTATGACTTTCGGACTTTTGACACGCGCGCAGTTTTATCCGCCGCGCGTATTGAAGGCTGCCTGCATTTCCACGACGATCTCCTCCGCGGCAGCCTGGGGATCGGCGGCATCCCGGATGGGCCGGCCGACGACGAGGTAATCCGCGCCGGCCTTGATGGCCTGCGTCGGCGTCGTCACGCGCGCATGGTCATCGGCGCCCTTGCCGGCCGGGCGGATGCCGGGCGTGATGATGAGAAAACTTCCGCCGACCTTCTGGCGGATGGCCGCCGGCTCCTCGCCTGACGCGATCACACCGTCGCAGCCGACCTCGTGCGCCAGGTTGGCACGGGCGGCGACCAGATCAGACACGCTCCATTGCAGGCCCATATCGCGCAGGTCATTCGCATCGAAGTTCGTCAAGACCGTCACGGCGAGCAGCTTCAGGCCATCCTCGCGCTTCGCGCCCCGCCCCTCGACCGCCGCCGTCAGGGCCTTGCGGTTGGCATGGACGGTCAGAAAATCCACGCCCATGGACGCCACGCGCGCCGTGGCCCGCCGGACCGTTTCCTCGATATCGAGAAACTTGAGATCCAGAAACACGCGCTTGCCCTGGGCGAGGGCCTTCTCCACGATCGCCGGGCCCGCCGCCGTGTACAGCTCCAGCCCGATCTTGACGAACCGGACGGAGTCGCCGACGCGGTCCAGGAGATGCGCGGCCTCCTCGGCCGACGGCACGTCCACTGCAAGGATCAACCGGTTTCTGGCGTTCACGCTTGCCATGGTCACCTCAATAAGAACATGGACGATGGTTGATGGTCGATGAAAAGCGGCTTCGCATCTCCCGTCGCCCATTTACCATTACCCATCAACCATTTCCGGGTCTTTCCCCATTGACCTGTCTCAAAGTCATGTGTTACAAACACTCGGCTTTCGACCCGTATCATCATTGGAGATTCTGTCATGCCGGTTGTTCACAAGTCCACGATCAAACGCGCGCGGCAGTCCGTGCGGCGCGCTCTGCGAAACCGGGCCGTGTTGAGCTCGGTCAAGAGCGTCATGAAGAAGGTCCTGACCGCTGTGGAGTCCAAAAACGCCGCCGCCGCCAAGACTGCGCTCCGCGAAGCGACGGCCGCGTTGAACAAGGCCCGCAGCAAGGGCGTGCTCAGGCGCAATACCGTCTCCCGCCGCGTGTCCCGACTGGCTGCACGCGTCAACGCCCTGTCGGCCAAGGCTTAGCCCGCATTATCCATAAAGGCTTCTACTGCAACCGCCGATACGCTGTTGCGACAAGCCTGCATACAGGGCTTCGGCAGACGGGCGGGCTCGTCACTCGGTCGGTCAACGTACTGTTTCAAGTACGCCTCCCTCCCTCGCGCCTCCACACGCCCGTCTCACTTGGCGTCTCAGCGGTTTCGTCACGAACCCTCATGAATAATGCGGGCTTGTCCCCTTCCGTCCTGAGTTTTGAGTGCCGGGGGCCGGGCCTCGCGCCTGAGTCCCGCGCGCCCCGTCCCGCTTGAACCGGCAGAGCGAGAGCACCACCGTTTCCAGCACCATCCGTTTCGACGACCCCGCTACCCCGCCCTTCAGCTTCGCATCCGCCGCGGCAAACAGCTGCAGGGCCGTGCCGAGATCGCGATCGGTAAACAACCCGCTCACATCGGCGCCCGGCCCGCCGAACCGGCGCTGCTCCTTGGCCTTCCAGATCTGACGGAACTGCCATGCGAGGGCGCCCAGAATGCGCAGGGCATCTTCTCCGGCTTCCAGATTCCTGGCCAGAATCCACAGCGCCCGCCCCTCGCGCCGCTCGGCGATGGCTTTCGCCAGATCGAACACCGAAGCGCCGGACTCGCCCCCCCTGACCGCCTCGATGTCCTGGAGCCCGGCCGTTTTACCGGATGGCACGTAGGAGGCGAGCTTTTCCAGCTCGCGGCGCAGCCGATTGAGCGATCCTCCCTCCTCCCCCTTGAGCGAGAGCGCGAAATGGCTCAACGCGCCCGCGGCCTCCTCGCTCAGCCGGACGCCCGCCCGGCCGCTCTCCGCCCGGATCCATGCCGACAGTTGCATGTCAGGAATCGACGAACAGTCGACGGACACGGCTCGCTCCATCAACTCCTTCGAAAATTTCAGCCGTTTGTCCAGCTTGGGGGCGACGAACACCAGCGTGGTCGTTTCGCCGGGTTCTTTCACGTAAGGCATCAAGGCTTCGCCGTCTTTCGCCGACAGTTTCTCCGCCGATTTGACGACGACATACCGGCGCGCCGCAAACACGGGCGCCTGCCCTGCGCGGGCGAGAATCTCCGACCCGTCACTCTCGTCTCCGTACAGTACATCATAATTGAAGGCATCCATGCCGCCGTCGGTGGAGGAATCCCCCAGCACCGCGGCTTTGAGCGCCGCAACGGCCTGGTCCCTGAGGCAATCCTCCTCGCCCATGACGAGATAGAGCGGCGCCAGGCCGTGTTGTTTGAGCGTGGTTTCTACTTCCAGAGCTTTCATAAGAGTCGCGCGGCCGCTATTTCCCCTGCATGCCGTTGGCGCCGGGCTTGCCGGCTTGAGGCGTATCATTCGGGGTGCCGGATGCCGGAGCGGGCGCCTGTGCGGGTCTGTCTCGCAGGTCCATGAAATTCTGGAACCGCAGGGCCAGATCGGCCGCCACCAGCCGGCCCGCCTGTTCAAGGGCCCTGGTCTGGAGCACCCGGTTGAACTGCAGATCGTCCGTCATGAAAAATTCGGAAGAGGCGGCGATGTTCTGCGTCCAGATTTTTTTCCTGGATTTCGCCTCTTCGACTGTTGCCATCACGGTCACCGTCACCCGGCCCTCGAAGGTCCCTTGCAGCGAGAAGTTGATCGTCGGCAGCGCCACGCCGACGATCTTGCCCTTGAGGATCAGGTCCGCCGGCTCGCCGGCTGCCACCACCCTGGCGCCGCTGGACTGGGAAAATTCCCGGCGCGCGTAGGTCGTGTACCGCAATTCGATATTGGGCTCGAGCGTCATATTCTCGAAGTCGGCGATCTGCAGCCGCGGGGCGTTCACCTTCGCCGCGGCGGCTCCGCCGCCGACGGTCGGACCGGCGCCCTCCACGCGAAATTGATAGCCGCAGGCGGCGAGCGTCAGGCTTGCCGCCGCAAGACACGCGAGACTCGCGAGAAAAGCGCGACGGGCTTTGCCCGCGAGACCAGCGCGAAGGGCGAGCCGCGCGCGACTCGCCCTTCCGGTCAGTCTTCCATAAAATACAGAATGCACGTCTCGCCTTTCCAGCCAGTCGCGCGTCTCAGACCACAAAATTGACGAGTCTTTTAGCGACATAGATCACTTTGCGCGGCGGTTTGCCCTGCAGCCAATCGCCGGCGGCCTCTGTTGCTGATGTCACGACCTGCTCCTCCGTCCAGTCGGCCGGCACCTCGATTTTGCTCCGCAGCTTGCCGTTGACCTGGATGGGTATTTCGAAGCGGTCACTGACGACCAGCGCGGGATCGAACGCCGGCCAGGGCTGCCGCGACACGCACGGCGCATGGCCCAGCTTTTCCCACAGCTCCTCGCAGAGATGCGGGGCGAAGGGGGCGAGCAGCAGCACGAACGGTTCGAGCAGCGCGCGCGGACGCCGGTCGAGCTTCGTCAGTTCGTTGGTGAACACCATCATTTGCGAAATGGCGGTATTGAAGCGCAGCTCCTCGAGGTCCTCCGTCACCTTCTTGACGGTCTGGTGCAGCAGCCGGCGCTGGTCGGCCGATGGGTCGGCGGCGACGACGGCCCGACTCAGGCTTCCGTCGTCGTGGACGGTCAGCCGCCAGACGCGGTCGAGAAAACGCGTCACGCCCTCGACGCCCCTGGTGCTCCAGGGCTTCATCGCCTCCAGCGGACCCATGAACATCTCGTAGAGCCGCACGGCATCCGCGCCGAACCGTTCGATCATCTCGTCGGGATTGACGACGTTCCCGCGCGACTTCGACATCTTCTGGTTGTCCTCGCCGAGCACGATGCCCTGATGGACGAGCTTCTTGAACGGTTCGGGCGTGCTGACGACGCCGATGTCGTAGAGCACCTTGTGCCAGAACCGCGCGTACAGGAGGTGCAGCACCGCATGCTCGCTGCCGCCGATGTAGAGGTCCACCGGCATCCAGTAGCGTTCCCTGACGGGATCGACCAGCTGCCGGCTGTTCTTCGGGTCGATGAACCGCAAATAGTACCAGCAGGAGCCGGCCCACTGCGGCATGGTGTTCGTCTCGCGGCGCGCCGGTTTGCCCGTCGCCGGATCGGTGGTGGCCAGCCAGACGTCCAGATTGGCCAGCGGGCTTTCGCCGCTTCCCGAGGGTTTGAAATTTTTGGTTTCCGGCAGCATCAGCGGCAACTGCTCTTCCGGCAGGGGTTTCGCTTCCCCCTCGACCCAGAGAATCGGAAAGGGCTCCCCCCAATACCGCTGGCGGGCGAACAGCCAGTCCCGCAACTTATAATTGATCGTCTTCTTCCCCTTGCCCCTGCTCTCCAGCCAGGCGGTGATTTTCGGGATGGCGTCCCCGGGCGCCAGGCCGTCGATCGAAAAGGAACCGTCCGGCGTCGTCGAGTTGACCACGGTGCCGCGCCCGGTTTCGACAAATGCTTCCTTCGACACATCGCCGCCGCTGATGACTTCCCGGATCGGCAGCCGGTAGGTCCGGGCGAAGGCCCAGTCGCGCTCGTCGTGGGCCGGCACCGCCATGATCGCGCCGGTCCCGTAGCTCATCATCACGTAGTCGGCGATCCAGACCGGCAGCTGCTCGCCGTTCACCGGATTGATCGCGTGGCCGCCGGTAAACACGCCGGTCTTGTCCTTCTCCAATTCCTGGCGCTGCAGGTCGCTCTTGCGCGCCGCCGCGTCGCGATAGGCCGCCACCTCGTCGCGCCGGTCCGGCGCCGTCACCGCATCCACCAGCGGATGCTCGGGCGCCAATACCATGTAGGTCGCGCCGAAGAGCGTGTCGGGACGCGTGGTGAAGATGCGGAGGCTGCCGCGGGCGCCGGCCAGCTCGAACTCCACCTCGGCGCCGATCGAGCGGCCGATCCAGTTTTTTTGCATTTCGAGCGTGCTGGCCGGCCAGTCCACCAGCGCAAGATCGTCGAGAAGCCGTTCCGCGTACGCGGTGATTTTCAGCACCCACTGGCGCATCGGCTTGCGGACGACGTCGAAACCGCCGACCTCGCTTTTGCCGTCGACAATCTCCTCATTGGCGAGGACGGTGCTCAGCGCCGGGCACCAGTTCACCGGCACCTCGGCCACGTAGGCCAGCCCGCGTTCGAACAGCTTCAAAAAAATCCACTGCGTCCAGCGGTAATAGCCCGGGTCGGTCGTGCTGAGCTCGCGCTCCCAGTCGTAGGAGAGCCCCACACGTTTCATCTGGCGCTTGAAGGTGGCGATGTTCTCGGCCGTCGTGATCGCCGGATGCACGCCTGTTTTCACGGCATACTGCTCGGCCGGCAGGCCGAAGGCGTCCCAGCCCATCGGATGCAGCACGTTGAACCCTTGCATGCGCTTGAATCGCGAGACAATGTCCGTGGCCGTGTAGCCTTCGAGATGGCCGACGTGCAGCCCGGACCCGGACGGATAGGGAAACATGTCGAGGCAATAGAATTTCGGCCGGGCCGGGTCCTCGGACGCCCGGAACGTCCGGTCCTGCTCCCAGTACGCCTGCCACTTGGCTTCGATGGCCTGATGATCGTAAGGTCGGGACATAAGAAAAATGTCTCTCACGTCATCAAGTCGAAAGTCTTCAAGTCCGGACTAAATAGAAGACTTTATGACTTTCTGACTTTCAGACTCAACAACTTGATGACTTTCAGACTGTTACCGCGGCCCAATCTAGCACACGCCGCAGACCAAGTAAAAAGTCAATCCTTCGACTACCCCGCCCTTCCGGGCGGGGCCGGCTCAGGATTGACGCTGAGTGGCGGTGGTGAGTCTGAGTCCATCAAAGGGTCGAATCAGAAGCCATCGAAGCGTCAAAAGACGCGCGCGAAAAACCCGTCTCCCTCACAACTTTTCACTTTTATCTTTTGACTTTTTACTTCACACTGTCGCGCATGGGCTTCTACGCCGACCAGGTCTTTCCGCGCCTCATGGATTGGATCATGCGCGCGCCCCGGTTCCAGGAGCTGCGCAGGCAGGTGCTGGCGCCTGCGCGCGGCCACGTCCTGGAGATCGGCTTCGGGACCGGCCTCAATCTGCCCCACTATCCCAAAAGCGTGACGTGGCTGACCGCCGTGGACCCCGCCAATTTTCCGAACGCGCTCGTCGAGAAGCAGACCATGGCCGGTTCGATCCCCGTCAAGCTGGTCCGTCTCAGCGCGGAAACCCTGCCGTTCGAATCGGGGCAGTTCGACTGGGCCGTGAGCACCTGGACGCTCTGCACCATCTCCGATCCGGTCGCCGCCCTGCGCGAGGTGCGGCGCGTGCTGAAACCGGGCGGCCAGTTCATTTTCCTGGAACACGGACGGAGCGACGATCCGAAGATCCTCAAATGGCAGAACCGGCTCAATCCCCTCCAGCGCGTCGTCGCCTGCGGGTGCAACCTGAACCGTTCCATCGACGCGCTCATCCGGCAGGCCGGCCTGACGATCATACAGCTGGAGCGGTTTCAGATGGACGGCGTCCCGCGTGTGGCCGGATCCATGTACCGGGGCATTGCGACTCCGCACCGGCCGATCATCACGGAAACGCTGTCGTCGGGCCGCTACCGGCCTATCGCGCCGGGCGCACCGGGGTCGGGGACGGTTTAGGCACGCTCTGCGCGCAGCGGAATCCAATCGTGATCGCCCGGCCCGTGGGAGAGCCCCGATTCCTGAGCGCGGCCGTGATGTCCGCAGGGTGGCTCAGCGCCGAGCCGCCGCGAAAGACTTTGAACTCGCCGGCGGACGGACCCTGCGGATTTCGCGTGGGACTGTTCTTGTAGGCGTCCCGGTCATACCAGTCGGCCACCCATTCCCAGACGTTGCCGGCCAGGTCGTAAATCCCGTACGGGCTCTTGCCCGTCTCGTAGCTGCCCGCCACGGACAAGATCCGGTACCCCTCCCACCGGCGCTTCCCGTCCCAGTTGTAGCTGGCCTTCGTCTTATCGAGCCGGCCGTTGCCCCAGGGATAGGTGCGTCCGTCGGTCCAGCGGGCGGCCTTTTCCCACTCGGCCTCCGTCGGCAGCCGTTTGCCGGCCCAGCGGCAGTAGGCTTCGGCGTCATACCAGTCCACGCCGATGACCGGCCGGTCCCCGTCTGCCTGCATATCCACGAACTGCCAATTGTAGGGCTTTTCCCGCTTGTTCATTTTTAAGAACATAGCGTAGAGCGACGTGCGGACTTCGTACTGATCCATGTAGAAGGCATCCAGATAGACCTTGTGGACCGGGCCGAACACGCGATCGCCCATCGTGAACTCGCCGGCGATGACCAGCACCATGGGCGCGCCGTCCTTGCCGACAATCCCGGCTTTTCCAGTCTGCGATGCAGGCGCCTTCGGATCAGCTGCCGGCGCAGGCGCTGACATCGCGACGAGCACTGCGGCCGACAGGAGCAGCGCTCCGCTGAATCCGGACCGTCTGATTCGATCGTGCGGATTCACGACACCAGGTCCTGCAGGTTCTCGACCGGCGTAAAGCGGCTGGAGGGATGGGCGGGAAGTTTCGTGCTGGATTTGGCGCTGTGATAAATGTGCCGGATGCCGAACGCCTGGGCCGCAGCCAGGCAGGCTTCGTCATCATCGATATAGAGCGCGCGGCCGGGATCGAACCCCACCAGTTTCTGGCAGGCCGGCCAATAGTCGGGACGCATTTTCAGGCAGCCCACCTCGAACGCGTTCACGATCCGGTCCACCTTCTTGTCGACGCCGGTCTTCCGGCACTTGATCACCACGCCGTCCGCATGGGCATTGGTCAACACCGTCATGCGTTTGCGTTTGGCGCGCATCGCGCCCAGGAACGCTTCCACCCCCGGCAGGTAGCCGATGCGGTCCGAGAGTTCCCGGGTCATCGCCACCACGTCGATCCCCAGCGTCCTCGTCCAGTGGTGCAGGTCCGTCCAGGCCAGTTCGCCCTCGACGGAACGGTAGAGCGCGAAGAGTCTCTCCCGCGCGGCCGGCTCCGCGATCCGGTGCAGCGTCGCATAGCGCCGCGGCAGCTCTTCCTCGAAAAAGAAATTGTCGAAGTCCCGGTCGAGCAGCGTGCCGTCCATGTCGAGCAGCACGTCGTCGATGCCGGTCCAGTCAAGGCCATTACCAATCATAGCTACAGTAGCTCGAATCCTTGGAGTTTGCCGGCATGCTGATCGAAGGTCATCGTGTGTTCACACCCGTGGCTGCGGTTGATGGTGCCCAGCAGGCAATCGGCAAAGTCCGCTTTCCCTTTCTGGTACGCACGAAACGCCGTCCAGGCAGCCTGCACATCTTCGAGCCGAAACTGGCTGGTTTGGAGAACCTTTTCCATCACGTCGGCGATCGTGTCCTTGGAGTACCCGTAGGCACTCTCCAGCACCCACACCAACTCGCACAACACGATCCGGTTGATGAAGCCGGGATCTTCGCGCGTGCATTCTCGCGCGATCAATTGCGAGGCTTTCCGCGACTGCGCCGGATCGTCCTGCACCAGGTATCGGACGAGGACATTGGTGTCCAGACCGATCACCGGCGACCTCCGCGCTTTCGAATCGCCTGATTCATCGCCTCGATCGTCACCGGTTTGGACGGAGCCTTCAGGATGCCGGCCAGTTCGGCAGCATCCAGCGAGGCGGGAAGCACGACGACACGCCCGTCTTCATCCGTCACGAATTCCACGCGATCGCCGGGCTTCAGGTGCAGGTGGTCCCGAATTTCCTTGGGGATCGTCGTCTGTCCCTTGCTGGTCACGGTTGAGGTCGGCATGGGCAGTCCTCCTTACTATATGACTATTCCTTACTATATGGTAAGGAAATTGGGAACGCAAGGGCTACCGTCCGGCGGAGGCTATTGAGATCCAAAAGAGCGGGGGGAATTATCGTTCGCGCCGCTCGACGAGGCGGATGCCTTTGGACAATAACTCCGGGCTCCCCAGCAACTGCGGCGTCTGTT
>MHEU01000004.1:2983-9875 GCA_001805245.1 Nitrospirae bacterium RIFCSPLOWO2_02_FULL_62_14 | reverse complement strand
GGGCCGTCCGCTCGACCTGCGGCTTCACATAGGCGAAGACCTCGGAAAGATCCACGCTCCCATCTTTATTGACGTCGGCCTCGCCGCGAAGCCCCTTGAGAAAGTAATAGGTCAGCAGCCCGTGACCCTGGGCCTTGAATGTGCTCGACACCTGCGTCCCGGAGCTGGCCGCCAGCACGACGGTTTTATTTCCAGCCAGGACTGGATTTTCGATCGAGAGTCCCATCGGACGCATCCCCTCTGCAATCACCGAGCGGCCGCCGGCCCCGGAGAAACAGGAGTCCAGCAGCACGACAATTTCTCTGGCCGGCAGTTAGCCAAGCTGCTCGTAGAGCCGCTTCAACGAATAGCCGGTCGCATCCACAAAGGCCGGGTCGCCGTCGTAGGGCACCAAGTAGGCGTCGCCGGTTTTGGGATTCGGCGATCCGTGGCCCGAGAAATACACGAACACGGAGGTATCTTTTTCAACATGATTGGGCAGCCAGTGCTCGGCATACTTCTCCATGCCGGTTTTGGTCGCCCGCTCATTTATCAGCAGGACGACGTTTTCTTCTTGATAGCTCATAACTTTGATCAAATAGTCCTTTGTCACCTGGGCATCCCTGGCCGCGAAATCCGCCTTGGGCAACCCCTGCTGGTACTGCTCAATCCCAATCACAAGAGCATAGGCGTTCTTGCGCGCGGCCGGTTTGCCGGCCGGTACCAGATCCACATCGCTCATCGGAGCACTTGCCACAACCGGAGGAGCGGGAGCCGCAGGCAGGGCCACGGACGTCACTGGTGGAGCAAGCCCAATCTGTCGCGCTTGGGCCTGTTCCAAAAGTTGAACCATATGCCTATTCCCACGGAAATGATCTAAAAGAGTCCGCCCAAGTCTATCGGGCTTACAACAATCTGCTCCTCGTTCCAATAAGAGCTGAACAACCGTCGGATGATTGTAGCCTAACGCTTTCATCAAAGCAGTTTGTCCATCGCCATCTTCGGCATTGATATCGGCACCTCGCTCTAACAAAAACCGAACAACAGCCACCTGGCCTCTTCCGGCGGCATACATGAGTGGGATTTTACTGTAGTGTCCTGATTTTTCTTCAATGGATGCTCCCTGATCCAACAGCATGCGGACCGCCTGAAGATCGCCTCTTTCAGCAGCACTGCCCAGAGCCGATGCACACCCGCTTAACATTCCCGCGAGCAGGATCGTACCCAGCGCAAGTCCCATTCGTGTCCACATGAGACACTTCACTCTGATTAGAAACAACGGATTGCGGCGTTCATCCTAGGTTATCGTTTCTCAAATGGCAAGCCGCTCATCGGCGGCTCATTCCTTGTCCTTCTGAAGTTTTCTGTGTTACGTTCCGCACATGCCTCAGGCAATCCCCCTCATTGCAATTATCGGCCGGCCGAACGTCGGCAAGTCCACGTTGTTCAACCGCATCCTCGGCACGAAGGCCGCCATCGTGGACGACGTGCCGGGCGTCACGCGCGACCGCCACTATGCCGACGGCTCGTACTGCGCCCGGCCGTTCCGCCTCGTGGACACGGGCGGCCTCGAGCCGTCCGCCACGGCGGGCATGATCGCGCTCATCAAACACCAGTCGCAGCTCGCCATCGCCGAGGCGGATATCCTGATCCTGCTCATGGACGGCCGCGCGGGGCTCACGCCGGCCGACCAGGAAATCGTCGGCCTGCTGCGCGGCGCCAGGAAGCCGGTGTTCGTCGCCATCAATAAGCTCGATACGCCGAAGACGGAATCGCTGCTGGCGGATTTTTACCGGCTGGGATTCGACCAGCTGCATCCTGTCTCGGCCGAGCATGGCCTCGGCGTGGACGAACTGCTGGAAGCCATCATGCCGCTCCTTCCGGAACCGGCCGGAGACGCCGCCGAATCGGAGATTCCACGCATCGCGGTCGTCGGCCGGCCGAACGTCGGCAAGTCCACGCTCGTCAACACGCTCTTCGGGCAGGAGCGGATGGTGGTGAGCGACGTGCCGGGCACGACGCGCGATGCCGTCGACACGCTGGTGACCTACCAGGGACGCCGCTACCTGTTCACGGACACCGCCGGCATCCGCCGGCGCGGGCGGGTCGAGCGCGGCATCGAAGGCTACAGCGTCGCCCGGGCCATGCGCGCGATGGGCCGCTCGGACGTGGCCGTGCTGGTGCTCGACGGCGTCGAAGGCATCACCGAGCAGGACACGAAAATCATCGGCCTCGTGCTCAAGCAGGGCCGGGCCTGCGTGCTGCTCGTCAACAAATGGGATCTGCGTTCCGGCGAGGCCGGCGCCCGCGACCGCTACACGCAGGAACTCAAGCGGCGCCTCCCCTTCGTGCCCTGGGCGCCGGTCCATTTCGGCTCCGCGATGAAGCCGGATTCCGTCGCGCAGATCTTCCCGCTGCTCGACCGCGTCGCGGCCTCGTTCATGGGGCGCATCCCGACCGGCAAGCTGAACAAATTTCTCCAGGAACTCCTCGTGATCCATCCGCTGCCGGTGCGCAAGGGCAAGCCCGGTAAAGCGACCCTGTCCGCCTATATCACGCAGGTCTCCACCAGGCCGCCGGCCTTTGCCCTCTTTGTCGGCCATCCCGAGAACGTCACCGCCAACTATCTACGATTGCTGGAAAACCGTCTACGGGAAAGCTTCGAGTTTCCCGGCGTTCCCATCCGCATTCTGGTCAGAAAGAAGTAGTTCGCGTGGCCTGAACAGGTCCATGAAGTTTTCCGGCTCATGGACTTGAATTATTATAAATTTAAATTTATTCTAATCAACATGAAGTCGATTTCGAAGATGCTGAAGGCGAAGGATCTCTCCGTCACGGCGCAGCGGGCGGCCGTCATGGAGTTTCTCCACGGCAACACCGACCATCCCTGCATGGACACCATCTACGCAGGGGTCAGGAAGAGATTCCCCTACATCTCGCGCGCGACGGTCTACAACACCGTCAGGACCCTCACCCGTGCCGGCATGCTCCAGGAAGTGCTGGTGCAGCAGGACAAGACGCGCGTGGACCCGAACGTGACCCGCCATCATCATTTCAAATGCGTGCGCTGCGGCCGGATCGAGGACGTGCCTTACGGGATTCTCACGGCAGCGCATGTCGGCAGGCACGCGAAGGGCTATCACGTCGAAGAGGTCCACGTGGTCATGGAAGGACGGTGTAAGCGATGCCGTTGAACGGACGAGCCGCCGTTAGGGCCGTGAAGAACTGGATACTCCACTAAAACTTATCTGGCCGGAAAAGGAGACGTGTGATGAGAGTCACGAAGTTTTCCGCAGGGGCGCTCGCGTGCGCGATGGCTGTGCTTGGGTCGGGGGCGATGCGTCCGTCCGATGCGGCCGACCCCAACGGCAATGCTGCCGGGCAGGTCAAGTCGGGAGGGTACAGTTTGCAGATCCCGTTCGGACTGGACCCGGAGAGCGCGGTCATTCCGGAGGACAATCCCCTGACGAAGGACAAGATCGAACTGGGGCGGGCGCTGTTTTTCGACAAGCGGTTGTCGAAGGACAACACGATCGCCTGCGCGAGCTGCCATATGGCGAAATTCGCGTTTACCGACGGCCGGTCCGTCTCGACGGGCATCCGAGGACAAAAGGGCGGACGCAGCGCGCCGGCTTCGCTCAACCGTCTGTTCAGCAAGACCCAGTTCTGGGACGGCCGGGCCGCGACGCTGGAGGAACAGTCCATCGGACCCTTCACCAATCCCATCGAGCACGGCTTCGCGAACCACGACGAGATGGTCGCGAAGATGAAGAAGATCGGCGGCTATCGCAAGCTGTTCAAGCAGGTCTTCGACGAAGAGATCACCATGGCCGGCGTGGGGAAGGCCATTGCCAGCTTCCAGCGGACGATTCTGTCCGGAAACAGCCCGGCGGATCGGTTCGACCAGGGAGGGGACGAGAAGGCCATCTCGCCCGAGGCCCAGAAAGGACTGGTCCTGTTCCGCGAGAAGGCGCGTTGCACCAAATGCCACTCGGGATTCAATTTCACCGACGAGAAGTTCCACAACCTGGGCATCGGATGGGACACGGGCACGGTGGATCTGGGCCGCTACATGGTGACTCAGAATCCCGCCGACATCGGCGCGTTCAAAACGCCGACGCTGCGCGAGATTGCCCGCAGCGCGCCCTATATGCACGACGGGCGTTTCAAGACCCTTGAGGACGTCGTCAATTTCTATAACAAGGGAGGCGTCAAAAATCCGCACCAGGACGAGCTGGTCCTCCCGCTCGAGCTCACGGATGAGGAGAAGCGCAATCTCGTGTTGTTTCTTCGCACGCTGAACGGAGAAGGCTGGCAGCAGGCCAAGGCTCCGGCGGCGTTTCCGAAATAAGCGCGGCACGTTGCATCGGATGGTGTGAACGGCCAAGGAGTCGGCGGGTCCATGCCCTCTCGCACATCAAAACGGTCACGGGACGGCGCGGCGATCGACGGCAAGTCGGTCGCCGCGTTCGACCGGCTCTACCGCGATCATGTCGATCGCATGTACCGGTTCGCCCAGCGGCTCTGCGGATCGCCGGACGACGCCAAGGACCTCGTCCAGGAAACTTTTCTCAGCGCCTACCGGAGCCTGAAGGATTTTCGTGGCGAGTCCAGCATCTCGACCTGGCTCTATACCATCGCCGCCCATGCCTGCCAGCGCATGCGCCGCAAGCGCAAGGGCGAACCCGAACGCGAACTCTCGCTCGACGCGCTGATTCCGACCGCGGACGGCGACATGCCGCTCCAAGTTCCCGGCACCGACCTGACGCCCGAGGAACGCCTGGAGCACAAGGAGCTCCGCCACAGCCTCTTCTCCGCCGTGCATCAACTGCCGAAAAAGTACCGGATGGTTCTTGTGCTCCGGGACATGGAAGGACTCTCGGCCAGGGAAGTCGGCGCCGTCATGGGACTGACCGAACGGGCGGTCAAATCCCGGCTGCACCGCGCGCGGCTCTTCGTCCGGCATGAGCTCAACGGGCAACGTCCCGGCGGGGCGGGTCCGCCGCTGCAGGCAGCAAGACCTCGCGCGGACGCGGGCCGGCCGTCCGGAATCGCCGGGGATTGAATCCAGCAAAGGCGCATGGTTCAATGAAGCCACGACGCACCATGACGACCCGACGACGCAAGCCCCGCGCTCCGAACCGGCAATCAACCGTTCAATGCCGGAAGCTCCTGCGCACGATCTCGGAATATCTGGACAACGATCTCCCCAGGCCCATGTGCGCGGAAATCCGCAAGCACCTCGGCGCCTGCCCGAAATGCGAGCTCGTCGTGCGCTCGCTCAAGCGCACCATCAACCTCTGCAAGAAAGCCGATGTCGCACGCCTTACCGCCTCCGATAAAACCAGGATCCGGAAGGAAATCCTGACGGCTGTGTCCAGACTCTAGCTCTCCTCGTCCGGTGGCAACGGTCTTTTTCGTACAGTAAAATAAAATCATGCTGCGACCGACATTGTTGATCACCGGATTGCTGCTCTGTGCCGGCCTTGCGTGGGCGCCGCAGGCATCGGCCGAACCGCCCCTCCCGGCCGACTCCCCTCCCGTCCTGTCGCCGAATGATGTGGCTTCCGAGGAAGAGGTCATCGTGCGCATGCAGGGACGCAAATTCATCCCCTCGACGGTGCGGATACACGCAAATCAAAAAACCAAACTGGTCTTGCAGAATCAGGACGTCGAGCTGCACGCCTTCGTGCCGGGCACCCTGTTCGACGGTATCAGTTTGAACGTCGTCGGCAACGGGGCGCCGGAATTCGGCGAGCTGGGATTCCGGAAAGTGATCATTCCCGGCGAAGGCGTTGCCGAACTTCGGTTCATCCTCCGGCAACCCGGCCGCTACCCCTTCATCTGCGACATGCCGGGCCACGAGATGCGCGCGACGATCGTCGTCGAATAAGCAGACTTCCGGCCTCTGTCGCTGAACCCAGCAAACGACGGACGTCCAAAGTCTATCAAGTCATCAAGTCAGGTAGCTCGTCATAAAGTCAAAAAGTCATAAAGTCGTAACATCCGAGATGCTTGGCTTGAAGACTTTATGACTTTCGGACTTTCGACTTTCGGACTTTCGACTTTCAGACTCTTTCACCGTCCCCGTCCAGCATGCTACAGTGCCGCTCTTTCATCCGGTCGGGAGGGATCCGCGGCATGCAAAGCAACGCCGTCATATGGGGAGCGCTGGCCGCGCTGGGACTCTGGCTCGGCCCGGTGGATGCGGCCCCGGCTTCGAAAAAAAGCGCGCCGCCGAAATCTTCAGCCGCCAGAGAAACGGTGCAGCGGTACGTCGCCGCAATGGCGGCCGGCGACAAGGTCGCAGCCGGAAAACTTGATTTTGCCTGTGCCTACCAAGTGGCGGCGGCGGCGAATTCGATCGCCTCGTTCCCGCCCGACAGTGACCCGCTCTACAACGCCTGCTGGGAACCGGTTGCCAGGGCGCACGCGGCGGTCATCCCGCAGACCGATCAGGGCGTCGACACGCTCTGGCCCGGCAAGGGTTCGCTGGTGTTCTTTGGAGACAATCTTGCGCGTTACGCGCCGTCTCTCTTCGTGATGGACACGCTCGGCGCTTCTCCGCCGGCCGGCGGAATCATTGCCGACCTGCTGGACAGTAGGCCGATCCCGCCCGCGTCGTTCCGGCTCAGGGAGACCGGCCCGCTGATCGCGGCACCGGCGACGCTGGTACGGATGTCGGTCAGGTACAAAGACCCCCTCTCCTCGCCCGTCACCCATGCACCGGGCATCTCCACGGGGACGAACGCCGCCAAACGCCCGCGCCAGGCGCTCAAGAACGTGACCCTCAGATGGATCGTGCTCTCCAATTTGAAAAAACTGGGATTCCCGAACGACACGGCCGTGCTGAATCTGCCGGTCAAAGTCGCCTCGGCCAAAGCGCAGGCCGTGCCCTTCACGGCCGAGCCCG
>MHEU01000004.1:0-2919 GCA_001805245.1 Nitrospirae bacterium RIFCSPLOWO2_02_FULL_62_14 | reverse complement strand
TGAACCGCGTGCTGATCATCGATCCGTCCCAGGCTGAAGCCCTCACCCTGCTGAGCCGGGATCTCTATGGGGCGCTGTTGCACGCGGCGGCCCTCGCGCACAATGTGCCGGTCAACGACGCAACGCTCTCGATCGTCTTCAACGAACTCTACTGGAACACCTACGCCCAAACGACGCGGTGGGACCTGTCGCTCGGCATGGAGATGGGCGGGCTCTCGCAGCCCACGGCCGCCGATTTTCTCTACCGCATGATCCCGGCGATGCAGCAGCTGGAAACCATCCGGCCGCAGGACCTCGAGAACCGGCTGCGCCTGGGCAACGCCTACCGCTGGAACGTCGATCAGTTGATCGCGATCTCCACCCACGAAGCCCTGCTGAAGGAGCTGCCGCCGCAGCGGGCCGCCGTGAGGGCGCGCGTCCTGAATGAACTGGCGTGGTCGCGGATTGCGAAGGTGGCCTGGAACCGGACGTTCAGCGACACCGGCATTCTCCAGGCCTATAAGGAGGCGGAAGAGGCCTTCCAGCTCACCGATATACCGGTCGACAAATTTGTTTCGGTCTATACGATGGCCTACAGCCTGTTGTTCATGCCGCAGCGGGACAATCAAAAACTGCTGGAACGGCTGACGGAGGCGAAGGCCCTCTACCTGGCCCTGCCCGGCGCCTCGCCGGCGTCGTGGAAATTTCTGCTGAACCACGAGTCGCTGAAAATCGTGCTGGACGCCGATCCGATCTTCAAGCCGCTTCTAGAGGGGTAAAGGGGTACAGGGATAAAGGGGTAAGTTCTTTCGGCACTCGTTACCCCTTCTACCCCTATACCCCTCTACCCCCTTTTCATCTTTGCCAGCTCTTCAAAATACGCCGCGAAGGCTTTCATCCCGCCCGATGCCTGACCCCAGTCGAAGTATTCGTTCGGCGCATGGTAGCCATGTTCCGGCAGGCTCAGGCCGAGGAACAGAATTGGCACCTTCCACTGGCGCTGCATGGTCGCCACGGCGCCGATCGAGCCGCCCTCGCGAATGAACGCCGGCTCTTTTCCGAATCCGGTCCGCACCGCCCGGCGAATCGCCCCGGCATAGGGACCGTCGAAGACGCCGCGGAACGGCTGCAGCATGCCCTCCGGCTCCACCGTCACATCCGGATTCTGTGTCTTCACGAATCGCTTGAGCAGGGCGAACATCTTCTCCGGCTCCTGATTCGGCACCAGCCGCATGCTGATCTTCAATTCGCCGTGCCCCGGCACGACGGTTTTCACCCCGGGACCCGTGTACCCTCCGACCAGGCCGTGGACTTCGAAGGTCGGCGACGCCCAGATGCGGCGCAGCACGTCTTCGGCCTTTGTCGCGCGCAGGGATGTGAAACCGTGCACGGTTTTGAATCGCTCCACGTTGAACCCGGACGCGAGGAAATTCCTCATTTCTGATTTCGTCGGGGCCGCAACCTTGTCGTAGAATCCGGGAATCTTCACACGGCCCGTCCGCGCATCCATGCAGGCATGCGCGACTGCGCAGAGCTCGGCCAGGGGATTTCTCGCCGCGCCGCCGGTCACGCCCGAATGGGCATCGTTGGCTCCCGTGCGGAGCGTCAGCCTCGCGCCGGCCAGTCCCCGCAATCCGTAGGGCATGGCCGGGCGGCCTTTGGCAATCCAGATGGTATCCGACACGACGACGGAATCCGGCCTGGGAATCGCGCGCCGGTTCTTCAATGCCGCCGCAAAGTTGGGGCTGCCGATCTCCTCTTCCAATTCCCAGAGAAAGCGGATATTGACCGGCACGCCATCGTCGATCGCGTGTTTGGCCGCCAGCAGGGCCGCGAGCGCGGGCCCCTTGTCGTCCGTCGCGCCGCGGCCTCGGTAGATGCCGCCTTCGTTTCGAAAGGCAAAGGGCGGCTGTGTGCATTCAAGGTCCTAGCGCAACAGTTTCGTGAAGGCATGAGCAGGGCTATGCCAGTTGAGCACTTTCCGGGGCCGATCGTTGAACATGGCCTGCACCCGCTTGATCTCGGTGCGCGAGAGCCGGTTGAACCGGGTGCCCTTGGGAAAGAACTGGCGCAGCAAGCCATTGGTGTTCTCGTTCGTCCCGCGCTCCCAGGGACAATGGGGATGCGCAAAATAGACCCGCATCTTCGTCTGCTTCGTGAACAGGCGATGCTCCCGCATTTCCGGACCCTGGTCGTACGTGAGGGAGCGGCGAAGCTGGGCCGGCAGGGTCCGCAGGTCGCGGGCGAAGGCCTGGCGTACGGTGGCCGCGTCCTTGGCCTTCAGCGGCACCAACAGCGTAAACCGTGTGGTCCGCTCCACCAGCGTGCCGAGCGCGGAGGCATTGGCATGGCCCACGAGCAAGTCGCCCTCCCAATGCCCCGGCACCGTGCGAGCCGCCACCTCCGCTGGCCGCTCGTCGATACTGATCAGATCCTGGATGGGCCGCGAGCTGAGCCGCACCTTGCGGGGCCGACGAAAGCGGTGCCGGCGGCGCAGATACCGGACCAGCTCCCGCTTGAACGCGCCCCGCGGCAGCACATAGAGATAGGTATAGATGGCTTCGTGCGAGATGCGCATCGTCGGTTCGTGAGGATACCGCTGCGGCAACCCGCGTGCAATCTGTTCGGGGGACCAGCGCTGCGCGAGCAGGGTGAAGACCGCGGTACGCAAGCGGGGCTGGACCGTCAGCTTCCGGGTCTTACGAGGGTGGCGGGCCCAGCGTTGCGCCCGTTGCTGAGCCCGCACCGCGCGATAGGTCACGGGCGAGGCGGGCTGACGAGCCAGTTCGCGCGACACGGTGCTCGGGGCTCGGCTCAGTGCTCGCCCGATGGCCCGGAGACTGGACCCCGCGGCCAACAGGCGACTCAACTCCTCGCGTTCCATCACATTCAAGCGGTGATACCGTGCCATGTGCAACTCCTTGGTGCCTGGATCGACCA
>MHEU01000003.1:58261-63352 GCA_001805245.1 Nitrospirae bacterium RIFCSPLOWO2_02_FULL_62_14 | reverse complement strand
AACTGTTCGGGCTTATTCAGAATGTAGACGTGATGACCCGCGCTGTCCCACGGTCTTTGAAGACCTCGGCACCATCGGTCTGTCACGTCTAGGTTGCCTGAAGACATATCGTGAACCAACACCGAACTAAGATACAAGGCGCCAGGAAGAAGGGCGCCAGTCCCCAACAGTACGTCGAAGGACTGAGCGGCGAGCACGCCTGCCGTCAGGCTTGTCGCAGCAGCGAATCCGCGATTGCAGCAGAAGCGCTCATGAATAATGCGGGTTTAGGAGGTCAAGAATCGGCTTGACATCACTTTAGGCTTTCCCTATCATACGCGAGCTTATCGCGCTGCCCATGGGGAGTCATATGAGCACGAAGGAGAGCGAGCGCAGAATGAGTGATCCTGCCGTCATGGCTCCGGTTCTTGGAGCGATCAAGGATTCTCCGGCCGTTGAGCGGGCGCTTGGCCGGAGCAAGCTGTATCTCCTGATTTCCTGGTGCCTCCTGTACCCCGAAGATGAAGAATTTCTTGATTATCTGCAGAGCGGAGAGTTTGTCGAGGATGGGCGGTCGGCGATCGAAGGGTTGACCGCGGCGCTGGCCGGGCAGGGCGGCGAAAAAGCCAAGCAGAAGCTGGCCGCATTGCTCAAGCACCTGGACAACATCGAAAAGTGGGTGGCGACGGAATGTACCCACTGGACGCTCAGCGATCTGCAAGCCGAGCATCGTCGAGTCTTCAGCAACGTGATCACCCTCGATTGCCCTCCCTACGAAACCCTCTTCGGTAACGACCACGTCTTTGGCCAGGCCCATGTGATGGGCGACATTGCCGGATTCTATAAGGCATTCGGATTGGAGCTCTCGCGCGACATTCACGAGCGGCTGGACCATTTGAGCGTGGAGCTCGAGTTCATGCATTTCCTGGCCTACAAGGAATCGTATGCGCGATGCCACGATGGCGCCGACAAGACGCAAATCGTGGTGGACGCCCAGAAGAAATTCGTGAAGGATCACATCGGACGGTGGGTGCCGCTGTTCTCGCGGATGCTGGTGAAGAAGGCCGATACGGGCTTCTTCCGGCACATGGCGGAGTTCACGGCCGATTACATCGAGTTCGATGCCGCCTACCAAGGCGTCACCCCGCAGCCCTATTCGGAGACGGATTACCGGCCGGCGACCTTCAATGTTCCGGAAGGGCAGACCTATGAGTGCGGGGCGCAGGATCAGGGCAACGAGTTGAGCATCCTGCTCAACGAAGTTGGGGCGCAGTCGTTTTTGGATGAGAAGGGGAAAGAGAAGGCCGACTCGGGGCCGGTGGGAACGGCCTGAGAAAGGCTGTCATTTTCGGTTCGTTCATGGGTGTTAGTGCAGTCGTAATCTTTAATTCAGAGGAGGGTATATTTATATGAGAGTGGTGCAGACACGCAACAAAAGAGTGGTGTTTGGCATTCTCCTCTCTGCCTTGATTGTCGGCATCATGCTGACGATCGGGCAGGTGCCTCTTGCGGTCAGCCAGCCGGTAACCATTCCGGTCAAGGCGATCAAGGGGCCGATCCCGATGGATGGTGCAAACCCCATCTGGGAGAGTGTGCCGGGTGTGATCGTGCCGTTGAGCGGACAGACGATCACCACGCCGATGCACCCGAACATTTCAGTGAAGGCCGTGTTCGTGAAGGCGGTGTCCAATGGCAAGGAAGTGGGTTTCCGGCTGGACTGGTCGGACCAGACCTTGAACAACACCACCATCGGACCGCAGGACTTCCGCGACCAGGCTGCGCTCCAGTTCCCGGTCAATACTTCGGGCGCGCCTCCGTTCCAGTGCATGGGGCAGTCCGGAGGGACCGTGAACATCTGGCGCTGGAATGCCGAGTGGCAAAAGGATCTCGGCAAGGACAGCGCGGGTATGTGGGACGTGGATGATCAGTATCCGTCCATCGCCTGGGACTACTACTTTGAAGAGCCGGCGGGCGGCGTGACCTATCCTGACCGGATCGGCCGCAGCCTCGGGCCGTTCAATCCCGGCATCTGGTCCGGCAACATCTTGTCGGATCCGACGCTGCGGAGAAGCTCGGTTGAGGACCTCAATGCCAACGGGTTCAGCACGCTGACCACGCAGGCGCATCAGGACGTCATCGGGAACGGCGTGTGGGAGCCCTATGGATCAGTCAAGGGCGGTTGCTGCGTCGGTCCGACGTGGCGGATCGTGGTCAAGCGCGAGCTGACCACCAGCGATCAGAACGACGTGCAGTTCAAGGCGGGTGCGTCTATCCCCGTGGCATTTGCCGTATGGGATGGCAGCAACGTCGAGCGGAACGGGATGAAGGGTATCTCCACCTGGTTCACGCTGAAAATGCCCTGAGGAAGCACCCCGCTAGGGGGCGTTAGACGGGTTGATCACCCGGACTAGCGAGTCAGTCGAAAAGCCCCGAGTCATCCGCGCCTGGCGCGGAAAATGGCTCGGGGCTTTTTTATTGTTCGCGCAGGTCGGGCAGCATAGCCCGACGCAACTCATTGTGTTTTCAGGGTCTTTTCAGCTTCAAGAACGGCTCGCGTGGTTGCATTTGCAGGAGAGGACAGTGTATAAACAATTCAATTCTTTAACGTCTGATGGCCTTTTGAAAGCGCATTGATCGGGCCGTTATTCGAAAAATGAGAGAAGGATTGCCGTGAAGGTTTCCCTGGTATTCCCTCCCAGCTGGCATCCGTCGCAGCCCTATCTGAGCCTGCCGTCCCTGACGGGATTTCTCGTCCAGGCCGGCGTCAACAATGTCAGGCAGCGGGATCTGAACATCGAGGTCCTAGACACGATTCTGACGGAATCCTACGGCAAGGAAACCTATGCCAGGCTGCAGGACAAGGTCAGGGCGCTCGAGCGCACCAATCGAGAGGGGACCGGTCCCTCCAGCGAAGAGCACTATGCCCGGGCCGTCGAGGCTGTCGAACGGTTTCCCTACCTGATCGATCGGGTCGAACTGGCCAAGGGGATTCTTCGCGGGGATGAGTTTTACGACCTGGAGCGGTATCGCGACGCTCTGTTCCTGATCGACAAGTGGATGGAGATGGTGTCCACGCTCTATTTCCCGACCCGCATGACGGTCGTGGATAACCAGGTCAGCGGCTATTCCATTTATTCGTCCAAGGATCTGCTGAAAGTCATCCGGGACGAAGAGCAGAATCCCTATCTCAGTCTGTTCCGCGAGCGATTCCTGTCGTCCATTATCGCCGACCAGCCGGATATGATCGGCGTCTCCATCACGGCGACCTCGCAGATCATTCCGGGGCTGACCCTGTGCCGGTTGATCAAGGAGGCGAACCCCGGCATCCACCTCACAATCGGGGGGAGCATTTTCACCCGGCTCGTGGACAACCTGCGCCGGTGCCACGGCCTGTTCGACCTGACCGACGACTTCATCGTCTTCGAGGGCGAGACGGCGCTGCTGGAGCTGGTCAATCAGCTGGCGGGCAAGAAGGATTTCAGCAAGGTGCCCAACCTGATCTACCGGCAGAACGGAAAGATCACCGTCAACCAGCCCTTCTACTCGGAAAACATCAACGAGCTGCCGGCGCCCAATTACGACGGGTTCCCGCTGGACCGGTACCTGGCGCCGGAAACGGTCCTGCCCGTGCAGTTCTCGCGGGGATGCTATTACAAGGACTGCTCCTTCTGCGCCTTGACGCTCGACCACCAGAATTTTCGCCAGAAGGATCCGGGGAAGACGGCGGATGAGCTGCAGATGCTGTCCGAGAAGTACCGGACGCCGTTTTTCTTTTTCACCGACGAATGTCTGGCCCTCTCGCCGACCAAGCGGCTCTGCCAGCAGATCCAGGAGCGGAACCTGAACCTCCAGTGGACAGCGGAGATGCGGTTCGAGAAAAACCTGTCGCGCGAGCTGCTGACGAGCATGCGCGACGCCGGCTGCCTGAAGATCGTCTTCGGGCTCGAATCGTTCAATCAGCGCATCATGGATTTCATGAAAAAGGGGATCAAGCAGGAAAGCGTCCGGCGCATCACGGAGGATTGTCTCGACCTCGGCATCGCCATCCATTGCTATATCATCGTCGGGTTCCCGACCGAGACCGAGGAGGAGTCGCTGGAGACGATGAACTTCATTGTGGAGAACCACCGGTTGAATTCCTCCTACGGGTTTTCCTGCCAGCCCTGCCTCTTCGATCTGGAGAAGGAAGCGCCGATCATGAGCGACCCGGGCGGGCACGGCATTCAGCGTATCATGCGGCCCGCCTCGGAGGATCTCAGTCTCGGATTTTTCTACGAAGTGTCGTCCGGGATGACGCCGGAGCAGGCGGAGCGGGTCTATCAGCACGTCTACGGGAAAATCAGCGAAGTCGTCTGCGAACTGCCGTTCAACTACTCCATGGCGGACGGGCTGCTCTATATCGCCCGCGCCAAGGCGCAGGCCCAGCGCGTCCCCCTTCCGGCCGGTTCCTGATCGCCCCATCTTCCTATCGTGTCGGCGCAGACCATGATCATGGAAACGGCAGTCAGGACGGACGGCAGAGCGGACGAGCAGGGACTGCTCTTCGAAACGGCCGCCAAGGTGCTCCTGTGGGCGGCGTTCTTTGAACTGGTGCTCTATCGGCTGGTTTCGCGACTGGGGATGCATCTGAGCAAGCTGGCTGCCAAGTACGAATCGGTTCGGATCACGTTCAAGGTCCTCTCCTCGATGGGATTCACGCTGCTCAACCTGGTGTCCATGCTGGTCTTTCTGGTGCTGTTTCTTGCGCTGCTGAACAAGGTGCGCGCCATCGGGAGCGGACGGTACGATGCGCTGGTGGTGCCGTCCGCGTCTTTTCTGCTGCTGCTGACCGCCGGCTTTCTCATCTTTCCGCCGGCCATGCTGGGGTCTGTCGTGTACAACTCGGTCTTCTGGGCGATCCTGTGCCTGCTCGTTGCGGACTACCTGTCGGTCCCGCGTCCGTGGAGCCAGCGGATCATGATCGTCGTCTACCTGTTGGGCATTTCGGGCTGGCTCTATTATCAGATCGTCTCCACCTCGTACGGCCTGGCCGGCTCGCTCGAGGCACCGCCGCTGGTGCACGAGATCAACCGGGCCGGCGAAGCGCTGATGGTGCTGGCCAGCATGCTGGTG
>MHEU01000003.1:23978-58208 GCA_001805245.1 Nitrospirae bacterium RIFCSPLOWO2_02_FULL_62_14 | reverse complement strand
CGGGTGGTACGATCCGGCCGTGGCCGAGAGCGTACGCAAAGCAGGCGAGGGGATCGGCTGGATTTTTCAGATGGGCATGGGCTACACCTTCTACCTGCCCTTTGCGTTGTACATGGCGGGGCTGCTGGCCTGGTCCTATACGGTCATCAAACTGTACACGCAGGGGCGCTACGAAGGCATCGGCATCGGGCTGATGTTTCTGGCCGGTTACGCCTTGCAGTTGTCGCATCTGACCTTGATGGTGCTGCTCGGGGTGCTGCTGTTGACGCTGGAGCGCCGGCGGACCATGCCCCAGGCGGGAATGCGGACGGAAGATTTCACACCGGCAGGGGAGCCGCCTCCTTTGCTCGGCCAGCAGGCATGAAGAGGAACACACACCATGGATGAGCAACAGGCAACTCAACAGGCAGACGCGGGCGGGGCCGCCATCGGCCAGCCGGACCAGCAGCTGACGCCGGACGAGGAAATCGCCGAGCTGGAAAAGCTGCTGGCGACGGACGGGGAGGATTTTCAGGCCCGCTGCCGGCTCGGCGAACTGTATTTCAGCAAGGGCCGTCTGGACGACGCGCTGGCCGAAGTCAAAAAATCCATCGAAATGGCGGAGGGCCTGCGTCAGGAAATGAACCGGTCCCTGGCCATGTACTATTCCAACTTCGGGACCATTTACGCCACCAAGGGCATGGCGGAGGAGGCCGAAGCGCAGTTCAAGCGCGCGCTGGAGTTGCATGGCGACGATGTGCTGGCGCTTTTCAACCTTGGGCGCGTCTATGCCGACAAGCGGCAGTTCCGCGAGGCGCAGAAGTACTACGAGCGGCTGATCGAAGTGACGCCCGAGGATCCGATCGCGTGGTACAATTTGGCGGGCGTGTACGTCGAGCTGGATAATCCGGAAGTGTCCGATTACAACACCATGGACATGGCGATGCAATGCTATCTCCGAACCCTGGAGCTCGACCCCAAGCACCTCGAAGCCAGTTTCAAGTTGATGGAGATCGCCTTCAATCACAAGAAATCCGATCTCGCGATCAAGGTGCTGGAGGACGCCGTCGAGCACAATCCGGACGAGCCGCTCGCCTATTACAACTTGATTAGCGCCTACGACAAATGCAAGATGTTCGAACAGGCCGAGCAGACGCGGCAGCGGTTGAAGGACCGGTTTGCGAAGCGTCCGAAGGAAGCCGGGACGGCATAGGCTGGGGCTAGGATTTTTTTAGCGAAGGAGAACACGCCACCATGTTTGGAAGTATCGGCATCACAGAACTGGTTTTGATCCTGGTCATCGTGCTCATCATTTTCGGGGCGGGCAAGCTTCCGCAACTGGGCGAAGGGCTGGGCAAGGCGATCAAGGGGTTCAAGAAGTCCGTGCACGAAGCGGATGCGATCGAGGCCGAGGCGCAAGCCCAGGCTCAGGCGCAGCTGCCGGCCACGCCGCAGGCACAGGCGGCTCCACCACAGACCGCGGCGGCTCCCGCAGAGCAGCAGGCTGCACCGCCACCGCCCAAGGCTTGAGACACAGGGCAGAAACGGACACTATGGGAACGCAGGTTGAGCTCGGCGTCGGGTTTATCGAGACCTTCGCCGGGAACGGAAAAGCGCGCAGCACCGGAGACGGCAAGCTGGCCGTGAAGGCCGGCATTCCGCTCCCGCACCATGCCGCGCTGGATCGAGACGGGCGGTATCTCTATTTTGCCGAGTCCGGATCCGACCGCGTGCGGCGCGTGGATCTTCAGGCCGGCATCCTCCACAACTTTGCCGGCATCGGCGAAACCTGCTACAGCGGCGACAGCGGCCCGTGCGGCGAGGCGGGCCTGTATCTGCCGCTCGATGTTGCCTTCGATTCCCATAATCACCTCTTCATTTGCGACTCCGGCAGCAACCGGATCCGGCGGGTCGATCGCGAAACGGGCGTCATTACCACCATCGTCGGAACCGGGCAGCACGGTTTCAACGGGGATGGGCCGGCCCTTGAAGTGAACCTCACCTGGCCGGCCGCGATCGCGTTCGATGCCGACGATGTCCTGTACATTGCCGACACCCAGGCGCACCGGGTTCGCCGGTACGATCCGAAGACGGGCCAGGTCACGACGATTGCCGGGACCTGGACGGCCGAGGACGAAGCCCGCGAACAGCCGCTCGTCGCCCGAAACCTGGTCGTACTCTCCGGCGATGCCATCGGCATTGATTTCAGCGACGACCACGGGTGGCTGATGCCGGTCTGCTCGGACGGGCTCGATCTGTCGATGTATCTGGATGACGGGCGGCCCGCCAGGGAGGCCCGGCTCTACGACATCGTGGGCATCGCCGTGGACAGCCGCGGCCATGTCCATATCGTGGACAAGGGCAGCAACCGTGTCCGGAAAATCGACGCATCCACCGGAATCATGTCCACGGTGGCCGGTGTCTGCCGGTACGGCTATGACGGCGACGACAAGCCGGCCGTGAAAGCCATGCTCCATGCGCCGGAAGCCGTGGTGCTCGATGCGCACGATAATCTCTACATCTCGGATACGATGAACCATCGTGTCCGGAAGGTGGACGCCAGGACGGGGATCATCACGACGGCCGCCGGCAACGGCGAGAGCGGCTATGAGGACAAGAACATGGGCGGTTGCGGCGCGGCCCGGTTCGTGGCCAAGGAATCCGCAGGCCAGCTCAAGCACGGCGACGGCCTGCCGGCGCTGGAGGCCGTGGTGAATTCTCCGGTCGGGCTCGCGCTCGATCCGCAGGGACTTTTGTATATCTGTGAGCGCGGCGAGAACAAGATTCGACGCGCCAAGCTCTGGTAACCCGCGTCGCGGGTTGTCGTCATCGCAATGTGATGAGGGCCCGGCATGGTCCGGTTTCTTGACCGGTCTCGTTCCATCATACCCTTGCTTGCAGGTCTGCTGTTCGGCGCGCTGGTCCTGGGATGGCTCGGCATTCCGGTGGTCAGCTCCGAGGGCATGATCATCCGTTCCCACCTCGTGTCGGGCGATCTTCCCGCCACCCCGGAAGATCCGGCCTGGGAGAAGGTTCCTGTCATGGCCATTCCGCTCAGCGGCCAGGTCATCACCAGGCCGGTCTGGCCGGAGCCCAGCGCGCGGGCGCTCAGCCTGCGTTCGATCCACAACGGGACGGAGATCGCATTCCTTCTGGAATGGCAGGACAATACGAAAAACGACCGTCTGACGCCCGGCACGTTCCGGGACGGCGTGGCGATCGGGTTGCCGCTCGGCGACGCGCCGGCGTTCTTTTGCATGGGCCAGCTCGATCATTACATCAATATCTGGCATTGGAAGGCGGATTGGCAGAGCGACATCGACCGGCGGGCCGCCCGGGCGGCGGAGGGGAAGGCCAGCGGAGAGGTGCGGCGGTTCGAAGTGATCCCGCGGCGCAAGTCGTCCGTCGAGGACCTGATCGGCGGCGGATTCAGCACGCTGACGACCAAGGAGGATCAGGGACGGGTGCAGGGCAAGGCGACGTGGAAGGACGGCGTGTGGCGGGTGGTGATCCGGCGTCCGATGGGCAGCACCGGGCAGGAGAATGAAGCCCGGCTGGAGCCGGGACGCCTGCAAGCGGTCGCGTTTGCGGTCTGGAACGGGGAAAACAAGGAGCGCAACGGACAGAAAGCCGTGGCGCCGTGGTTTCAGTTGGCGATTGATCCGGTAGCGAGTCTGTGATCGTTCAGGTGTGGTCAGACAGGCCGGTCCGGCAACGAGCCCTCCCGTCGGGAAGGGCTTTTTTGGTGCTTTTTGCGGCACTCGGGTTGTGGGGAGGCGATCTGAAGTGCGTGGAGGCCCAGCCGCAAGCCGCGCAAGAGCCTGCTCCGAAGGCTGCCGTCAAAAGCGAGATGACCAAGGAGGATGCCGTGCGTCTTGGCGAGGAGTTCGGCATCGTGGTCGACGAGGTGGATGAGGGGATTCGAAAGGAACTGGGCCTGCAACGGACGGAAGGCGTGGCCGTGCTCGAAGTGATCGGGAACTCTCAGGCCGATTACGCCGGCATCAAGGTCCGGTCCGTCATCAAGGAAATCGACAAGGTCGAAGTCAGAAACTTGATTGACTTCGGCAAAGCCCTGAAGCGTGCCATGGAGCAATGCAATTTCACCGTGGGCACCTACGAACCGGCGGATCCCGGGGATCCGGTCGGATGGGGCGTGAATTTTCATTTCGTGGGCTGCAAGCGGGACTGATCCCAACGCGGAAGGGCTTGGAACGCATGAGGCAATTCAAGGCAGCGGCGGCATTCGGTGTGTGTGCGCTCGTCGTGGCGGCGGGCTGGATGCTTTCCGGGCATGCCGTGGCGCAGAAGGCCGATGGCCAGGCGCCGGCCGACTGGGTCGAGCAGATCGAAAAGATTTTCATCCGGTCGGAAGACTGCAAGCAGTGTCATGACCGGCACTATGAGGAGTGGAAGGGCGCGCGCGAGCAGACGCCGGATCTCAAGACCTTCGGGCGCGTCGACGCGGCCCTGCTTCACGGCACATCGCTGGAATCGCCGGTCTTCCGGACGGTACTGGGCGTATGGCTGCAGACCGGTCCGACGCCGGATCAGAAAAAGCAGTGCCTGTCCTGCCATGTCCCCTCGACGACCGTGTTCCCGCAGCATGTCGAGAAGATCACGGGACAAGTCCTGGCCGGCAAGGTCCAGGTCGAGGGGATCGGCTGCGCCTCCTGCCACCTGATCAATGAAACCGCCAAGGATCCGGCAGCGCCGGCGCCGACGTTCAAGGTGAAGCCCGGGAAGACGCTGTACGGACCCTACGCCGATCCGGAGGAGAACCTGGTCCACCCGGCCGTCCAGTCGGATCTCTTTCGCAGCGTCAATTTTTGCGCTTCCTGCCACTTCGACAAGGTCAAGGACGTGACGAAGCGTGAATTGCCGGGAGAAATCCTCCAGGGCACGGTCTGCCAGGATTGTCATATGGAGCCGTCGACCGGCAGCTCGACGTCCAAGCGCGGCGCGATGACCCGCGCCATCGGGCGGCACTGGTTCAGAGGAGTCGTGATTCCCGGCATCATGCTGAAAAACAGGAACCTGCAGGCGGAATGGATGCCGCGCGTGGACATCGAAGCCGACAAGTCGGGCCAGACCGTGCAGGGCACGGTGCTGGTCCGGGTCGGCAGCCTGCCGCACAGTTTTCCTGACGGCGACCCGGTCCTGAAGCAGTATTTCGTGACCATTGCGGTCAAGGATGCCAAAGGCCGTACGATCGCCTCCGAGGTCAAACGGTTCGGCCTTCCGTTCGAGCAGATTGCGCGGGGACCGTTCCCCGAGCCGTTCATCAAGGGAGGTACGACCAGGCGGGTGCCGTTTTCCCTCGCGCTCAAGGACGGTGCCGCAGCGGCCAGCATCGAGGCGATGCTGACCTACGCGCTCATTCCCGAGCCGTCTCCCGGACTTCAAGAAAAGTATCTGGCCACGCTGCCGGATGAGAAGGCTCGCGCCGAGGCCGTGAAGCTCCTGCAGGAATATTCCCAACCGCGAGTCCTTACCTTCCGTACTAAATCGTTGTAGGTAGGATGTTGAAAAAAGCCTCCAGCTGCGTTCTCGCATCGCTCAAAGGCTCGACGTACTGCGTAGCCTACTGGAGGCAAAGTAACTATCCGCTCGCATTTGATCGAAGCGAGCGGCTCAAGCGAAGCTTGGTATGTACCTCCTCGTCTTTCGCTGCTGCGGCCGCCACGGGAAAAGCACGCGTCCCCGTGGAGAAGCGCCTGTCTCGACAGGCGCGGGGTGGGTGGGTGCGACAACGTGCGGGGTGGGCGGGTGAGAAGACGGCTTTTTTGAACATCCTGGAGGAGCCGTTTCATTCAAAGGAGGGTCTGTGGCTGCTATGACGTCGTGGAAACCGTTACGGTGGACTCTGGCGGTGGCTGCCGGCGTCATGGCTGCGCTCGTGCTGTTCGCAGGCGGGCCGTCCGGGCTGGCGCAGGACGCCAAGTCCAAGGGACCGATGGACAAGGTGTTTCCCGCGTCGGCAAAATGCAAGCGTTGCCATGAGCGCGTGTTCGAAGAGTGGGAAACGTCGCCGCTTTCGCGCTCCATCCATTCCCCCGTGTTTCGCGCCGCCCTCGATGCCTATCTGACATCCGGATCGAGCAGGGACAAGGTGCTCTGTCTCCGGTGCCATGCCCCGCACGTCAACGAGTATCCGGACCAGGGGCCCGCCTTCATCGCACAGGCGAAATCGGGCGACCCGGCCATCGACGGCGTGGGATGCGCGCAGTGCCACCTCATCAAGCAGGTGGACCGGAGTAACATCCAACCGAGCCCCCGCTATGAGACGGGGGGCAAGACGCTGTTCGGGCCGTACAAGGATTTCGTGCAGAACCTGGCGCATCAATCCATCGAGCTTCCGCTCTTCCGCAAGTCGGATCTCTGCCTCAACTGCCATCTGGCCGTGCCCAACGCAGCCAATCTCGGCAAGAGCAATGACTTGCTCGGCGGGTGGGAGGCGAGCAAGGCGGTCAAGTCCGGGAAGGAATGCCAGACCTGCCACATGCCCGAGCAGGTCGGCGAGTCGGCCAACGGCGAGAACAAACGCAAGGTAGCCAACCACTCGTTCCCAGGCCGGATCGGCAAGCTGAGGCAGGAGGCGGCCAAGCTGGAAATTGCCACGACGGTCAAGGGAGACCAGACCACCGTCAAGGTGACCGTGCGCAGCATGGTGCCGCACAATCTGCCGACCACCCATCCGGGATGGGCGCGGGTGGTGCTCGACTTGAACATCCAGGGGAAAAATCTGAAGACCGTCTACTCGGAGCAGCGGGTGTACGGCCGGACCTATGCCGATGCCAAGGGGCAGACGACCGTGTTCGACTTCGAGGCGGCGAAAGTGCTCGAGAATACGGTTCTGAAGCCGGAGGAGACGCGCGTCGAAACCTTCACCTTCCCCACGCCCAAGGATACGAAAACGTTCGATGTCGAGGCTGCCTTGAGTTATGCGCCGGTGTCGGGCCCTCCGGCGTTTCTCCAGCGCATCGAAGCGGAGTCCTCGCAGGGCACGCAGGATCCTGCCTTCCAATCAATCCCGATTACCAGGCAGACGGTCAATATTCCGGTGACGCCGGGCGGGTGAGAGCCGGGCGCTATTCCGAGACGATCGTCGAGCCGGGCGACTTCATCTTGAAAATCTGAATCGCGGCGTACATCCCCTTGGCGGGCTGGTTGAGAATGAGCCGGCAGTTCGTGACGCGGGTGTCGATGAGTTCGTACTGGCCGCCGCTGTAATAGATCTCGCAGTCATCGATCTGGCAGTTCCTGTAGACGTGATTGTCCAGCACCAGCTTGGTCTTGCTGAAAGTCTGCCCGTCGACGACGATATAGTTCGGTTCGAGTCCCACCGGCCGTTTCTCCAGCGCGCACTATAGCAAGTCTGTTCCCCATCCGCAAACACGGCGGATCGGGAGTATTTACTGCCGCCCGTCATCTGTGTTAAGTACCGCTCGGTCTTTTGGTGCGTGCAGACAGTCGCCGCCGGTCGAGTGTGCGGAAACGTTCTGAGAGGTTGAATGGCCAAGCCAGCGTCAGCTCCGTCAAAGTCCAAGTTTCAATCAAAATCTCAGGCCAAGCCTCAGGCGAAGCCCCAGTCCAAGCCAGCCAAGCCCGTTGTCGAGCCGGCGGAGTCCGGGAAGCCGGTCCCCCGCGTGAGCCGTCCTGCGGAGCCCGTGACGGCCGTCGAAATGGGCGCGCGGCAACGGGAGATTTCCGTCTCCGAGTTTTTCACGAAAAACCGGCACCTGCTCGGCTTCGACAACCCGCGCAAGGCGCTGCTGACCTGCGTGAAGGAGGCGGTCGACAACGCGCTGGACGCCTGCGAAGAGGGCGGGATCCTGCCCGACATCCTGGTGAAGCTCGAAGTGGTGCCGGATGGAGCGACCGTGCCGGCGGTGAGCCAGGCCACGCGGTTCCGCATCACGGTCGGCGACAACGGGCCCGGCATCGTCAAGCAGCAGATTCCGAGAATTTTTGCGAAGCTGCTCTATGGCTCGAAATTCCACCGTCTGCGGATGAGCCGGGGCCAGCAGGGCATCGGCATTTCCGCGGCCGGCATGTACGGCCAGCTCACCACCGGCAAACCGGTGAAGATTACCTCCCGCACCAACGCCCGGTCGGCGGCCCACTATTTCGAAGTTCAGATCGATACGAAAAAGAACGAGCCCCGCATTCTGGAGAATAAACAGGTCGACTGGGAGCAGCCGCGCGGGACGCAGGTGGCGCTCGAAGTGGAGGGCCGCTACCAGAAGGGGCGCGCCTCGGTCGACGAGTACCTGGAGCAGACCATCATCTCCAACCCGCACGTGCAGCTGGCGTATGTGACGCCCGAGGGCGAAACGAGGACATTCCCGCGCACGTACAAGGAATTGCCGCCCTCGCCGCGCGAAATCAAGCCGCATCCCTACGGCATCGAGTTCGGCATGTTTCTCAAGATGCTGCATGACACGAAGAGCCATACCCTGTCCGGATTTTTGGCGAGCGATTTCTGCCGCGTGTCGTCCGCGCTGGCGGCGGAGATGTGCAAGACCGCCAAGCTGTCGCCGCATGCCCGTCCGCGGGACATTCATGGGCATCCGGCGGAGATGCTGTACAAGACGATTCAAACCACCAAGATCATGGCGCCGCCGACGAACTGCCTGGCGCCGATCGGCGAGCAGGCGATCCTCTCCGGCCTCTACAAGCAGATCAAAGGGGAGTTTTACACGGCGGTGAGCCGTCCGCCGGCGGTGTATCGCGGCAATCCGTTCATCATCGAAGCGGGGCTGGCCTACGGCAAACGGCCCGGCGAAACTGCGGCGGCGCAAAAACCTGCCGACCGGCCGCTGGCGGAGGGGGAGGAGCATGAGCGCGACGACGAGCTGGCCCGCGTGATCCGCTACGCCAACCGCGTCCCGCTGCTCTATCAGCAATCGGCCTGCGCCACCTTCAAGGCCGTGCTCGACACGACCTGGCGGAACTACGGCGTGACGCAGTCGCGCGGAGCCCTGCCGGCCGGCCCATTGGTGATCTTCGTCCACATGGCGTCCGTGTGGGTGCCGTTCACGAGCGAATCGAAGGAAGCGATCGCGGATTACGACGAGATTCGCAAGGAGATCACGCTGGCGCTCCGCGAGTGCGGCCGGCGCCTGGGACTGTTTCTCCGCCGGCGCGAGCGGGCGCAGGGCGAGTTCCGCCGACGGAATATTTTCGAACTCTACATCGAGGAAGTGGCCGAGGCCTGCAACCGCCTGAAGGGCGGGAAGCTGCGCACGGAGAAGCTGAAGGCCCAGTTGCAGAAGATCGCCAACTCGCGCACCGGCGGCATGAAGACGGATGAGGCCCTGGGGAAGACTGGCGGCGGCCCGGAGGGTCTGCCGCATTCGATCATCGTCACGCCGGAAGGAATCGAAGGCGAAGTGGCGGTGGCTGTCGAGAGCGTCCCCGGTCCTGGCGGAGTCGTGTCAGCCCAGCAGGCCGACCTGCCCGCCGGGGAGCTGCCGGCTGGGAAACAGGGTAAGACCGGTTCGAAACCGGCCAGGCCGGGTCCGGCGGCGAAGCATCCGAAGGGCAAGGCGGCACAATTGGCACTGTTCGTGGGAGAGGCTCCCGGCGGCAGGAAGCCTCACGCAATGTCCGTCAAGGCGGGCAAGACTTCCAGGTCCCGGCATAAGAAGTAGGAACCATGGCCAAGACAAAACACAAGCATAACGGCGCGGTGGCGAAAAAGCTGGTCGGGCTGGCCGACGTGGTCATTACGGCGGCGGAGAGGTCCAAGGACCCGACGCTTGCGATTCCCATCCGCGCGCTGTCGAACGTTTCGTTCAACCCGCGCAACGGCCTGATCGAGATGGGCAAGAAAAAGCAGGCGCGTTCCTTCTTCAACGTGGCCATGGCGAAGAAGTTCATGCAGACGATCCTCGTGGCCGATGCGCTCTCGGAACTCCAGCGTTCGGACCTGACGACTTCGCTCAGGGAGATCTATTACCGGACCAAGCACACGATCAAGGATTCGCACGAGAACACGTTCGATACGCAGGACGAATCGGACCCGGTCATCGAAGATCTGGAAGTGTCGCTGGCGGCGCTTCGCGAAGAGCTGCACGTGCGGGCGGAGAACGGCGGCAGCGTGGTCGGCCCGCTGGTGCTGGAGGACGACGGGGACCGCGTGGACTGCGCGAAGCTGGGCAAGGGCGGCTATTCGGTGCCCTCGATCGTGGAATCGGAGTACGTGGGGATTCGTCGCTGCACGGCCGATTTCGTGCTGCTCGTCGAGAAAGGCACGCAGTGGAACCGGCTGTCGGAGGACAAGTTCTGGAAACGCTACAACTGCGTGCTGCTGACCGGCAACGGCCAGCCGCCCCGCGGGGTCCGGCGCCTGGCGCGCCGGCTTCACGAGGAATACAAGCTGCCGGTGTACGTGCTGGTCGACAACGATCCCTGGGGCTACTACATCTACTCGGTGGTCAAGCAGGGCTCCATCAATCTCGCGTTCGAGAGCCAGCGCATGGCGATTCCGAAGGCGAAATTCATCGGGCTCTCCAGCGCGGACCCCGAGCGGTACGGCCTGCCGCGCAACGTCGGCATCAAGCTCAACGAGAAGGACATCGCGCGCGCGAAGGAGTTGCTCAACTACCAGTGGTTCCAGAAGCCAGTCTGGCAGGCGGAGATCAAGCGGATGCTCGCGAGCGGGCTCAAGTACGAACTGGACTCCCTCGCCAACAAGGATTTTCAGTACCTCACCAAAAAATATCTGCCGCGGAAGCTGAAGGAGAAGGACTGGATCGATTAGAGCCGGCCCTCGGACTTGCCCCGTATTTTGTCTTGATACCCCTGCAGCATCTGTATAAAATGACCCGACTTTTCAGGCAGTTAGATACCTGACAAAAATCCTGGCTTCCGCGTTCCCCCTACTACATCACAAGGCTTGGGCGGGTTGAAGCGACGGGAGCCCAATAACAGATGGTTGTTCATCACGGGAGGAGATTGAAGTGAGCGATTCAGCGATTGTCACGTTCGCGTTGATAGCTGCGGTGACCGGGATTGCCTACGGCCTGTATCTGGCCATGTGGGTGTTCAAGCTCAACGCCGGCAACGCCAAGATGCAGGAAATTGCCAAGGCGATTCAGGAGGGCGCGGGCGCCTACATGAACCGCCAGTACCGGACGGTCGGCGTCGTGGCGGCCGTGCTGTTCGCCATTCTGTGGGCGGGTGGTTTGGCTTCGGATAAATTCGGCCTGCTGACGGCGGTCGGTTTCCTGATCGGCGCCGGCGCCTCGGCGATTGCCGGCTATGTCGGCATGATCATCGCGGTGCGCGCGAATGTCCGCACGGCGCAGGCGGCCCATGGCGGCTTGAACGCGGCCCTGACCGTGGCCTTCCGCGGCGGGGCGGTGACCGGGTTGCTGCTGATCGGCCTGGGCTTGCTGGCGATCACCGGCTTCTACACGCTGGCCTCTCAGTTCGCGGGGCAGGAAAAAGCGATCCATGCGCTGCTGAGCCTGGGATTCGGCGGCAGTTTGATCTCGGTCTTTGCGCGTGTCGGCGGCGGGATCTATACCAAGGCGGCGGACGTCGGCGCTGACCTGGTCGGCAAGGTTGAAGCGGGAATTCCGGAAGACGATCCGCGCAATCCGGCCGTCATTGCCGACAACGTGGGCGACAATGTCGGCGACTGTGCCGGCATGGCCGCGGACCTGTTCGAGACCTACGCCGTGACGACCGTCGCGGCCATGGTGCTGGCCTTCACCCTGTTCAAGGGACAGAGCGCGCCGATTCTCTATCCGCTGGCGCTCGGCGGTGTCACGATCTTTGCGACGATCATCGGCATCCTCTTCGTCAAAGTGGGTTCGGGGGGAGGCATCATGACAGCGCTCTATAAGGGTCTCTTCGTCGCCGGCGGGATTGCGGCGGCGGCCTTTTATCCGGTCACGATGAAAATCATGGAAGGCGTGGGCGGCGTCAGCGGCACGAGCTATTACATCGCCGCGTTGGTGGGATTGGCGGTGACGCTCGCGCTGGTGTTCATCACCGACTATTACACCTCCAAAGATTATGCGCCAGTGAAGGCCATTGCGAAGGCGAGCGAAACGGGCCATGCGACGAATATCATCGCGGGGCTTGCCGTGGGGATGCAGGCGACGGCCTGGCCGGTGGTGGTGATCGGCGGGGCGATTCTTGGCAGCTACTGGATCTGCGGCGGCGCAGCGGGCGGCGGGCTGTATGGCGTGGCGGTTGCCGCTGTGTCGATGCTGTCCATGGCGGGCATTGTGGTTGCGATCGACGCCTTCGGGCCGATTACCGACAACGCGGGCGGCATCGCGGAAATGGCCCATCTCGGCAAAGAGGTGCGGAACATCACCGATCCATTGGATGCCGTCGGGAATACGACGAAAGCGGTGACGAAAGGCTATGCCATCGGGTCGGCCGGACTTGCGGCGGTGGTCTTATTTGCCGAATACGCGCGCGAAGTGGGCAAAGGCAGCGGGGCGAGCACCTTCGACCTCTCCAATCCTTTGGTCCTGGTCGGGCTGTTTCTGGGCG
Source organism: Nitrospirae bacterium RIFCSPLOWO2_02_FULL_62_14 (assembly GCA_001805245.1). GTDB lineage: Bacteria > Nitrospirota > Nitrospiria > Nitrospirales > Nitrospiraceae > 2-02-FULL-62-14. Next base: position 45,710 of record MHEU01000003.1, on the reverse strand, counting down.
GCATGCTGCCGTTTATCTTCGGGGCCCTCTGCATGAAAGCCGTGGGGGAGGCGGCCGGTCTCGTGGTCGAAGAGGTGCGCAGGCAGTTCAGGACGATCAAAGGAATCATGGAGGGAACCGGCAAACCCGAGTACGGCACCTGCGTCGACATCGTTACGCAGGCCGCCATCAAAAAAATGATGATCCCCGGATTGATTCCCGTCGTATCGCCGATTCTGGTGGGCGTCGTCCTGGGTCCGCAGGCGCTCGGCGGCGTGCTCGTGGGCAGCATCGTGACCGGTCTCTTCGTCGCGATCTCGATGACCAGCGGTGGGGGTGCCTGGGACAATGCGAAGAAGTATATTGAGGAGCAGGGCAAGAAGGGGAGCGACACGCACAAGGCGGCGGTGACCGGCGACACAGTCGGCGATCCGTACAAGGACACGGCCGGCCCGGCGATCAATCCCATGATCAAGGTGATCAATATCGTGGCGCTGCTGATCGTGTCGTTGATCGTCTAGCCCCCGCGGCGTTGCGGGTCAACGACGGTTTGCTTGACGAACTTATCGAGGCGGGGTTATCCTGACCTCACAACCGAGTAAGAAATCACTGGAGGGGTTCTCCGCTCGCATCCATATTCGATAAAGCGATAAAGAGCGAGCGGCTCAAACGAAGTTCGGTGTGGAGGTGCTCCGATGGAAAAGCAGGAGCGGAAATCCGAGTCCAAAAAAGAGCCTCAGGCCAAAGAGGACGTCAAGCCGAATCCCAAGGTTGTCGAATCCGGTAAGAAGCTGAAAGAGGAAATCGACAAGCTCGTGGACGAGATCGACAACGTCCTCGAGGAAAACGCCGAAGAGTTCGTGAAAAACTACGTGCAGAAGGGCGGGCAATAGGCCCGCCATTCCCGCCTCCCGTTTTTTTCTCTTCCCTGCGACAGGCGCTCTGCATTAGCCCCCAGCGGGTCGTGTTTGACAAACATTTCCTGAGCGTCTAGTATCTTCTTTAAATTCAGCAAGTTGCGTTGTCTGTCCGACCGATCGCAGAATCCGGCATCTGTTTCGCCGGGTTGGCAATCAGGCTGGGCGGGAGTCCACCCGGTGGTGCCGGTGATAAGAACTGCCATGCCGAACGACACGATCACAGATCTCGATCAGTTGATCAGCCGGGTCCAAAGCTACAACCCGCATGCCGACGTGGAACTGGTGCGTCGGGCCTATGCCTTTTCCGAGAAGGCCCACGCAGGCCAGACGAGGCGGTCCGGCGAGCCCTACCTGCAGCATCCCCTGGCGGTGGCCGGCGTGCTCACCGCGTTGCGCTCGGATGTCACCGCCGTGGCGGCCGGGCTGTTGCACGACACGCTCGAAGACACGCTGGCGACGCCGGATCAGCTGGAGAAGGAGTTCGGCAAGGACGTCGTGCATCTGGTCGACGGCGTGACCAAGATCGGGAAAATTCCGTTCAGGAACTACGAGGAAAAGCAGGCTGAAAATTTCCGCAAGATGGTCCTGTCGATGGCGGACGACATCCGGGTCGTCCTCATCAAGCTGGCCGACCGCCTCCATAACATGCGGACGCTGGAACATCTGCAGGAAGCCAAGCGCCGGCAGATTGCCCAGGAAACGATCGAGATCTACGGCCCCCTGGCGAACCGGCTTGGCATCGGATGGATGAAGAACGAGCTGGAGGACCTGTGCCTCAAGGCGCTGAAGCCCGACGTCTATGCCGAGCTGAAAATGCGGGTGGCCAAGCGGGACGAGGAGCGGCAGCAATATATCCAGGACGTCGTTCAGCTGGTCAGGCAGGCGCTGACGGAGGCGGGCTTGAAAGGCGAAGTCCAGGGCAGGCCCAAGCACCTGTACGGGATCTACCAGAAAATGGAACGCCAGTCGGTGCCGTTCGACGAAGTGTACGACCTGACGGCCGTGCGCATCATCACGGATTCGAAGATGAACTGCTACGCGGCGCTGGGGTTGATCCATTCCCTCTGGCGGCCGGTGCCGGGCCGGTTCAAGGATTACATCGCCATCCCCAAGTCGAACCTGTACCAATCGCTCCACACCACGGTCGTCGGTCCCAAGGGCGAGCGGGTCGAGTTCCAGATCAGGACGGAGGAGATGCATCGGATCGCCGAGTACGGCATCGCCGCGCATTGGAAATACAAGGAGCCTGGCACGATCGACGCCCAAGAGGGCAAGGCCTTCAACTGGCTGCGCCAGTTCGTGGAGTGGAACCAGGACCTGGCCGACAATCGCCAGTTCATGGATTCCGTCAAGCTGGATCTCTTCCACGACGTCGTCTATATCTTCACGCCCAAGGGGATGGTGAAGGAAATGCCCCTGGGCTCGACGCCGGTGGACTTCGCCTACGCCATCCACACGGAGATCGGCGACCACTGCGTCGGGGCGAAGGTGAACGGCAAGATCGTTCCCTTGAAGCACCAGATCAAAAGCGGGGATACAGTCGAGATTCTCACCTCCCCGACGCAGGTCCCGCACAAGGACTGGCTGAAGTTCGTCCGGACCTCCCGCGCGAAGACCAAGATCAAGCACTGGCTCAAGGCCGAGCAGCAGAAACGCAGCGTGGAGGTCGGACGTCGTCTCCTGGAGCGGGAGCTCAAGCGCCATGACCTGCCGCCCGCCCAGACGTTGAAATCAGACCGCCTGTTGGACGCCGCGCGAAAATCCGGTTTCGATACGCTCGACGACCTGGCGGCCGCCGTCGGCTATGGCCACGTCTCAGCCGCAAAAGTGGCGAGCTGGCTGCTCGAGCCGGTGTCCGCGGAGGCCGGGCCCGCGGTCGGCGCGCCGGCAGCTGAACGGATTCCCGGCGCGAAGGACGAGGAAAAGAGCGTCAAGGTCAAGGGTGGGCGCGACCTGCTCATGCAACTGTCCCGCTGCTGCAATCCGGTTCCGGGCGACCGGATCATGGGCTATATCACCAGGGGGCGCGGCCTGACGATTCATGCGGTCGGCTGTCCCAACCTTGACGCACTGGATTACGACCGGGACCGTCTCATCGACGTCGAATGGGATTTCACGACTCCCAGCACGCACCCGGTCAAGGTGTCGGTGGTGGCGGTGGACAAGCCCGGGGTGCTGGCGAACGTGTCGTCTTCCATTTCAGGCGCGGAGGCCAACATCACGCGCGCCGAGATCGCCACGAGCGAGGACCGGAAGGCCATCCTCAATTTCGTGGTCGAGGTGCAGGATACGGCGCATCTGGACCGGGTGCTGAAGGCGATCGAAAAGGTCGAAGGCGTGATCACGGCGAGACGCATCCGCGCCTGGCACGAGTAAATTGCAGGGGTCTGAAAGTCATCAAGTCGTAAAGTCTTAATGTCTTCAGACTTTCGGACTTTGGACTTTACGACTTTCGACTATTTGCGTTGCTACGGTTTGCGTGCTGGTTTCCTGGCGGGAGGATCCGGGGGAAGCTGGAAACGGAGCGTCGCGCCGCGTTCGAGTTTGAGCGCCTCCGCCGATCCCGCTGCGAGCTCCAGCACGTAGAGCGCGTTTTCGTTTGGCTGGTATTGCGGGCAGCCGTCATCGGTGCGGCTGCAGGTGGGGACGTGGCGCTCGATATGGACAATCTTCCTGTTGCCATCCATCCAGATGATGTCGAGAGAGATGCGGGTATTTTTCATCCAGAAGCTCCACTGCTGCGGTTCGGCAAAGGTGAAGAGCATCCCGCGGTTTCTTTCGAGCAATGAACGGAACATGAGCCCGTGCGCCCGTTCCTCGGCCGTGTCCGCCAGTTCGGCCATGATGACGGTCCCCTGCGGCGTCGTCACGGCGATCAGCCCGGCCTTAGCTGGATGCTGGGCCTGCCCCGGCGTCGCCTGCAGGCCGGCCACCAGGCCGCATACCGCGGCGATGAATCCAACCCGTCCCAGGCAGGTCCGATGAGGCCTTGTCCGCTCATCCGGCATGGCGGCGATCCTAGAGGGGGCTCCATGGCCTGTCAAGGCGGTTCCGACAGCGGCCGGTGCAAGACATGATGGATCGCGCCTGGACCGCGCAGTACGACCCGTCTGTCGCCGCGACCCTGTCGTATCCCGAAGAACCCCTACCGCAGCTGCTGACCCGCTCGGCGTTCCGGTTTCCCGACCGTCCGGCCCTGCTCTTCTACGGCCGCATCATCCGGTATCGCGAGCTGGATGAGCTGGTCAACCGGTTCGCGCAGGCCCTGCTGCGGATGGGCATCGGCAAGGGCAGCGTCGTCGGCATCATGCTGCCGAACCTGCCGCAGACGGTGATCGCGTTCTACGGCAGCCTCCGCGCGGGCGCCACGGTGACGATGATCAACCCGCTCTACGTCGAGCCTGAGATCCGGCACCAGGTTAGGGACTCGGGCTGCGAGATGCTGGTGGCCTTTGGTCAGTTTTTCCCGCGGGTCGAGCCGGTGCTGCGCGAGGGGCACCTCAAGCGGGTGATCCTGGCGGGAGTGGCGGACTACCTGCCGTGGCTCAAACGGCTGCTGTACCCGCTGAAAGCCAGGCGGGAAGGGCAGTGGGTGCGGCCGCCGAGCCATCCCGCCGTCCATGCCTTTCGCCCGTTCCTGGAGGTCCCGCCGGAGCCTCCGGCCGTGTCCATCGCCCCGGATGACACGGCGCTGCTGCAGTACACCGGAGGGACGACCGGCGTGCCCAAGGGCGTGGTGCTGACGCATCGCAACCTGGTGACGAATACCTGGCAGATCCGGAGCTGGATTCCTTCCCTCCGGGATGGAGAGGCGGTGTTCCTGGGCGTCCTGCCGTTCTTCCACGTGTATGGCATGAGCGTCTGCCTCAACCTGGCGCTCGGCGTGGGCAGCAGCCTGGTGCTGCTGCCGCGGTTCCAGGTCGGCGAAGTGCTGAAGGCCATCGTGCGTGACCGGGTGACGATCTTCCCGGGCATTCCCGCGATGTACTCCGCGATCAACAACTACCAGCAACTGGATCGCTACAACCTGCACTCGATCCGCGTCTGCATCAGCGGAGCCGGGCCGCTGCCCCTCCCCGTCCAGGAGCGGTTCGAGGCGTTGACCGGAGCCAAGCTGGTCGAGGGGTACGGGCTCACGGAGGCCAGCCCCGTGACCCACGCCAATCCGATCGAGCAGCCGATGGAGAAGCGGCACCGGCGCAGCATCGGGCTGCCGCTCCCGGATACCGACGCGCGCATCATGGACGCGGAAACCGGGCAGCGCGAGCTTCCAGTCGGCGGGATCGGCGAGTTGGTGGTTCGCGGCCCACAAGTCATGCGCGGCTACTGGCATCGCGAGGAGGAAACCAGCCAGGTGCTGCGGGACGGCTGGCTCTACACGGGCGACATGGCCCGGCGCGATGCGGACGGCTATTTCTACATCGAGGACCGCAAGAAGGACATGATCAAGTCGGGCGGGGAGAATGTCTACCCGCGTGAGGTCGAGGAAGCCCTGCTCCGGCATCCGAAGGTGAAGGATGCGGTGGTTGTCGGCATCCCGCAAGAATTGCGGGGCGAGCTGATCAAGGCCTACGTGGTCCTGAAGGAGGGCGAGCAGGCGGCGTCGGCCGACCTGCTGGAGCATTGCCGGAGGGAATTGGCGAAATTCAAGGTGCCGAAGCGCGTGGAATTCAGGACGGAGCTGCCGAAAACGATCGTCGGCAAGGTGCTGCGCCGGGTGCTGGTGGAGGAGGAATTGAAGCGCCGCAGGGGCGAAACGGAGAAGTAGCCCGGCTTGCAATCGTGCGCTGCGGTATGCGATTCTGCTGCCGTTTACGCCGGTCTCACGCAACCACACGAGGGATGGCATGAAGGAAAAACGCAAGGTGCTGTACAAGAAGGGCGTGTTCGTGTGCCCCAAATGCCGCCAGTCCTACGTCCAGGAGAAGTGGATCGAGGAATTTCGCATCCGCTGCCACAAGTGCGACTATCGCGGGACACTCACCGAGTTGTCGGTGGAAGAGCATCTGGATGAGGAAACCATTAGACGGTAGTCGTTCCCAACTGCCCCCTTCTTCGCTTCCACAATCCTTCCATTCAGTCGTGCGGTTCGTCACATCGCAGGAGGTGGACCCATGCGCCAGATAGTGCTTGTTGGGCTTCTCGTCTTGGGCTGGATCATCGCGGCTCCGGCCGCCGAGCCGCCGGCCAATATCACGGTGCTGGTGGCCTATCATTCGGCGACGGGACATACCGAGAAAATGGCGCAGGGAGTCGTCGAAGGGGCCAGGAGCCTGCCGGGAACCAGGGTGGTGCTCAAACGGGTGGGCGAGGTGGCCGCCGGCGATCTGTTCTCCGCCGATGCGGTGGTGGTCGGGTCGCCGGTCTACTGGTCCAACATGTCCGGAGACGTCAAAAAGTTTTTCGACGACTGGCAGTTGAAATTCGGGGTTTATCCGGAATTCAAGATGCGCAACAAGGTGGGGGCGGCGTTCGCCACCGGGGGGCAGGTGGCGAGCGGCAAGGAAGTCACGATGCTGACGATCCTGGCCGCCATGCTGGGCAATCAGATGATCGTCGTGAGCGGGGGCGGCGCGTTCGGGGCCTCCGCGACGACGGAGGGAGACAGCCCAGGGATCGACGACAGGGAACTGGCATCCGCCCGGGAATTGGGAAAACGAGTCGCCGAAGTGACCTGGACGGTCAAGCGGGGATCGCCGCGCTAGGAAGAGTTAATCCGCCGTTCGTTCCAGCTCTGACACTATTTCCGCGATCGTATCAAACCCTGCCTGCCAGAACAAAGCCGACCGGATATCCACGCCGACCTCCGCCAGGATCGCCTCCGGGCTTTTCGAGCCGCCGGTCGCCAGCAGGTTCAGATACTTGGGCACGAAGGCCTGGCCCTGCCGCCGGTATTGCTGGTAGAGCGCCAGCACCAGAAGATTCCCGAAGCTGTACGCGTAACAATAAAACGGGCTTCCGAAGATGTGGGGGATGCTCAGCCATTCCCAACGGAACTCGTCCGGCACCGGCACGGCCCTGCCGAACTGCTGGCGCAGCGTGTCGAGGTACACGGCGCTGAGGTCCTTGGCCGTGGCGCCCCTGGCGATCATCTCGTGCGCGGTCTTCTCGAACAGCACGAAGTAGGCCTGCCGGATGACGGTGGCATAGATGTCGTCGAGCTGGCTGATCAGCAGCCCCTGCTTGACCGACTTCCTGGTCTCCTGCGCCATGAGCGCATCGGAGAGAATGCGCTCGCCGAACACCGACGCCGTCTCGGCCAGCGGCAGGGTGGCGTGAAACGTGAAGATGGAATGTCCGGCCGCCAGCATGCCGTGCACCGCGTGTCCCAGCTCGTGTGCCAGCGTGGCGACGTCCCGCGCCTCCCCGGTGTAGTTGAGCAGCACGTAGGGCGTGAGTCCCGGCACGACGCTGTAGCAGTAGGCGCCGCTGAGCTTGCCGGGCCTCATGCGCGCGTCCAGATGCCGCTCGTCGATCACGCGCCGGACCAGATCGGCCAGCGACGGTGAAAATCCCCGGTAGGCGTCGAGCACCATGCGCACGGCATCCTGATAGCGGTACTGTCCGCGGTCGGCCGGATGCGGCGCGTAAAGATGGTACCGGTTCATCGGCTTGATCCCGCAGAAGCGTCCCTTCAATCGGAAATACTCCTGGAACACGCCGGCGTTCTGCGTGCAGGCCGCCAGCAGCGCGGTCACGGCCTCGTCCGGCACGTCGTTGCTGAGGTTGCGGGCCGCCACCGGCTCGGAGAACTTCCGCAGGGTGAGGTTTTCGTTCTTCCAGTCGCTGACGAGCGTGGAGTACATCTCGCCGATCATGTCCTGCTGCCCGCCGAAGACCCGGTGCAATTCCTTGTAGGCGGCTTCCCGCACGCGGGCCTTCGGGCTTCGGATGTAGATCGAAAGCTGTTCGCGCGTCAGGGTTTTCCGTTTGCCGTCAACTGTCAGCGTGAAGGTCAGGCTGTTGGTTAACAGATCATAGAGCGTGTTGACGGCGCTGCGCCCGGTGGTGTTCTTGAGGTTGATGAGCTTTTCCTCGGGCTCGGAGAGCGTGTGCGGCTTGAACCGGCGGATCGTCTCCAGGTGGTAGCGGAGATCGCCGGACGCGTCGAGCAGGCGGGCGGCGTTGGCCGCATCCACCGTCTGCCACCAGAGATCAAAAAAGAGGATTCGGTTCTGGAGCGCCGCCAGCCGCTCTTCGACCCTGGTTTTGAACGCCCGCGCCTCCGGCCGTTTCGTGTTCTCGGAGAACCACAAATAGGCATAGGCGCTGAGCTTCGAGGAGAGGGACGCAATCTCCTCGAGGAGCCGGAGGATTTCCTGGAATCCCTCGACCGTCATCGCGGGTGCGAGCGCCGGGCGCCTGACTTCGACCTGCGAGACCTGCTGGTCCAGGTGTTTGAGGAGATGCTCGGAATCCTGGGCGGGATGGTGCAGCAGACCGGACAGGTCCCATTCGGACGGAACGACTGCGGTCGTGCGGGTGTTCTTAGGCATAGGCGAAGCCATCATACCATTCCCGGGGCGTTTCGGTGGACAGGCCAGCCTGTTCTATAATGAGAGCCATGACCGACCAGGAAATCAACCGGGCCGTCCAGTATGTCGTCGCCAGCACCTCGTACGGGCGCGACACGGTCGCGCAGATCATCACGACCGGTTTTGCCGAACTGTCGGCCATGGCCGCCACGTCGTCCACGCAATTCGACCGGCCGACGCTGCTGGAATACGTCTGCCGGTGGACGATGGCGAAAACGGGCCAGCCCGAGCCGCTGGTGCGCGAAGTGCTGGGGTGCGCCGGCCGGTGGCTGGATGAATTGTATGACGCGCTGATGCGGGAACATCCTGAGCGGCAGCAGAAGCCGGACTGAGAGAAACGGAATAAAAAGCCGCGTTATCCCAGGCTTTGTTTCAGCGCCTGCAGATTCTTCGTCACCATCGCGTCGCCGTTCCTGGTCGAGACCTCGATGCCCTGATCGCAGATCTGCCGGCAGCGGTCGGTCTGTCCCAGCTGTTTCAGCGACTCGGCCAGGGCGAAGTAGGCGGCCGAGTAGGTCGGCTTGACCGCGATGCAGCGGTCCAGGGCCGAGGCCGCGTCCTGAAAGCTTCCGTCTCCCTGATAGGCCTTTCCCAGCCCGAACCAGGCCACCTCGTCGTTCGGATCCATCGCCAGCAGTTTTTTGAGCGGTTCAATTTTTGAATTCGCCACGGTGCGAAACCGTAACACGGTTTTCGTCGGATTGTCTATCGCGTTTGGGCCATGCTACGATGCGCGCTGCGAAGGCGAAGAGCATATAGCATATGGCTGATAGCGGAGAGTTTCGAGCTGTAGGCTATACGCCATTCGCTCTTAGGGTTATATGGCCAAGACCGGTTTCGTCTATCATCCCGACTATCTGAAACACGACATGGGAGCCGGCCATCCGGAGTCGCCGGAGCGGCTGCGAGCGATCGTTGCGCGGCTGGAACAGGGCGGGGTCATGTCCCGGTTGATCCGGATCGACCCGGTTCCGGCGGCGGATGAGTGGATTACCCTGGTGCACGAACCGTCCTACGTGGCGGCGTTGAAGCGGCATGCGCCGGCAAGCGGCCGGGTCATGCTGGATGCCGATACTTCCATGTCGTCCGGCTCCCTGCCGGCCGCCTATCTGGCGGCCGGCGGCGTCCTGGCCGCGGCGGATGCCGTCATGGCCGGCCGCGTGGACAGCGCGTTCTGCGCCGTCCGCCCGCCGGGGCACCATGCGGAGCACAATCGCGCGATGGGGTTCTGCCTGTTCAATAATGTCGCGATCGCGGCCCGGTATCTTCAGCGCAAACACGGCCTCGCTCGCGTACTGATCGTGGATTGGGACGTCCATCACGGCAACGGCACGCAGCATTCGTTTTACGACGATCCGTCCGTGCTGTTTTTCAGCACGCATCAGTATCCGCATTACCCGGGGACCGGGGGAGCGTCGGAGCGCGGAAGCGGAAAGGGCGAAGGCGCGACGATCAACGTGCCGATGGAGGCCGGCGAAGGCGACGAGGACTATCTGGCGGTCTTTCAAAAAGTGCTGGTGCCGGCCGCGGATTCGTTCAAGCCGGACGTCGTCATCATTTCGGCGGGTTTCGACGCGCACCGCGACGATCCGCTGGCGAGCATGGGCCTGACGGAAAACGGATATGCCGAGCTGACCCGGATTGTGGCGGGGATCGCGCGCCGCCATGGCAAGGGCCGCATCCTGTCGTCGCTTGAGGGCGGCTACAATCTCCAGGCCCTGTCGGCTTCGGTCGAACGGCATGTGATGGCGCTTCTGGAAGCATGAGCGCCGGACAAAGACGTTGACAAGCTGACAAGGCGCAAGTGGACGGAGCCGTGTCGCCTGTCAGCATGTAAGCTTGTCAGCACGAGCGTGTGAGCGCAAGCCGTATGCAACGAGCATGGAAAATTGCCTTTGGCGGTCTGATCCTCGCGGGCCTGGTTTATCTTTATTACACAGAGGTCAAGCCGGTTGTGATTTTCGGCCTGCGCTCGGACTACGCGCACGCGATCCCCTATCAGAACATTCCGGCCGGCCTCGACAGCCTCAAGGCGGAGTCCTGCGGGACCTGCCACCGCGAGATCTACGACGAATGGAAAACCAGCATCCATTCAAAAGCCTTCGAGGATCCGTTCTTCCAGGCCTATTGGAAAAAGGACCACAATATCTGGGTCTGCCTGAACTGCCACGCGCCGCTGGAAAATCAGCAGCCGACGGTGATTAAGGAGATTCCGCGCGGGCGGGTGGAGAAGGCCGTGCAGGAGCCGAACCCCCGCTACGATCCGGCCTATCAGAAGGAATCCATCACCTGCGCCGCCTGCCATGTGCGTGACGGGGTGATCTACGGGCCGTTCGACGATTCCGCCGCGCCGCATCCGACGAAGTTCGATCCGACGTTCCGGACCGCGCAGGTCTGTTACCGGTGCCATAACGTCGTGTCGGGGCCCGCGCAATTTTATAATGCCGGCCCCTGCGGGACCTACGCCGAGTACGAAGGCAAGTATTTCATGCAGGAGCGCGGCTTTATCTGCCAGAACTGCCACATGCCCGAAGTTGAACGGCCGATGGCGCGCGGCGGGCCGGTCCGTCAGGGGCGCCGCCATTTCTGGCGCGGCGGACACGATCCGGACATGATCAGGCAGGCGGTGGCGGTGCGCGTGCAGGCCGATCCCCCGGCGCCCAAACCGGGCGAGCGCGTGACGTTTACCGCGACGTTGATCAACGCGGGGGCGGGACACAAGATTCCCACCGGAGACCCGGACCGGCATTTCACCGTCGAATTTCTCGTGCAGGACAAGGACGGGCGCGTGCTCTCGCACCAGACGGATACGATGGGCCGGTGGATCCTCTGGCAGCCGGTCGTCGTGGAGGTCTACGACAATCGTCTCCTGCCGCTGGCCAGCCGCGAGTATAAATTTAATTATCGCATGCCTGAACAATCGGCGGGACTCACGCTCAAGACCCTCGTGCGGTATCACATCCTGACGGACGACCAGCACGAGATGTTGCAGACCACATACGGCCTGACGGCCGACGATCCCTACCGGTTCACGATCTACGAGCGGGCGTTTCCTCTCTCCAACGAACTGAGGGCCGCGGTCGACCGGGCGGCCTACGATCCGACGCAGACCTGTGCAGTGGACGGGGCGAAAAAAAACCGGTACAAAGCAGGCTGAACCAGGGAGAACCACAATCTTATGATCCATCCGATGCTCATCGATACGGCGACGCTGGACCAGAACCTCGGGCGCGAGGGGCTGGTCATTATCGACGTCCGCGGCAAGGCGGCCTATGCCTTCGGGGGTCATATCCCGGGCGCCGTGAATGCCACGTGGCACGAGTTCAGTGATCCCGACGCGGCGGCCAAGGGGCTGCTCGATCCGGACACGTCCCGCCTCGAGCAGAAAATCCAGTCGTTGGGCATCAATCCTGACAGCGACGTCGTGATCTATTCGAATCCGTTCGACAACTGGGGCGACGAAGGGCGGATGTTCTGGATGTTGCAGTACCTCGGCCACGCGCGACTCAAGATCCTGGATGGCGGCTGGGTCAAATGGACGGCCGAACACCGCAAGTACGAGCATGGCGTCGTGACGCCGAAGCCGGGCAGCTTCAAGGCGGCTGTGAACTCCGATGTGATCATCGAGAAGGACGAGCTGAAGAAAATCGTGAAGCGGCCGCATCCGGAGACGGTCATTGCGGATGCCCGCAGCCTGGAAGAGTATGCCGGCAAGGAAATTTCAGGCATTCCCCGCTCGGGGCACGTTCCGGGCGCCGCCAGCGTGCCCTGGAACGCATTTTTGAACCCGGATGCCACGGTCAAGGATCTCGAAAAGATCCGCGCGGGGCTCGATGACAAGGGGCTGCATCCCAGCCATGAAGTCGTCTGCTATTGCACGGGAGGTGTGCGCTCGGCCTGGCTCTATGTCGTGCTGAAACTGGCCGGCTATCAAAAAGTCAGGAACTATCCCGGGTCCTGGTGGGAATGGAGCCGCGATTTTGCCGCGCCGGTCGAGAAGGACGCGAAATTGCTGCACAAAATCGTGGGTTCCGAGGAGGGGAAGCCGTCTTGACCCCTCCCGGGTCGCATGATAAGGTCACACATCCAATTCGACCGCGCATTCGTAACAGAGACGAAAACGTCGGCAGTCATTTACCAAGGAGGCCAAGCATGAAAACGTTGATGGGATTGGTGATCGCCGGTGCAGCCGTGATGCTGTTGAGCGCACCTGCCTGGGCCGGCAACAAGCATGTGGACGAAGCGATCCACCATGCCAAGGAAGCGGTGGAGCATGGCAAGCAGGGCCATGCGGATGTCGCCCTCAAGCATGCCGAGGGCGCGTTGGAGCATGCCAAGGGCGCGCAGAAGGAAGTGAAGAGCCCGCACCTCGATGAAGGGGTGAAACACCTCGAGGAAGCCGTGTCGCACGGCAAGCAGGGCCATGCCGATGCGATCGTCAAGCATGCTGATACGGCGGTGATGCACCTGTCCGAAGTGAAGTGAGAGACGCTCTGATAGAGCGGTAAGCAACGGGCAGGGGCGACCCTGCCCGTTCTTTTTTTGGGAAGGAATTTCATGAAAGTCGGCTATTACCAGTTCGATCCGGTCTTTGGCGACGTGGCGCGCAACCTCGAGACAGTGACGAAGAAACTGTCCTCGGCTCGTTGCGACCTCATGGTCCTGCCGGAGCTGTTCGCGTCCGGCTACCAGTTTGTCTCCAAAGACGAGGTGGCGGCCCTGGCGGAGCCGGTGCCGGACGGGCCCACGACAAAACGTCTCTGCGACGTGGCGCGTGAGCGTGCCATGCATATCGTGGCGGGACTGCCCGAGCGGGACGGAAGCCGGTTTTTTAACTCCGCCGTCGTCGTCGGGCCCAAGGGCGTGATCGGCTGCTATCGCAAGGCTCATCTATTCTTCGAAGAAACGCAGTTCTTCACGCCGGGCGACTCGGGGTTTCAGGTATGGGATATCGGATCGGCAAAAATCGGGGTGATGGTGTGTTTCGACTGGTACTACCCGGAATCGGCGCGCACCCTGGCGCTGAAAGGCGCGGATATCATCTGCCATCCGTCCAATCTGGTGCTGCCGCACTGCCCGGATGCCATGGTTACGCGGTGCCTGGAAAATCACGTCTTCAGCATTACGGCCAACCGGATCGGCTCGGAGGAGCGGGGCGGGAAAAAGCGGCTGACCTTCATCGGCAAGAGCGAGGTCGTCGGTCCGCGGGGAAAAATAGCGCACCGCGCGCCGGAGGATCGTGAAGATCTGGCCGTCGTGGACATTGATCCGAAGGAAGCCCGCGACAAGTCGCTCAACCCCTATAACGACTTGCTGCGGGATCGCCGCACCGCCCTGTACCAGGCGTGATCTTGCCGCTACGCTGCGTGACGCAGTAGGATGGATTTATGGATGTGACGCTCGGAAAGGGAATTTTTCTCGTGGCGGCGCCGTCGTTGCGCGATCCGAATTTCCGCCAGACGGTGGTGCTGCTGTGCGAGCACGGCTCGCAGGGCGCGCTGGGCGTCGTCGTCAACCGCCCGACAGCCATCCATATTGCCGAAGCCCTGCCGCAAATTCCCGTGCTGGAGGGGCAGCGCCACATGCTGTTCTCGGGCGGGCCCGTGCAGCCCAACCATGTCCTGATTCTGCTGCGGACGGGGCAGGAGCCGGACAACACCCACCATGTCTTCGACGGCGTCTATATGGGAGGGGACATGGCGGCGTTGGAGAAAATGCTGACCGTCCCCGGAGGAACGGCCGCCTTCCGGGCCTATGTGGGCTATTCGGGCTGGGCGCCGGGACAGCTGGAAAACGAGATGAAGACCGGTTCCTGGATCACGCTGCCGGCGGATCCGTCCATCGTGTTCGACAAGGACCCGCTGCGCATCTGGGCCGACATCATGCAATCCCTCGGCAGCCGCTACGAAATGTATGCGCAGATGCCTCCGGACCCCAGCCTGAATTAAGACGAAGAGCCTATGGCTGATAGCTTATGGCAAATAGCAAAACAGGAGATTTTCACTTTCTATAAACCATACGCCATAAGCCATTAGCTCTTTTCTTCCAGCATTGCTTTCAGAAACCTCCCCGTATGTGATTCCGCCACCTGCGCGACTTGCTCGGGCCGTCCTTCGGCGACAAGGCGGCCTCCCTGTTCGCCGCCTTCCGGCCCCAAATCGATGATCCAGTCGGCCGCCTTGATCATGTCCAGGTTGTGCTCGACCACGACCACCGTGTTGCCCGTATCCACCAGTTTGCCGAGCACGGCCAGCAGTTTTTTAATGTCGTCCAGATGCAATCCCGTCGTCGGCTCGTCCATGATATAGAGCACGCCAGGGGACTGGCTCCGGCCGGAGGCCGGTGCCTGTCCCCGTGTGTTCAATTCCGCCGCGATTTTGAGGCGCTGCGCCTCGCCGCCGGACAGGGTGGTGGCCGGCTGGCCGAGGCGAAGGTAGCCCAGCCCGATCGAGGCTAATAGATGAAGCTTCTCGCCGAGCCTCGTGGATCCCGAGAAAAACGTCAGCGCCTCGTTCACCGTGAGGCCGAGCACCTCGTGAATCGTTTTGTCGCGGTACCGGACGTTCAGCACGGACTGGCCGAACCGCCGTCCGCCGCAGGTTTCGCAGGTGGCGTAGAGGTCCTCGAAGAAATACATCTCCAGCTTTTCGTAGCCGTTGCCCTCGCAGCGTTCGCACCGGCCGCCCGGCGTGTTGAAGGAAAAGTGGGCGGGCGTCAGCCCGGCGGTTCTCGCGCCCTGTGTGTTGGCGAACAATGCGCGGATGTCGTCGAACGCTTTCAGGTAGGTGATCGGGTTGGAGCGGGGCGTCCGGCCGATCGGCTCCTGATCGATCAGCCGCACCGATTTCAGGTACTCCAGCCCCTTGATGGCGGTGAATCGTCCCATCGGCAGGGATTTGAGGCGGAAGGCCCGCGCGGCCGCGCGGTAGAGCGTGTCGTCGACGAGCGTGCTTTTCCCCGAGCCCGACACCCCGGTCACGCAGATCAGCATGCCGAGGGGGAACCGGACGTTGAGGTCCTTTAAATTGTGCTCGCGCGCTCCGGCCAGGCTGAGGAACCTGCCGCTGCCGGAGCGTCGCGTGCGCGGGATGGCGATGGTCTCCTCGCCCCGAAGGTACCGGCCCGTGAGCGACCGCGGATCGGCGATAAATTGCCTGCAGGGCGCCGCGCAGACCACCTCGCCGCCGCGTTCGCCGGACCGCGGTCCCATCTCGATCACATAATCGGCGGCCTGGATCATCTGCCGGTCGTGCTCGACCACCACGACGGTGTTGCCGCTATCGGCCAGATCGCGCAGGATGCCGGCCAGCGTGGCGGTGTCTCGTGCGTGGAGGCCGATGGTCGGTTCATCCAGCACGTAGAGGGTGCCGACCAGCCTGGCCCCGAGCTGGTTGGCCAGCGTGATCCGCTGCGCCTCCCCTCCGGAGAGCGTTTTCGTCTGCCGGGCGAGGGTGAGGTAGCCCAGGCCCACCCGAAGCAGGAACCCCAGCTTCATGCGGAGCTGCCGGCGAATGTCATGCGCCACTTCGGCCTCGAACTTCGAGAGGGGCAGCCCTTCGATCCAGCCGGCAGCCTCATGGATGGTGAGATGGACAATCTGATGAATGTCGCGGTCTGCGACTTTCACGAAGAGCGCGTCCGGCTTGAGCCGGCTGCCGTGGCACAGCGGGCAGGGGACAGGGCTGCGGTAACGGCTCAGGAACACCCGCACGTGCAGCTTGTAACGCTTCTGCTCGAGATGTTTGAAAAAGTCGTCGATGCCGTCGAATTTTTTATCGCCCTTCCAGATCAGCGCCCGTTCCTCCCCGGACAGCTTGGCGTAGGGCGTGGTGAGGTCCACGCCTTTCCGTTTCATGGCCAGCAGCATCTGCTTCTGCCACCAGTCCGTGCCGGGCTTGGTCCAGGGCTCGACGGCGCCGTCGGCCAGGGACAGGTTGCAGTTGGGAATCACGAGATCCTCGTCGTACTTGAGGATGTTTCCGAAGCCCTTGCATTCGGGGCAGGCGCCCAACGGGTGGTTGAAGGAAAACAGGATCGGCCGGAGCGGTTCGAAGGTTCTGCCGCAGGACTGGCAGCGGAACTTTGTGCTGTAGGTGTGGAGGCCCTGGCCGATGACTTCCACGCGGCAGAGGCCGTCGCCTTCGCGAAACGCGGTCTCGATGGCTTCGATGATCCGGTTGCGGTTATCGGGACGGATGACCAGACGGTCCAACACGACGTGGAGGTCCGTACCGGCCGTTCTCGGCAGGGCCATGCTTGGGTGCAGGTCCACCGTGTCGTCGCCGCATTTCAACCGCACGAATCCGCGCGTCAGCAGGGAGTCGACCATGGCGCGATCGTGGCCGGGGCCGGGGTCCTTCACCGGAAACAGGATCATCGCGCGCCCGTCGGAAAAGCGGGCGAGCAGGTCATCGGCGACCGACCCGGGATGGTAGCCGCGCGCCTCCTGCCGGCAATCGGGACAGACCGGTTTGCCGATCTTGGCAAAGAGCAGGCGCAGCAGGTCGGCTATTTCTGTGGCCGTGCCGACCGTCGAGCGGGCCGTGCGCACCGGGTTCTTCTGTTCAATGGCGATTGCCGGTCGCACATTGACCAGCCGGTCCACGTCGGGGCGGTCCACCTTTTCGAGGAACATGCGGGCGTAGGTCGAGAGCGATTCCACATAGCGCCACTGCCCCTCGGCAAACAGCGTGTCGAAGGCCAGCGACGACTTGCCGGAACCGGACACGCCGGTGATGGCGGTGACTTTGTTGTGGGGGATGCGGAGGGAGATGTTCTTGAGGTTGTTCTGCCGCGCGCCCTCGACAATCAGGTCGCCGGATTCACGGGATGGCTTGCTATTGTTGGGCACGCGATGCACCTCGCGAGACAGGGAAGTCTGTCATCGTAGCAAGCCGGTGATGCAGGCGCAACCGGATTGGGCAGGCGGTCGCGAGAATGCCGGAGGGTGCCTAGCGCAGTGCCAGACGAAGCAGGCCCACGCAGCCCATGTAGACCGCCAGCGAGCCGGCCATCGTGACCCAGAATCCCAGGTGGGTCAGGGCGACGATCATGAAGCCGACATAGGCCAGCCAGGGCGGGACGATGAGAATGCGACTGGTCCGAAGACGCGATCTGTACAGAAGCAGATTAGACGGGTGAGTAACGCAGGACATCCACGGAGAGATGGGAAACGGCAGGGCCGCGCCCCTTCGCCAGCCGTTCCATTTCCTTGTATACGTCGGGAGAGAAGTATTTCTCGCCGCATTGCTGGCAGATTCCTGACGGCACGTTTTCGATGATCTTCAAGTCGTCGCCCCACCAAAAATCCACGCTGGTCACCTGGTCAACGACCTTTCCCTTGCAGAAATAGCAGGATGTGATCATGGTTGCTTCTTCCCTTTTCTTGTCTTCCAGTCGGATTCCCATTCCTCGCGATCGGGCTCGTAGGCCGTGATGATCAAGATGTGATCGCGCCCCAGATGCCCGCAGACGACGTGAATAGGACGCTTTGTGTTGGTAAAGCCGAGGATGAGACAAGACGGTCCTCTTGGATCATCCGGGTATGACTCAATGATCTGACCATTGGAAACAGCCTCCTCGATCACTGCCAGCTCGATCTTTCGTCGTCGGAGCTTCTCAGTATGAGTGAATGAAATCGTGTATGAGCCTTGCTGAATACTCCGGCGTATCTCGTCGATGTTCATTCGGTCGGGTCGGGAACCCTTCGGCCTCCGTATGTCAAACTGGCGTTATTTTAGCAGCCCCCTCTTAGAAAGCCAATTCAAGTTGAGAATTATTGATCTTTAGGGCTATCCCAGCCTAGCGCAGTGCCAGACGAAGCAGGCCCACGCAGCCCATGTAGACCGCCAGCGAGCCGGCCATCGTGACCCAGAATCCCAGATGATTCAGCGCGACGATCATAAATCCCACATAGGCCAGCCAGGGCGGGACGAACCAGAGGAGATTCTTGGCGTAAATCAATGTGGCGTCATAGCCGCCGTTCAGATAGATCAGGACGAACGTGACGCCTGTGATGGCCGGAAACGTACTCGCCAATGCGGCCAGAAACCCTTCGCCTTTCGTGCCCAGATAGGTTGAAAGACTGACGACCACCCCGCCGATCAGGAAATAGAGTCCGTACTTCATCAATTCCGGCATGGCTCCTCCTTAGACGATCGTGTTCTCGAATGCTTCGCGCGCTTCTTTTCTGATCTCTTCGCCCAATCCGGTATACCGCGGCGAGAAGTGGAAGACCACCAGCGCCCGCACGCCGGCTTTCTTCGCCAGGAGGCCGGCCTGTCGCGCGGTCAGGTGATAGCGCTCCTGCGCCTTGCCCGCATCGCGGTCCATGTACGGCGCTTCGCAGTAGAACACGTCGGCACCTTGCGCGAGCTCGACGATCTTCGCTTCGTTCTCAGCATCGTAGCGGACGTCCACCACGTAGGCGATTTTCTGTCCCCGCGTGATGGTGACGAAACGCTCCCTGACCTCGCCGAGCACGAATTCCAATTCCTGACGGTGGTGCTCGAAATAGAGCGTGGCAGTGAACTTGAAGTCATCCGGCTTCCCTTCCCAGAGGTGCTGCTTCACATCCTTGAGCCAGGAGCCGACCGGCAGGCCTGCCGCATGCAGTTTCTCCTTGTTGAAGTTGACGTGAAAATGCTCCTGAAGCGCATAGCCGAAGGAGGGCACGCGGTGGTTCAGGGCGACCGCCTGCACGGTGAACATCGGATCGTCGAGCACGGGGAACAGGCCGGAGGGCGGCGCGAGCGCCAGGGGCCGGGCGGGCAATTCGTGCGGCTGGAAGCCGTCGGTCGCCTGGAAACGGGCCGGCCGCATCTCGCGCTCGTGGAACTCGCGCACCTCGATGGTCAGGGGATAGCCGTCCACCAGGTTCCACGTATAGCCGCGCAGTTTGCCCGCGACATTGTCGATCAGGCCCGGCGGGCCGTGCAGCGTGAGCGTTTTGCCGCGTCCCAGGGCGGTCCGGAGCACGCGGTCGAAGCCGATGAAATGGTCCATGTGCATGTGGGAGACGAAAATCTCGGTTGCGCGCAGGAGCCGGGTCGGACTCAGCGCGGTGTTGTCGCCCAGATCGAACAGGAGCGCGCGGCGCGCCCAGCGGATTTCGACATAGAGGCCCGGATCGTCGAAGGGCTCATTCACGAGATAGGTTGAAAACGAAGGATTCATGTAGGTTACGGCGAACGATACGCAGCCATCTGCGGCGTTCTCGGCTCGAAAAAATCCTCAACGTATTTCAGAAAATACGCCTCCGGTTTTGTTCAAGCCTGCGGCCTGGCATCTGGCCGCGTCTCCTTCGCCTCCTCATCAAATGATTCAGGTTACGCACTGAGGACCATCTTTATAACTGAGTACATGATCATGACTTCGACTGTATGGGCGACGATGGGAACGTAGAGGTTCCGCAGCCGCACCCAGAGCAGACCCCACACCAGCCCGTCCCACAGGGCGATCCAGTGCAGGTGCCGGAAGGTTACCACCATGAAGGGATCGAAGGAAAAGGTCAGGGCCGTGGTTCCAACGGCCAGGCAGGAGACAAGCGGCATGGGAAGAACGGGGACCATCCGTTCCGTCAACGCAAGGAGGCGGCCTAGGAGGAACCCCCGGAAGTTCACCTCCACGAACATGGCGATCGCGACGATAAGCCAGGGCAGCATGATGGCAGGAGGAACCTGCGCGTGGGGCGTCTCGCGCAGGAAGGCGATGTCGTAGCCGAGCCGGGGAACAAGCTGGAGAATGACGCCGGCGTTTGCCGTGCCCAGGATCAGGCCGGCGACGATTCCCCAGCGGAGGCCCTGGCCGATCTGTGGAGTCCGGAGTCCGAGACGGGCTGTGATGCCGGCATTATGCTGGACCCAGAGGGCCAGCGCCGCATAGGCGACAGCTTGCGGGAGAAACTGGATAGCCCGGTCACTCTGGAGATCGGAAGGGAGGGCGTAGAAAAGGGCGGTGGCCAGGATCGGCAGCCATGCCAACCACGCCAGCCGCTCAGGAGAGACCGGATGCAAAGTCGCTACTGCAATTGAATGCTGTACCGTTCGAGGGTGGTCGCCTTGTTTCGAGACAAATTGGACAGCGACTTGTTGTAGTCCACGATCGCGCGCAACTCGTTGCCCTGCGCGGTGGCGAGGTCGCGCTGGAAGTCGAGCACGAAGCGGGTCGTGGTCAACCCCACGTTCAGCCGTTCACGCTCGGCCTGCAACTGCTTTTCGGCCATGATGCGCGCGGACCGCGTCGTCTCGATCCGCTTGAAATCGGTCTGGACGCGTCGCACCGCCTCGCGCACGCTGACGATCACCTGCTGCCGCACGCTGGCCAGCGAGGCCTTGGCGTTCATGCCTTCAAGTTGGCGCTTGTTGTACTGGCTGATGGCGGAGCGGTTGCCGAGTTGATAGCTGAATACGAGACCCGCCCCGTAGTTGTAGTATTCTCCGCTGAAGTTTTTGTTGGCCATGTCCCCCGCGTCATTGCCCAGGCCCGACATGCCGGAGGTGCCCTGGAACGACAGGTTCGGAAGCAGCTGGTTCTTGGCAAATTTGACGTTGACGCTGGCGGATTCGAGGTTTTTCCTGGCCTGCAGGATTTCGGGCCTCAGCTCGAGCGCCACGTCGACCGTCTCTTCGGGACTGATCGCTTCGAGCGTCTGGCTCGGTTTGTCCAGCGGCGTGAGACGGACATCCTGCCGGAGTTCTTCCTCGGCCGGGTTCAACAACCGGCGAAACTGGTCTTCTTGATCGCGGATCGCTTTTTCAGCCACCAGCACCTGTTCCACGCGCGAGGCGACGGCCGCCTCGGCCTGCAGCACGTCCACGATGGACATGACGCCGGCCTTGGCCTTGGCGCGGTTGCTGGCCAGCAGTTCCTGCGCCGCTTTGAGCGCCGACTCGGCGACCTTCAGGTTTTCGTTCACGAAGACCAGTTCCCAAAAGCTCTGCTCGACAGTCGCGATGACCGTCAGGACCCGGTCCGTGAAGACCTGCTCTTCCACCTTGGCATTGTTCTGGGCCACCTGGATGAACGTGCGGTTGACGTCGACGCCGAAGTTGCGCAAGAGCGGCTGGGTAAAGGTGAAGGCCAGCCCGCCGGTATAGGCGGGGTTGAAGAGGAATCCGGTGGCCACGTTCTGGTTCACGTTGGTCCGCTGCGGGCTGTAGTTCAGGTCGTAGTTGCCGCCGGTCAAAAGATTTTGGGTGACGTCCAGGGTCAGGGAAGAATTTCGCTGGTCGAACTTTTCGATCGAGTTCAGGTTGAAGGCGGTGCCTCCGAACACGGGCCGGTTCAGCGGCTGGACG
>MHEU01000003.1:17138-23932 GCA_001805245.1 Nitrospirae bacterium RIFCSPLOWO2_02_FULL_62_14 | reverse complement strand
AAGACGGCATCCGAGAGCGCGACCGAACGCCGCTTTTCCTGTGGCGGTTTGGGCAGCTGGTCCTGTCCGGTCGCCTGCTCCGGCGCGGCGGTCACCCAGCCGGTCAGCAGAACGGCCATGGCGGTCGTGGCTCCGAAGACCTGTCGGAACATGGGAGACTCCTTGCGCAATCGGCGGTGTCAGGCCATACTATACTTGTGATGCCGATGACTGTCACGCAGAACCGGGAAATCCGAAGCGCAGTCCGCCGGCTCGGGCAGGCCCTGCTGCTTGCAGCCGCCGTCGTCGCCCTCGACGATCCGGCCCGGGCGCAATCCGTTTCCGGCGTCAGGGGATTCAGCGGCGGAACGGCCGCGCTCTTCAGTTTGACCGGTCCTGGCAACCTCTACGTGGACAGCCAGGGTGGCCAGGGATACATGTATAATTTCGGCAACAATTTCGAATCGTTCAATTTTCGCCTGGTCAACGGTCAGGCGTACAGTGGCGGGATGATGACCCTCGGCCCGCAATTGACCATCGGGTTGATCCAGGGTGCCAACCAGGTCGGGTCTCCCACGATCTTCCCGCCTGCTCCCCGCCTTGTCGCTCCGCTTCCGTCGATCCAGTCTTCCATCTTTGACGACTTTCAGCCTCTCATCGACATCCCATAAGGATGTTGAAAAAGTCCTCCAGCGTCGTTCTCGGTCGTCCGTCTCCCTGCGACGTACCGAAAAACGTACGTCTCGGTTTCCGGACTCCCTGCGGCCTTGCTGGAAGGCCTTTTTGAACATCCTAAAGAGCAAGCCGGTCCTAAACACCTCCCTCCTTACGCCTCACGTTTTACGGGGCATTGGCGAGCTGCCACGCCAGTGCCAGTACAAATCGCGCGGTTGATTCCAAAATCTCCGGTTTGACCTTGTCCGCCGTATCGGTCGGCCGATGGAAGTCGGGATGCGGACCGCCGCTCACGACAGTCGCCGTCGGAACGCCGGCTTCCTTGAACGGCACGTGGTCGCCTCCGGGAAAAAATCCAAAGAGGTCCAGCTTGTTCGCACGCCCGGCAGCCTTCCCGGCTTTCATGGCTGTTTCCTTGGGCAGGTCGGTGAGGCCGACGGTGAGCCGCCCGTTGCCGACGCCCGCATGGTCCACGTTGATCATCGCTTTCGTGGCCGACAGGGGGCGGACCGGTTCGCGAACATAGAACTGCGAGCCCAGCAGGCCCTGTTCTTCTCCGCTGAACGAGATCAGCAGGATCGAACGCGCGGGCTTCAGCTTCGACAGGGCCCGCGCGACTTCCAGCAGGACCGCCGTCCCGGAGGCGTTGTCGTCCGCGCCCGGAAACAGCAGGCCGCCGTGCCGGCCGAAATGATCACGGTGCGCGCCGATCACGATCGTGTCCTGTTTGCGCTTGGGGTCGCGGCCGGGGACCATCGCCATGAAATTGTAGACGGCTCCCTTTGTCTGCCAGCTGTTCCATGCGATCTGCGCGATGACACCGGTGTCGTGCGATTGACTCTTCGGCTCCCGGTTGAGTTGTGCCTGGACGTCTTTCAAGGAACGTCCCTTCGCCGCGAGCATGGCCTCGGCCAGGGCCGTGCTGATCCAGGCGCCGGCCAGGCGGCGGTCTTCCTTGGAGAGACTGTAGGAGGCCATCGGCGCCCCGCCGATGCCCCGGCGCGCTTCGTAGGCGCTCAGGATCGGTCCCGTGGCCATCAACGCCGCCGCCGCGCCCTTCTCGCGCGCCACGCGTTCCTTGTCGGCCTGGGTCACGTGCGGTTGGTAATGGTCCGGCTTCCCGCGCAGCAGCAGGACCACGCGCTGCTGGACATTCACGCCGGCGTAGTCGTCCACGCCACGCTCCGGATCGGAAATCCCATAGCCGACAAAGGTCACCGGCGCGCTGGCCTTGATTGACGAGGAGTCCAGAATCGGCAGGAAATCGGGGCCCATGCGGGCGGGGATGGGCGTGTCACCGGAAAACAACTCCAGCGACGGGCTGTCCTGGATGCGCGTGGTCAGGACCTGGTCTGCGATCGCCCATTCCCCGACGACCGGATTGAGCGGTTTGCTTGTGATGAGCGCCGGCTGAAGGCCGAGTAACTTGAACCGATCGGCGACCCAGAGGCCGGATCTCAGGTCGTCCGTCGTCCCGGCCTGCCGCCCGCTGAATTCGGGACCGCTGAGGCTGACGACGTCCTTCAGCATTCTTGGGCCCGACACGTTCTTGAGCGCCGCCGCCAGCGTGTCGGCTGTCGGGGACGGTTCCGCTCCGGCCGCGGCGACGAGGGCCGTGCAGCACAGCACGGCCGCGCAGAGCCCGATCCCATGTAAGAATCGCATGCGCACGCCGCAGTGTTGCATCGGTTTCCAGCCCCCATTATTCATGACGGTTCGTGACGAAACCGCCCACTTGTTGAGCCGGTTGAGCCCGTTCGGCCCGTTTCACCGTTAACGGCATTAACGGGCATAACGGGCATAACAGGCTTCACACTCTGCCGTGAGGCGTATCGGCGGTTGCAGTAGAAGCGATCATGAATAATAGGGGCTCGTGAAGTCAATCGGCCTCTGCTATATTGCTCGGACCATTCATGAATGCCTGCTGCGACAGCCGATTCTCTCGCCCGGCGGGACGTTTCTCGTTCGGCTTCCTCGACGTACTGCAGGGAATACGCCTCCGTCGCCTCGCTTGCGAGAAGTCTCCGGCGGGCTTCGGTCTCGACCGTCTCGCGACGGCATTCCCGAATAATCCGAGCTTGCGACTCTTATGATCCGAAAAGATTTTTACGAAACGCTGGGCGTGGCGCGCGATGCGTCCGACGAGGACCTCAAGAAGGCCTATCGGAAGCTCGTGCGGCAGTACCATCCGGACCGGAATCCCGGAGACAGGACGGCCGAGGAGAAAATCCGCGAGATCAACGCCGCCTATGAGGTCGTCGGCGATCCGGAGAAGCGGCGGACCTACGACCGCCTGCGCTTCGGCGACGAGGTGCGCGACGAGACGCCGGATCCGGGCGTCATCCTCGAGCACATGGAGCAGAAGCTGTTCGACGAGGGGCGCAAGGAGATCTTCGCGCAATTCATCAAGGATACGAAACGGATCAAGGCGGAACTGGCGGTCGTGCGCGAGCGGACGGTGGCCGCGCAGGGGTACGACACGTTCAAGGACAGCATCGTCGCCGAGCGCGGCGCGGAAATCCTTCCCGAGTTCGTGACGGCCGACATGGACGCGCGCAGGGACCGCATTCTGGATGTGGCGGTGCAGATGATGGTGTCGCAGGGTGCGGTCAGGAAGGACGATGCGGCCGCCGTCAACGCGTTGCGGCAGCGATTCAAGGAGACGTTCCAGAAGGGCCGGATCAACGGATTCGGCGCAGCGCTGGAGTTGCTGTACGTCAGAAGATAGGGATAAAGGGATAGAGGGGTAGTAGGTGCCTGTTATCCCTTTACCCCTATACCCCTCTATCCCTTATCCTGCGAGCGGTCCCGCCACGAATTTCCCCGCCTGCATCACCCCGACAATCCGTTCCCGGTCCTGCAGCAGCGTGATCCGCGACAGCGGGTTGCCCCGGACCAGCACCAGGTCGGCGAGTTTTCCCGGTTCAATCGTGCCCACGCGGTCATCGATCCCGATGAGCCTGGCGGCGACCGACGTCGAGGAGACGATGGCCTCCATCGGCGTCATGCCCAGCGCCACCATCCGCACCAGCTCCTGCGCGTTCTCGCCGTGATGATTGAACGGCGTGCCGGCGTCGGTGCCCATCGCGATGGCGATGCCGGCGCGGCGGGCCAGTTTGAAGCTGCTCTTGTGGCGGGACACCATGGCCTTGGCCTTGGCGACGGCCGTTTCCGGAACGCCGCATGCCAGGCCGCACCCAGCCGTCGTGGCGAGCGCCGACAGGGTCGGCACCATGACGGCGCCGTGTGTCTTCATGAGCGAGGCGGCTTCCTCGTCCATCAACGTGGCATGCTCGATCGAATGGGCGCCGGCACGGATGGCATTCTTCATGCCCTGCGCGCTGTGCGCGTGGGCCGCCACGCGGCAGCCGGCCCGGCGCGCGGCCGTCATGCCTGCCGACAACTCCTCTGGTGTCATCTGCGCGCTGTCCGGCGAGGTGCCCGGTGTGAGCACGCCGCCCGAGGCGATGAATTTGATGACTTCGGCGCCGGCGTCCAGCTGTGCCCGCACGGCGGCGACCACGGCATCCGGCCCGTCGGCCTCCTGGCCGAT
Source organism: Nitrospirae bacterium RIFCSPLOWO2_02_FULL_62_14 (assembly GCA_001805245.1). Taxonomy (GTDB): domain Bacteria; phylum Nitrospirota; class Nitrospiria; order Nitrospirales; family Nitrospiraceae; genus 2-02-FULL-62-14. The sequence continues at coordinate 19,725 of MHEU01000003.1, read as the reverse complement.
GAAGCTGGCGTGCCCGTGGGTCATGCAGATTACCCGGCCGGCGGCCGCGATGCGGGGGCCCGGCAGCAGGCCGGACTCGATGGCAAGTTTCAATTGAAAGATGGAGTGGTCACGAAAACCCACGTCCCGGACAGTGGTGAATCCCGCCTCCACCGTCCGCCGGGCATAGCGGACGGCTTTGAGCAGGGTCAGCGCCGGATCGTCCTGCTGGACGGTCTGGACCACGTCGGCGTCTCCGCCCAGGCACAGGTGGACGTGGCAATCCATCAACCCCGGCAGCAGCGTCAGGCCGCGGCCGTCGATCCGGACTGCGCCGCGCGGCGCCGCGAGCTGCCCGGCGTGGCCCACGGCGGCGATGCGTTCGCCCTTCACGATCACGGTCGCGCGCGGCAGCGTCCGTCCCAGGCCGTCCGCCACGCGCACGTGTTGAAAGGCGTATGTCGTCATGGCTCGGTGACGGGAATCGTGATGATGATGCCGCCCATCACGTCGTTGAGCTGGTAGTCCTTCTTGGGGCTGTTGAGGTGGGCGTTGTGACACGCGACGCAGGCTTGCGAAACGGCCCGGTCCGCATAGATGGCCTGGAAAAACCGGTCCCGGCCGACGCGGACGAATCCGGTGAACGGCTTGTCCGGATTCTTGGAGACTACTTCCAGTCCCGTGCGTTCGAAATCCGTGGCCGGCGAGTTCCACACATAGATGGGCGTATTGCTGGCCAGCCGGTATTTGAATCCCAATCCTTTTTCGGCGACGAGCCGTCCGCCGTCCAGAATCATCTGGGCGGGGAGGGGCAGGGCTTTCTGCTGCTTCCAATGCTCTTCGGCATGGATGCCCTTGCTCTGCAAGGTGTCCACGACGTTGGTGGTGTACACGGTGCGTTGCGCCTCGATGACCGCATGGAGATAGCTGGCCACGGTTTCCGGGGAAAGCATGAACGGTTTCTCGGTCTGTGCTTTCCAGGACGAGATACCCCAGAAAGTCGTACCCGCTATCAGGCCGATGGCCAGGCAGGCGCCTCCCCACGTTGCCAGTGATTTCATGCTCGCGGTGACTCCTTTTCCGTCGGGATGCCTGGACGGCCCGGAGGCCGCCGTGGCGGGATCATTTTGACAGACGCGCAGTATACAGAACCGGTGGATATCATGCCACTGGCCGCCTTGCGTTGGACCGCGATGCTCCTTCCGGCGGGGAATGCTATACTTCGCGGCCTTGGATACGGACCTTCCCCATACGATTCCCATCCAACCGGAACCGGCGCCGGTTTCCATGGGTCCTCCGGCGCCGCGGTTCTCGCGGGCCCTGACCGTCTTTGCCGCGCTGATCCTGGCAGGCGGCATCCTGATGCTGGCCAACGTCATCGCCTCGACGCCCGCCGTGGAACGGGTGGAGGAGAAGGACCGGGCTCTGGCCCTGATCGTCACCCGCACGATGGATCTGGAATATGCCATCGCCCAGACGCCGGCGTGGGAACACGTTTTCTATAAGGCGACGACCGGCTGGGCGGACGAGCTGGTGCAGTCCGTCGCGTGGTACGAGGAGCTGGCCGACGTATCGAACGAGCCGCTCACGCTGGTGTACCTGTCGGTGCTGGAGGGGGAAGCGGGACGACTGGAGCGCGTGAAGGATGAAATCAGCGGATGGGACCAGCTGCCGGACCCCTTTCCGGTCTATGCCCGCCTGCTGCAGGCAGCCTATTTGGACCAGGCGCCGATCGAGGAGGACCGGGCGGTTGCGCTGCGCGACGAGTTGATGGAGGAAGTGCCGGCCGGGTGGTTTGCCGACCGGCTGGCCGTCAGCCTCGCCACGCAGGCCGGAGACCAGGCCTGGCTGTCGGAGGCCCAGGAAAATTTGGCGGTCCGGTCCCACGCCCTGCTCTGGCGCGCACGGGTGCTGCTGGCGTTCGATCTGGGGCTGATTGTTCTCGGCATCCTGCTGGCGGCCCTGCTGCTGCCGCGCCGGCGGCGCGATGCGGCCGCGCTGGCGGTCGGCGGCGCCATGGTGCCGCCCCCCTGGCCCGGATCGGTGGGCGCGGTCGTGCTGATCAGGGGCGGGGCCTTGTGGATTGCGCTGATGATCGCCGTACTGTCGTTCGGCGACGAGTCGCTTCGCATCGTGGCGGTCCCGCTGACCTATCTGCCGCTGCTGCTGCTGGCGCGCCGGTATCTGCTCGAGCCGGCCGGGATGGGGTTGCACGAAGGGCTCGGTCTTGTGCCGGGGCCATCAGGCTGGGGGCGGTGCTGGCGGCTCGTGGGCATCGTGGCATCGGCCGGATTGCTGGGAGAATGGCTCATCACGCTGATCGCCGAACCAGCGGGGTTCTCCAGCCATTGGACGGAAGGGTTCGATGAGGCGATGATCTGGGGCGACGCGCCGAAGATGGCGACCAGCCTTGTCGAAACGATCGTCTTCGCACCGGTCTTCGAGGAAGTCGTCTTCCGCGGGCTCTTTTTCGCCACGCTCCGCCGCCGGTTCGGGTTCATCGCCTCCGCGCTCATCAGTTCCGCCGTCTTCGCCGTTGCGCACGGCTATGGCGTGCTGGGCTTCGCCAGCGTGTTGTGGAGCGGAGTGCTCTGGGCCTGGGTGTACG
>MHEU01000003.1:14389-17092 GCA_001805245.1 Nitrospirae bacterium RIFCSPLOWO2_02_FULL_62_14 | reverse complement strand
GGCCGTGACGGAATCGGTCGCGATCGGTTAGTTGCGCGGGGCGCCGGCAGTTGCCAGCATCTGATCGAGCGCCACCAGCATCTCGGCCGGCGTGGTCTGCTCCGAGCGGACCAGCGTCGTGTAGCTGGTCTGCGTGAGCGCACAGAACTCGTCCTGGTGCGCGGAGGTCACGCCCATCAGCGAGCCCAGCGAAGCCAGGTATTCCCCGCGGCCCATCGCCATGTCCTGCTTGAGATTCTCGAAGTTCAAGTCCGCGAAGGCGTTCACTTCCTGATCCTTCCTGACCAGGCCGCCCTCGAACCACGATTTGCCGGACGTCGTGCCGGTCACATTCGAAGTGGTATCGGTTGTTTGCTTGGTGGAGCCTTTGAAGGTGCAGGCCGACACAAGAAGCGCCAGCACTGCGATCGAAAACAATCCGATCACTTGTTTCATTGCGTGCCTCCTGGTTATCGCATCGTCGAATTGTACGGAACGAACTGCACCATGAAGCTAGCAAGGATGCGGAAACCTGTCAAGCGAGTGGTGCGGCCGATTGCGCGCCTGCTATGATACCCGCGGGTGCGTGCGATGAACGACGAATGGGTTGAAGTCAGGGTATCGGCGGAGATGGATTCCGGCGAACTGCTCGGCCTGCTGGGCGATCCGGAGGCGGCGGGGGCGTGGCAGGAGAACGGTTCGGTGCGGCTTTACTGGCCGCGGGAGCGGTGGAGCCCCGAGACGCTGCAACGGCTGCAGCAGGCGCTGCGGCAGATGGGGCAGGAGCAGGCGGGCGCGGCGATCACCGTCGCGGCCGTCCCGGCGCAGGATTGGAACGAACAGTGGGCCCGGTCCGTCAAACCGATCCGGATCGGCCGGCGCATCGTGATCCGGCCGAGCTGGGCGCGCGCCGATTTGGCGCCAGGCGACATCGAGCTGATTCTCGATCCCAAGCAGGCCTTCGGCACCGGCCACCATGCGACGACGGCATTGCTGCTCGAATGGCTGGAGGAGTTGATCCGGGGAGGCGAACGGGTGCTGGACGTGGGCACCGGCAGCGGGATCCTCGCGATGGCGGCGCTCCGGCTTGGCGCGAAGACCGCGACGGGGATTGATAACGATCGGGTGGCGATCGAGTGCGCCCGTGAGTATGCGGAGGTCAATCGGTTTGGATCGGAGCTCGATCTGCGGGTCGCGACGCTGGAAGCGATCGCGCCGGGACCGTCGGATCTGCTGCTGGCCAATCTGGATCGCAACACGCTGCTGGCATCGGCCCGGCTGTTCGAGCCGTATTTGAGACGTGGTGCGAGGGTGCTGGTGTCGGGCATCCTTCCGGACGATCGTGCTGAGATTGCGGCTGCGTTCGCGGCTGCCGGCGGCACGGTGGCGGATTCGAAGGAGCGCGACGGCTGGCTGGCATTGGAGGTGTGAATGCCCGATTCGTGCGAGGGAGGAGCATGACGAACAGAGCGAAGCGTTCCCATCTGCATCAAATCAGTGTCTCGAACGGCGGCGTGCCGAAACTGGCTGTGCCTCAGGCGCGCGTGACCAAGGACGGCGTGGATGGTGACCGCCAGCGTAACCTCGAGGTGCATGGCGGGCCGGACCGGGCGGTGTGCGTCTATTCACTGGAGGTCATCGAGGCGCTGCGCAAGGAAGGCCATTCGATTGCGCCGGGGTCTGCCGGAGAGAATTTCACCATTGCCGGTCTCGACTGGACGCATATCGGGCCAGGCGTCAGGCTCACCGTGGGGAACGAGGTCAAGTTGGAAATCCTCAGTTACACGTCTCCGTGCAAGCATAACGCCTGCTGGTTCAAAGACGAGGACTTCTCGCGCATTTCGCAGAAGAAGCACCCGGGCTGGAGCCGAGTGTACGCGCGGGTGCTGGCCGAAGGTGTGGTGAAGCAGGGGGACGAAGTCGTTGTGGAAGAGCCTATGGCTGATGGCCAATGGCGTATGGCAAGAAGTTAAATCCTCAAGCCATATGCTATATGCCATAAGCTCTTGTGTGAAGTGATGATGCCGCGAACCTTAGAACCTGAATTGATGGATGACGAGGAGCAGGCCGCAGCCTACGCGAGGGCCGATTTCGAAGAGGAGAACCAGGGGTTCGTCAACCGGTTCATAGAATACTATCCCGACTTCGCGGAAGGCCACGTGCTGGACCTGGGCTGCGGGCCGGCCGATATTCCCATTCGCTTCGTGAAGGCCCTGCCGAAGTGCCGCGTGACGGCCGTGGATGCCTCGTCGCCGATGATCAAGCTGGCCGAGGCGGCGGTCAAAGCAGCGGGACTGGCCGATCGCATTGCGCTCAAGTGCGAACGGATACAGGCTCTCGCGCTGGCCGAGCCCGCTGATGCCGCCTTGTCCAATTCGCTGCTGCATCACATTGCGAATCCGTTCCAGTTCTGGTATGGGCTCAAACAGCAGGTCAAGCCCGGCTCCTACGTGCTGGTGATGGACCTGCTGCGCCCCGAATCGCCGGAGGCGGCGCAGGCGATCGTGGAGCAGTACGCGGCCAATGAGCCGGCGATCCTCCGCCGGGATTTCTACAACTCGCTGCTGGCAGCGTTCACGGAGGATGAGATCGCGGCGCAACTAGCGGAATTGAATCTCAGCCGTTTGATGATCGATGTGATCGATGACCGGCATTGGGTTGTCGGTGGAAGAATTTACTAGATGAACCGTCCGCGTCGCTGTTTCTTTGGTTTCCTGGTCGCCC
>MHEU01000003.1:6427-14376 GCA_001805245.1 Nitrospirae bacterium RIFCSPLOWO2_02_FULL_62_14 | reverse complement strand
ATTGCGAAAACAAAAACGGGAAGCCGCCGTCCAGGGCAATGACGCGCCGATGGCGGTGATACCAGCCGGCGAGTTCCGGATGGGTGTTGATGGCATGATCGGCCTGGAAGACGAGCGGCCCCGCCACAAGGTCTGGCTGGATGCCTATTCAATGGATCTCTACGAAGTGACGGTGGCCCGCTATACCCGGTTTCTTGCTGCAACCAATCGCGAGCCGCCGAGTTACTGGGAGACCGTGAAGCTGGCCGAGCATGGCGATCGTCCCGTGATCGGTGTCAGCTGGGACGATGCCGAGGCCTATTGTCGTTGGGCGGGCAAGCGGCTGCCGACCGAAGCGGAATGGGAAAAGGCGGCGCGCGGCACGGACGAGCGGAACTATCCCTGGGGCAACCAGAAGCCGACATCCGATCTTGCCAACTATGCCCTCGGCGCGAGGTTCAGCTACAGCCAGGTCCTGAGGCCGGTAGGCACGTACGAAAAATCCAAAAGCCCCTACGGCCTCTTTGACATGGGGGGAAATGTCTGGGAATGGACGCAGGACTGGTACGACGGCGCCTATTACGGAAAAAGTCCGGAGAAAAATCCCACCGGGCAGGAGCAGGGACAGTTCAAGGTGCTGCGCGGCGGCTCATGGTCGGACATGGCGAAATACATGCTGACCTATGGACGCTTCAAATTATTGCCGACGACACGCAATAGTTACACCGGCTTCCGCTGCGCCAAATAAGTAATGCGAGATCAGTGACGAGTGATGAGTTAATAAGAAACTTCTCTTCTCTCATCACCCATTACTCATCACTCATTACAATCGTACCAGCACCGCCGCGATGACCAGCACGGTCAACGTGACGAGGATCGTGAGATAGACGGTGACACTCCGGTCGCCCAGCCAGTCGGTCTGCCAGTGTTCCGGATAGAGCGACTTGCCTTCCAGATAGAAACCTTCGTCATAGAGTCCCAACATCCGCTCGATCTCGATCAAGGCCTCCTTGGCCATGTGGTGGCGGTTTCGTTGTTGAAGAATCAAATAGGCGAACAGGGCGGAGAAGAGTGCCACGCCGGTGACGGCGAAGAGGGCCGTGGTGACGTTCGGGTGGGATGGAGCGGAGGCCGTCAGCATCGTGACGAGCAACAGGACCAGGAACGAGCAGGCAAAGGCGGTGAGCTTCATCATCTGCTCCCGCCGCCGGTAGACCTCCTCCTTGTACGATGGATAGAGGGCCTTCAGGATCTCGATCTGCTGATCTCGCAAACTATGTGGCATCAACGTTCATCACCTCTATTCCATCTGTCAGATTTGTTGAGATCGTTGAGCCCGTTAGGCCCGTTGAGCCGGTTACGCTGGTTTATTCCGTTAACGGGCTGAACGGGCCAAACAGTCTAAACAGGCTCAACCGGCTGAACATTCTTCAATTCAGATGTTTCACCATCCAGTCGGCCAGCAGCGTCGTCAACTTCTTGAAGTCCTCGCCCTTGGAAAAGGCATGGTCGGCGCCGGGGAGAATTTCAAGCTGCCGTTTGCCCTGCAACACTTCCATGAGGCGGCGGCTCTGGTGGAGCGGGACCAGGTCGTCTTTTTCGCCCTGCACGATCAGCGTCGGCATCTTGATCATGGCCGCCGCCTTGTGGCCGTCGTATTCCAGACAGTTTTCGTACAGCGCATAACGCAGGCGGACCGGTTTGGGGCCGCCGGTCACGTCCGGGATTTCGTGGTGCGTTTTCCAGTGCGCCATGCCGGCCTCGCCGAACTCCAACCGCAGGACTTCGGCGAAGTCCACGACCGGGCACTTGAGGCCCAGGCAGGCCAGTTCCGGTCCCCGGGAAGAGGCGCGTCCATGCGGAGAGGCGCCTGTCCCGGCAGGCGCGGGGTGGGTGGGTGTGACGACGCCCGGGGTGGGCGGGTGTGACCAGCGCGCGGCGGTCAGGATCGCGATCAGCCCGCCGAAGCTGGAGCCGACCAGACCGATCCGCCTGTACCCTCTGGCGAAGAGCTGGTCCAGGGCTGCCAGAGCCTGGCCAAGCGCGATGGTGATGGTGAGGTTCTCAAACGGGCCTTCGCTTTCGCCCTGGCCGAAGAAATCGAACCGGAACGTGGCGATGTCCTGCTCGGTCAGGGAGCGGGTGAGGGTCTTGTTGGTCGTGCTGTTTTTTCCGGAGAGAAAGCCGTGGCAGAGGAGCACCGCGCGGTCGGTCGGGGCTTCCGGCGTGGCCAGAATGGCCGCGACGCGATGGCCGTGCTGGTCCGTGAATGTCAGCGCCTCTTCCATGCCCGGCATTCTAACAAAGTCCGGGTGGAACTGGCGATGTATAGCCGCGCGATGCGCGGCAGTCGAAAGTCGCACAGTCCAAAGTCCGAAAGTCTCTCGACCTTAAGACTTTATGACTTGACGACTTTCGGACGCGCTAAACCTTGTTAGCCCTGACGCGGAAGTCCACGTTATCCTGTACCCACTTCCAAAGCTTGTCCTGTTTCGTGAGGTCCACCTCCGCCTGCACCTGGTTCTTCCAGCCCTTCATGACCTCGGCGTCCACGGTCCAGAGCCGCACGCGCTTACGGGGCACATACGCTCGCCACTGTTCGCCGACCTTGGGGCTTACGTAGGTCAGCCGGACCGTCACGTTCCGGGCCAGGTATTCGAGCGGCTTGAGATTGATTCGTTCGAAGAGCTCCCGCGTTCCGGCCTTCGTGTTTGATGAAGCTGCGTCGGGGACGCCGTCCGTCACGACCATCAGGGTGATCGGCGCCAATACCAGATTTCGTTCCTTCGTGATGCGGGCGACCTCCTGAAAGAAGGGATTGAAGTCCGTCACCTTGTCGGAGGGCGGAAACCACTTCCGCAAATCCGCCTCGATCTGCGCGACGTCCTTGCCGTCGAAGTCGTGAATCGGATGGAACGTCTTCGGTTCGTTGACATTCTGTCCGCCCACGCTGGCGACGAACAGGGCCTGCGGTTTTTCCAGCCCGCCGAGCTCGTGGAGGTGGCCGTAGATGTAATGGGCGAGGAACGTCAGCGCATTGTCGTAATAGCCGGAATGCTTGAACGATCCGCTGGCATCCACGCCGACGAACAGCGTCGTGCGCGCCTTGCGCTGCTCGCTGGCCTGGACGCTGCAGCCGACGAGCGCGACTGCGAGCGCCACGCCGGCGAGGAACCGGGCCGCACGCATCGAGTGCCGCGCGTTCATGACGCCACCTTCTTCGGCTGCAAGCGCACGATGGGCAGCAGTTCCCTGGCTTCGAGAACTTCCTTCAGGCTCTTGAAGGGAATGCTGAAGACCGGGCGGGCCGCCACCAGGATCATGGCAAAGTTCAGCGCGGCGGCCGCCACGTGAAGCACCGGCAGCATGAGATATTCCATCAACTCGTCGCCCTTCTCATGCAGCCAGCCGACCTCGCGCTTGAAGTCCTCGACCGGCGCATGCCACCAGGCCGGCTTCTGCGGGGCCGGCGCCAGCGTGGCGCCTTCCGCCTCCGGTTTGACGAGCGGCTGCCGCGAGATGAAGGCAAGCAGGGGCGGCGTGCCATACTGGCCGAACAGGAACCACGTCATGCCGCGGACTCCCACCCAGCCGAACGTGGCCAGCGTCAGCGTGAAACCGAGGCCCGGCTGGAACCGCTCCCCGGTCTGCTGGGCGATCCACGGCGTGATGGCGTCCACCAATTCGCGGTAGAGGAACATCACCTCGAACGTCATCACGAACACCTCGATGATGATCATCTGCACGAGGAACTTGTACTCGCGGTGCTTGATCGCGTCGGCAAAGGTCTGGAGGCAGGCGAAGCTCCCCATGATGAGCAGGAGCAGGAAGATGAACAGGCCGGTCGTCGTGGACGGGGAGGGCTCGGCCCCCACGATGCCGGCCAGGACCTCCGTCACCGTGGGCATGAGCGTATAGGTGAAGATCGTCGCTTCCAGGAAGCACCAGAAGACCAGCAGGAGGAAGGCGATCCAGGGGACGCCCGGCTGAAAATAGCTCTGGGTCATCCGTCCCGTCATCGTGAAGGGCAGCATGACGACCTGGCGGATGGTTTCGGCCACGAGCCGGAGCGCCAGGCGGGCCAGCGTGAAGACCCAGCCGACGATCACCGCGACGAAGCGTCCCAGGCCGACCCAGTACATCCAGACCGCCAGCGCGGCATCCCACCAGGCCAGCAGGACCATTTTCACGAGGTCCACGCGTCCCGAGCGGAACGGCAGCGTGTAGAGCGACAGTTGCGTGCACCACACCGCGCTGATCCAGAGCAGCACGGGAAGGAGCAGGAAGAAAAAGTACGCGGCCGCCGTCCATCCCGAGGCGGAGACGAGCACGAAGGACAGGAGCGACTGCTGCATGTCGGGAATCCAGGACAGGGGGATGAGCAGAACCTCAAAGAGACTCTGCCACGGTTCTGGAACCAGGTTCGTGATGGGGTCCGGCATGGATCACCTCGCATTAAAAAACTTACGTGGTCTGAATTCGACAGGAGAAAAGTATAGCAAACGACTATGCACAGCCTTGCGCGCAGGATATCGCGGAGTTGCAAATCGGCGTCAGTGAGTCAAAAAAGAGAAAAACAGAGCGACGCGGACGGAGCGAGGGAAGGCATCGATGTGTAGGCGGGTTCGTCCCGTGCGGCGACGCGCCGCCGCGCTCTCCGGAAAGACGTGTAGGGGTTGTTACCGGAAAAAATTCAGAGCTTGGAGGCGCGTTCGGGGTCTTCGATCAGCATCTGCACGAGTTTCGTGGCGAACAGTCCCAGACCCGTCGCCAACATGAGTGCGCCGGCCCCCGCCACGGCTTTCACCGGCGTGGCATTGAGCGGGTACTGCCAGACCAGGGCGGCGACCACGGCGATGCACATCGTCCCGACGCTCAGCGCCCAGAGCTGGATTAAGCTCCAGCGCCCGATGATTCCGGTCAGTGCCGCTTCGTAGGGCCCGCGCTTTTTGTTGCTCGGCGTCCGCTCCTCCGCCATCAGGCGGGGCAGCAGATCCGTGAGTGCGCCCAGGAGCGACAGGAGCATGAAGCCGATGAAAGCCAGGTGCGTGTACGCGGTCAGGTGCAGCGAGCCGAAGGGCATGAACGGCGGATCCCCCAGCATGTTGACGGAGACCAGGATGCCGCAGGCGATGGCGACGACCAGATAGAAGGTGGCCAGCAGGCACAGGTCGGACGCCGGCTTGCGCGGACGGCCCGCATCCGTCCAGGTCCGCACGATGTTATAGGAGTAGAGCAGGGCGCCGATCAGCATGAGCGCGCCGCCGGGAATCTGCACCCACAGCGTGGCGGTCAGAAAACCTGCCAGCAGGACCACGAAACCGAGCGGCAGGAGCGTGAAGGTCAGTTGTCCCAGCATCGGGCTGTGCAGGCGCGCGTTCAGGAAAGCCGGAAACTGCGCGTGCATGGCGCCGACGATCATCAGCAGCACGAATCCCTGGGTGAGCAGGTGGATGTGCAACAGGCGGCCCTGCCCGATGTACTCGTAGGGCATCAGCCGCAGCGGCACGGCTGTGCCGGCCAGCAGGCCTCCGGCCAGCGACACCATCGCGATGCCGTAGAACCAGTAACTGACGGGCGCGCCCATGGCGCTGTGGCGAATCTGACGGACGAGGTCCTCGCGGAGCGGGAAGAACGCGCCGAGCAGCACGATGGCCGCCAGGCTCATCAGCGGGAAATGGCCGTGCGCCTGGCCGATCAGCATCCCCAACGTGCCCAGATTCAAGGCGATGAAGATGAGCGGTTCCGACTTGCGGTGTTCGCGCCCGGCCAGCAGCAGGCCCGCGATGATCTGCATGACCCCGCCGATCAGCGCGCTGTGGACATGGAGGGAGCGGAAGACCTGGCCGTACGGCCGGCCCGTCGTCATGCCCAGGAAGAGCGCGAGCCCGAGCAGGCAGGCAATCAGCACCCACACGAACCCCATGAGCAGGAATGAGAGCGGGCGATACGACAGTTTCATAGGCTCCTCGCGAACCGGATCAGGGCTGCGTCAAAAAGTAGAAATGGTTGGTCGGTCCCTTGCCGTGTCCGATGGCCAGACTGTGCCGGATGGCTTCCGTCACGTAGGTCTTGGCTGTCCGCACCGCGTCCGGCAGCGCGTTCCCACGCGCCACCTGCGCCGCGATGGCCGAGGCGTAGGTGCAGCCGGTGCCGTGAGTGTGCGGGGTGTCGATGAACTCACCTTTATAGACGTTGAAGAAACGTCCATCGTATAGCAGGTCCGTCCCTCGTTCGGCAAGTAAATGCCCACCTTTGATCAGCACGTTCCGGCATCCCAGCTTGTGGAGAATTTTGGCCGCCTGTCGCGCGTCGGCCAGGGCTTTGATCTCGATGCCGGACAGCTGCTGCGCCTCGTGCACGTTCGGCGTGATGACCAGCGCCAGGGGAATCAACTCGGTGCGCAGGACATCCACCGCGTCCGGCTTCAGCAGCGCGTGGCCGCTCTTGGACTGCATGACGGGATCCACAATCAGGTTCGATATCTTTTGTTGCCCGAGCATCTTGGCTACGATGCGGACGATCTCAACGGAGGAGAGCATGCCGGTCTTGACCGCCGCCACGTCGAAGTCGTCGAACACGGCGTCGATCTGCGCCGCAATGATGGACACCGGCAGCTCGAAGACGTCCGTCACTTCCTCCGTGTTCTGCGCCGTGATCGCCGTGATGACGGACATGGCGAAGACGCCATTGGCGGACATGGCCTTGATGTCGGCCTGGATGCCGGCGCCTCCGCCGGAATCCGATCCGGCGATGGTGAGAACCTGTTTGATGGTCGCCATTGGTTCCTTCCACGCAACTGATTGTGGCGGACATTATACTCGCAGCATGCCTGCTGTCTAGGCCAAGCGCCGGCCTCCCGAAGCCCGGTTGCCGCTGCGGTTGAATCCGTGTATAACCCGCATTATTCATGAATGCTTCTCCTGCAACTGCCGATACGCCGCTGCGACAAGCCGGCATGAAGTCTGTCCGGCATGCCGGCGGACGGGCTCGCCGCTCAGTCGGTCAACGTACTGTTTCAAGTACGCCTCCCTCCTTCGCGGCTCCGCGCGTCCGTCTCGCGTGGCGTCTTGGCGGTTTCGTTAAGAACCCTCATGAATAATGCGGGTTCAGGCCAACACGTGACTCTCATGAGCAGAAGAATCCTTGCCACCCTCGCCGTCCTGAGTTGCCTCGGCTGCGCCGGTCCCGCGCTGACGACGCGGCCCGTCCACCACGATGCGACCGTCTTCGTCGGCCTGGCTCGTTACGCCGATGCCGCCCGGGCCGCCGGGGTCCGCCACGACCATCCGGTAGAATGGAACGACGCCGACCTGCAGGCCGTCCTGAGCCGGCTCACGCTGCAGGAGCGCATGGGGCTGCTGGAAGAGGCGCGGCCGGCACAGGCGGTGCTTGAGCCGGACGAGATACCGCGTTTGAGCGCCGGCCTCCGCGAGGGTCTGCGCACCGCGCAACCGGCCGAGTGGGTCGTGTTCGCGCTGGCGTCGCCGGCTGGCGCCGCGCCGGTGTCGACGCTCGCCTCGGGGCGAAGCCACGGGCCTGGCGGCACGCAGGAGGCGGCCTTCACCTCGGGCGCCGTCTTTCTGCAGGAGCGCCGCCTGCACGTGATCATTGCGAATCATCACGCGCCCATCCTCCTGGGGCCGGATGGATTCGACGAGGTCCGCGTGAACCCGCTTCGGCCGCTGACAGCCGTGAAAGGCACGCTGGGGTTCGATCCGGCGAGATATGTCGTGGCCTCGCGCGCCAGTTGGCTCGGCGGCTCATCCGGCCATTCCGCCAGCGAATTGACCGTGGATCACGCGGCGTTCCTGGCTTCGGCGCGGCGGCAGATGCCGGGTGCCGGCGCCGCGCCCGTGTTCCAGGGCAAGCCGGAGGACTCCGAAGCCGCCGCGCTCCGCGCACAGATGAAGCAGTTGCAGGAAGAGGTCGCGCAGCTAAAGAGGCAGCTTGCCGAACAGGCCGAGGAA
>MHEU01000003.1:5323-6330 GCA_001805245.1 Nitrospirae bacterium RIFCSPLOWO2_02_FULL_62_14 | reverse complement strand
CCTGGGCGTCGGGATGGAGAGTTGTGGCGAGATGGGCCCAGGTGCTGAGCCCTACGGCGACGGCCAGCGCGCCGGCCACGCCGGCCAGGCGGCGCGACACGATCACGGGTTCCTTTGCCGTGGCGGTGCCGAGGTGAAAGAGGATGAAGATTGCCAGCAGGACAAAGGGCAGGGCGTTGAGGGCGCCGATCAGGAATAAATTGTATCCCGGCGCAAAGAGATGCAGGCGAAAGTCCTGCCAGGCCTCGACAAATCCGCCGTGGCGGCGATAGGCGTCATGCACGATCATGACGATCCCGGGCAGCGTCAGGCCGAAGACGATGCAGCCCCAATAGAGCGTCACGGTCAGCCGGGTCAGCTTTTTGCCGGTGTCCATCGTCGTTATTTCGGCGCCGCGGTCACGGGAGGCGCGTCTGTTGTGCCGATCGCCCGCAGCGCCTCGGCCGTACTCTCGCGCACGATGGCATCCTCGTCCTGCAACGCGGCGGTCAGCGCCGGCACGGCCTCCCTGGCGCCGGGGCCGATCGCGCCCAGCACCTCGGCGGCCAGATAGCGGTTGAGGGGACGCTCGTGTTTCAATACGGGAATCACCGCCGGCACCGTGCCGGCTGCCTCGGGGCCGAATTGCGCCAGCTGACGGAGCGTGTAGTCGTTGGCACTGCCCATCTGCAGCATGGTGACATAGACGGCGGTCCGGTCCTTTGCCTGGCGATGCGGGCTGTTGAGTGCGGATTTTGCCAGCGATGCGACGCTGCGGTCTTTGTCCTCCAGGAGCTGCTTCAAGTGCGGGACGACGGCGTCGCTCGGCGGAATCGAGAATGCGAACTGCGAAACCGCCCGGTGGCGGACGGTCTGCGCCGGATCGCGCAGCGCCTTCACCAGCGCGGGAATCACCAGCGTGGCCGGAATGCCGATCTCGCCCAGGGCGCCGACCGCGACCATCCGGACCGTTTCACTCGTATCGTCCAGGGCGGCGACGAGGGCGGGCACCGCCGGCTTGGCGACGG
>MHEU01000003.1:0-5215 GCA_001805245.1 Nitrospirae bacterium RIFCSPLOWO2_02_FULL_62_14 | reverse complement strand
TCTTCTGCAACGCGCCGGCCGCAGTCGTGCCGGCATATTGGTTGGGGTCATGGAGCGCCTGGTTCAGGAGGCCCGGCACGGCGGGTTTCGCGGCGGGGCCGATCTCCGCCAGCATCTGCGCGGCGGCAACCCGGACTTTCGAGTCCGGATCCTTGAGCGCATCGGTCATCGCCGGCACCGCCCGCGCTCCGGTGGACTGCCAGTAGAACAGGCCGAGCAGGCCGAGCAGTGCGATCAATCCACCGAGATTGAGCCAGATGTATTTCTGTGTCATGGCTCGGCCGGCGTGTCGAAGGAATAGGCGTTGCCGGGATGCAGCCCGATAAAAATGATGGGAAAGGGGATAACGCCGAACAAATTATAACCGTTCCACTCCACGTAGGCTTCGTGGTCGTTTTTACGCGTGATGCCGACACGCCAGTAATACCGCGTGTCCGGCATGAGGGGGCGTTCCAGTGTGTGGGATGTGCCGGCGATGTTGTCCTTGGTGTACGCGGTGATAGCTTGGGCAGGAAAGCCCTCTTTCCGATACACGATGAGCACGTACCGCACGTCCGGCCCTTCCTCGGGATCCGCCGGTTCCCAGGTGAGCGTCGGTTGGAGCGACTCGACGGTCTGCGAGGGGAGAATCTTGCGGGCCGCCGGATCCACCGGCGCGAGCCCATAGCCCCATGCCACGCAGCCCGACAGGGCAGGAGCAATCAGCATGCACAGCGCCAGTCCCCTAACTCTTTTCATGGCACAATGATAGCAGAAACACGGAGGCGGGCAGATTGATTTTTCACGACGTTTGGCGTAGTCATAAACAGAGTCGAACAGAAATGTTTGAACGATTGCAAGCCATAGGCAAGGCCATTAAGTCTGAGCTCAAGGTGTATCGGCTTGTGCTCGAAGATCGCAGGACTCCGACTTTGGCCAAGATCATGCTCTCGCTGGCAGTCGGATACCTGCTTCTGCCGTTCGACCTTATCCCTGATTTTATTCCTGTCATCGGGCACCTGGACGATGCCGTTGTTGTGCTAGCTCTCGTCGCCATCGCGGTCAAGATAATCCCTGAAGAAGTGTTCGCCGATGCCCGGATTAAAGCCAATGCCGGTCGAATATAACCATGTCGTGGAGTAAAAGGATCCGGCAATGACCCGACTCATTGCGGGAGCGCTCATAGCGGGAATGATCACGGCGGCGACGCTGCTCGCCGCCTCGTGCGCGAAGGAGTGGCCGCCGGGCAATGCCCGGAAAGGACAGGAGGTCTTTAACGGAAAAGGATACTGCCTGTCGTGCCACGGGAAGGATGCCTATATCAACAAGCGGCCACAGCAGCCTCCTCAAATCGACAGGATGATCAAGGAACTCGCCAAGCCGCCGGCGAACTTTCGCAAGCCGTCCACGCTGCAATCGAAAACGAACGAAGTGCTCTTTCTCGATATCAAGGAGGGGCATCCGTTCACGGTCATGTTTCCGAAAACCTTCCTGACCGATCAGGAGATTGACGATGTCGTGGCCTACCTTCTGGAGATCAGGGACGAGGTGAGCCTGGCAGAAAAGGTCCACCAGCCATAACCTGTCGCGGCAAAGAAGCACTGAAGAACGAAACGGCGCGGGCTTATCCGCCGGTTCCGCCGAACGTCGGAGGGCGTTCAGGTGGCGGAGGGTTGTGGTGTACCTCGCCCGGCAAATCCATTGACGCTTGCGGTTTCTTGTATTGCTTTTTTCCCGCAGTTGGCGACGACGGAGCCAGAGAGTTCCGTTGCGATGTTTTATGGGAGCATCCGAGCGTCGGCCACGCAATGAGCGACACCACGACCAGAATACCGAGGTGACGCAAGACGTTTGCTGGAAGATGCGAGGATTTTGATCGCTGTTGGTTCATGTGAGTACCCCAGGGAACGCATAGCCTACTCTTCTGGAGAAAAGCTGTCCAGAGGGTACCATCCAACCAGTCCTTTTAATTTTGCCAAACAGGTGCCGGGCGATATACTGGCCATTGATGGCTTCACCCGGCGGTTCTTTCCCGGCAACCCTCAGCCTTCTGGCCGTCCTGCTTGCGACCGCCATTCAGGGCTGCGTCACGCCTGGCAGGCACCAGCCGGGCTTATCGGATGAACCGGACATGATGGTCCCCACCACGGGTACGCGCGGAGAAATCTGCTGTGCCATCGCCGATAGGATTCCCGCGCAGGAGTCACTGGCGCAGGCGGCCGCCGGATTTCTCGGCCAATCGCGGATCGAAATGGGTTACCGGCGCTTCACCCTGGACTGTTCCGGTCTTGCCCTGGGCGTGTATGCCACGCAGGGCATTGATTTATATAGTGGTCTGGGGAAATTGGACGGCGGCAACGGCGTCGGCCGCATCTTCACCCATGTCGTGCAGCATGGACGAATCCATTATGGCCCGACCGTTCATCCAGGCGACCTGGTGTTCTTCCACAACACCTGGGACTTCAACCGGGACGGCTTCCCCAACGATCCGCTCACGCACGTGGGCGTGGTGGAGAAGGTGGAGGTCGACGGCACCGTGGTGTTCGTGAGCTGGGTTTCAGCGGGGATCGAACGCTATCGGATGAATTTACAAGAGCCCGACCAGCACAAAACCGGCGACGGGCGCGTCCTCAATGACTTCATGCGCCGGAAATGGCCGGGCGACCCCCAAGCGACTCGTTACCTCACCGGGCAGTTATTCGCCGCTTTCGGGACCCTCATCAGTCGGTAATGTTCCCCAGCGTCCCGTCCCCGTTGATTTTTCTTCTGGTTCGGCGTAAGTCCTGGACGGATTCAATTCAAACCGGCGAGATCGGGACATGCGGAGAGGAGGCGCACGATGAGTGGCGTACTGGTCTTTGGCTATGGCGTCATTGCCTACGCGGTCTTCTTTGCTGCTTTCGTGTACGCGGTCGGCTTTGTCGGCAACCTCGCGGTTCCCAAGTCGCTCGATAGCGGCCCACAGGTGGCGCAGGCGGAGGCTCTCCTCGTTAATCTTGGCCTCCTCGGCCTCTTCGCGGTCCAGCACAGCCTCATGGCGCGCCCGTGGTTCAAGCGTTGGTGGACCGGAATCGTGCCAGCCACAATCGAGCGCAGCACCTATGTGCTGCTGTCGAGCGTGGTGCTCCTTCTCCTGTATTGGCAATGGCGACCCATGCCGGACGTGGTCTGGCAGGTGGACCATCCGATGGGCATCGCTCTCTTACAAGGCTTGTTCTGGGTCGGATGGGGGATCGTGTTGGGCTCCACCTTCATGATCAATCACTTCGACCTCTTTGGGCTCCGGCAAGTGTATTTCCGTCTGTGCAACCAAGCCTATACGCCCATCGGGTTCAAGGCGCCGGCGCTCTACAAATACGTCCGGCATCCGATCATGCTGGGCTTTGTCCTCGCCTTTTGGGCTGCGCCGACCATGACGCAGGGGCATCTCCTGTTCGCGGTCGCCACGACCCTCTACATACTCATCGGCATCCACCTGGAAGAGCGGGATCTCATGACGTTCTTCGGTGACCAGTACCGCCTCTACCGGGAACGCGTGCCCATGCTTCTCCCGCTATTCAGACGAAAGGACTAGGCCGCCTACTTCCCGCGGGTCAAGAAACGGTGTGTGGTATTTTTCCTTTGCCGGCGACGGGCGCATGCTCAATGATTTTATGCGCCGGAAGGGGTTTGGCGAACCGAAAGCGACCCGTTACCTCACCGGCCAACTCTTCGCCGCCTTCGGCACCCTTTTGCAATAACTGCTGCGGGACCGGCACCACGGAGATGAGGGAGGTTGATCATGAAGCGTTCCGGACTTCTGGCATCCGTCCTGATTGCCGGTCTTTGCGCGATGAACACCGAGACCGAAGCCTTTCCGGTGAGCGGCGCGGCCTGGTCCGAGGCACAATGGGAGCAGCACTGCAAGAACGTCAAGACTACCTACAACCAGGCGTCTCCTTTCGCCACGAAGGAGCTGACCCTAAAGCCGGACGACCCTCGGTTTCTGGATTTTCTCTACTGGGTCTGGGCGAACAAGATCATCGAGCATCAGGTGGAGCAGGTCGGCGGCACGGAGTGGACCGGCCCGACGAACGGTGTGATCTTCCATTGGGCGCCGGGGTCCCGGTGGGAAACCCACACGGTCGTTCCCTTCGAGCACGCGATTCACCACATAGCCGACGAGCACAACTGGCGGGACAACATGTTCAAGGAGTTCTTCGAGAAATTTGGTCCTGTCACAGGCGTGAACATCAAGCAACGGCTCTCCTTCGAGAAACCACCGACCTGGGTGCAGTTTCTTGCGCACGTGGGAGGGGCCGAAAGTCCCTACTACCGGTACGTGTTTCACCAAGAGAGCGTGATCGATCCCGAGAAGCGGATCGTCACGTTGTTCGGCGGGCAGGGCGTTATTTTCCAGTACACCTTCGATCGTTATTTGACGGAAATTAAGGAAGTCGTGACCGATTGCAAAGCGTACCAGTTTTTCGAGCTGTACGATCGCTACGGGAAGGGCTTTGCGTCGCAGTCCGGCTGGGCCGGTCAGGCCGTTCCACATCAGTGAGAGTTTTATCCGGTCCTCTGATGCCTAGAATCCTTTCGGAGTGAAAAAGGAGCGTTGACGTTGTTCTGTCCCCGCTAAACCTTCCTCCGGCTGGGGCTTCTCCGTTTTTGCACCTTCGACAGCGGCCTGCTGTTTCGCTAATTCCTGCCGCAGCCGCTCAAGTTCTTCCTCTTTTTTTTGCGCTTCCTGCTTCAGCCGTTCAATTTCCTCTTTCGTTGCAGCCGTCTTCGATGTGCTTCCACGGCCGGTGTGGTCCTGGGCAAGGAGCATCGGGGATGCGGGCTCTGCCGCGTAAACGGCCTGGGTCAGAGCCGGCCAGCGCATGGCGTGCGCGGCGGCCGGATCTGAAATGGAAACGGTCTGCTTCGCTTCCAGGGCCTGGTACCCGATGTAATTGCCGCCGGCTGCCGCTGAAAAGATGATCAGCGAGTTGAGCACGTAATACACCGCGCGCTGCCATAGCGGAATACGAGTTGCCGCAAACACAAGTGCGCCGAAGGCAAAGCTTAAGGCAAGCGCACACCATCGTTGCTGCAGGCCGAACTGCATCCACATGGTGTTCGAGACAGTCATCGTGATGGCTCCGGCGACTCCGGGAGTCATCATGGATTCGGGTTTCAGAAAGTCATCCACCTGTGCCATGGCCGGTCCTCCATTGTCGAGACGAAACCGTTCCTGACTTTTTATGCTGGT
>MHEU01000002.1:38927-42186 GCA_001805245.1 Nitrospirae bacterium RIFCSPLOWO2_02_FULL_62_14 | reverse complement strand
CGTGCGTGCCCAGAATTTCCAGGTACCGCCCGTCCCTCGGCTTGCGGGAGTCCGCCGCCACCAGCCGGTAAAACGCCAGATTCTTCCGTCCGCCTCTCGACAACCGTAAATGAACCGCCACTGTATCCTCCTTACAAGTTAACGAACGAGTTCAAAATCAGGATGCTCAAAATGGTCATCCAGCGCGGCCGCAGGGAGCAAAGGCCCCGAGGCGTACTTTCGAAGTACGTTGAGGGGTCGGAGCGACCGAGAACAAAGCTGGGGGCCATTTTCAGCATCCTGCCACCTCACAACGAGCGCAGCATCTGCGCGAGTTGCCGCTTCCCGCCGCCGCCCGACACAGCCTTCATCATCGTGCGGGCGCCCAGAAACTGCTTGATCAGGCGATTCACATCCTGCACGCTGGTCCCGCTGCCGCGCGCGATGCGCTTTTTCCGGCTGCCGCCGAGGACGGTATGGTCCCGGCGCTCCCGCGGCGTCATCGAATTGATGATCGCAACGGTCCGGGCAATCTCCTGCTCAGGCATTCCGCCGCCACCCGCCATGTCCTTGAGCCGCTGCCCGCCCGGCAGCATGCCGAGAATCTCCTCCATCGAGCCGACCTTGTTCACCTGTCCGATCTGGTCGCGAAAATCCTCCAGCGTGAAGGTTTTCGACGTCAGTTTTTTCTGGAACGATTCGGCCTGCTCCTTCGAAAACGCCTCCTGTGCCCGTTCGACGAGCGACAGCACGTCACCCATGCCCAGGATGCGCGACGCCATCCGGTCCGGATGGAAGGGTTCCAGCGCCTCCAGCTTCTCGCCGACACCCAGATACTTGACCGGCTTGCCGGTCACGGCCCGGATCGAGAGCACCGCGCCGCCGCGCGCGTCGCCCTCCACTTTGGTCAGGATCACGCCGGTCAGCCCGACCTTGCTCTCGAACTGCTCCGCCATGGTGACGGCATCCTGCCCCGTCATGGCGTCGGCGACGAGCAGTACTTCATGCGGCGTGACGGCCTGCTTGACCGCCGCCAGCTCGCCCATCAATGCATCGTCAATGTGCAGACGCCCGCCCGTGTCCAACACGACCACATCGAAGCCCTGCTCGCACCCGCGCGCAACACCGTCCCGGCACGTCTGCGCAACATCCGCCTGCGCCGAGACTGCCCGGTGCACGGGCGCATCCAGCGTGGCGCCGAGGCTCGCCAGCTGCTCCACTGCCGCGGGGCGGCGCGGATCAGCGGCCACCAGCAGCACCCGCTTGCCTTGATTCTTGAACAGCCTCGCCAGTTTGCCGCAGGTCGTTGTCTTGCCGGCGCCCTGCAGGCCGACCATCATGATCACCGTTGGCGGTTCGGACGCCAGCTTCACGCCGGACTGCTCATGCCCCATCAAGTCGCGCAGTTCGTCCCAGACGATCTTGATGACCTGCTGCCCCGGCGCGAGGCTCTGCAGCACGTCCTGCCCGACGGCTTTGACCCGGACGCGCTCGATGAAGTCCTTGACGATCCTGAAGTTGACGTCCGCTTCGAGCAGCGCCAGCCGCACCTCTTTCAGCGCCTCGGAGATGTTCTGCTCCGTCAACACCCCGTGACCGCGGAGTGTTTTCAGAATCTGGTCGAACTTCCGGCTGAGCGTATCGAGCATTGTCCAAACGCTCCGATCTTCGCAAAAAGACTGAAAAAGTTTATCGGCAAGTGTACTGTCCGATGGGCACGTAAGTCAAGGCAGAATCAAGCGAATCCGAAGATGGCGCGGGCGGAATTTAGGGCTTGCAGACGGAGGGGACGGGGGCGTTCTTGGGTGAGGACGGCTGCACGGCCGTCACGGCACGGTCGGCTGCATCGACCGGCTCTCCGAACAACAACACCATAATCGTGCGAATTTCCTGCGGCAGGATACGGTAGGCCGGTGCGAGATAGCGTTTCTGCGCCAGCTTGCGTTCGTTCTGGTCTTCCGGCTCATAGTATCCGACGAGAATAGCGTCGTGATCGGCTTTCTTCAGGCGCTTGAGCCAGCCCTCCGTCACGAGGCCCGACTTGCCGCGGGACGCAATCAATTCGAGCTTGGTCCAGACGGCCCAGCCGACAAAGACGCCCCAGGTTTCATGCTGGGTTTCCCAGGCTTCGCGCTCGGATAAATACCGCACTTCGGTGGACGTCCGCTTCTGCAGGACAGGCGTGATTTTCACTTCGGCATAGCGGCACTTCTGCAGCTCCCGCGCCGCGGCCAGCAGGAGTTCACCGTCGGTGCCCTGATCGGGCGGCTTCGCTTCGAGATAATCCATGTAGGCGTGATACAGCTCGTGATACAGGTTGCCGACTTCGAGGGCCGTCATCTTCGTCAGGGGGCGCAGCGTCCCTGCCGCCTGATTGAAGGACAGGGCCCGGTTCAAAATCATGTGGTGCTCTTCCGGATGATATTCCGCCGCCCACCGATGGAGGTCCTCGAAGGTCACGGTGACGAAATCCGACGGCAGATCCCTGAGAAACTTGGTGGGAAGGCCCAATTCCTCGGACTCGCTGATCAGCGCGGCTAGTGGCAGCCGCGTCAGGTCGGCTGCCGGCGGCGGCGCCTCCGCCCAAACCGGCGCGGCCGCCGCCATGATGAGACATGCAACTGCCAATCGATTAATCAGGGACACGAGGATATCCTTCCTCATTAATGCGCACCCGTTGAATATGCAGGGCTGTGTATGGTCGAGACAGCGAGAAGGGATCAACCCGGGCGGCCCGGCGCGCATCATGCATGCGCGCTATGAATCCCAATAATGATGCCCTCTTTCCTCTATTAATGCCCATGTATCTAACATGGATGAGGGTACGGCGTCGAGAAATCGCGAGGGTTTCGACAGAACCGACCCCGTCGCCTTATCGTAGACATTGACCGGATACGTCAGATGAAGATGCTTTTTTGCGCGTGTCACCGCCACATAGAACAGCCGCCGCTCCTCTTCCAGTTC
The DNA here is from genome assembly GCA_001805245.1 of Nitrospirae bacterium RIFCSPLOWO2_02_FULL_62_14. Classification (GTDB taxonomy): domain Bacteria; phylum Nitrospirota; class Nitrospiria; order Nitrospirales; family Nitrospiraceae; genus 2-02-FULL-62-14. Next base: position 39,243 of record MHEU01000002.1, on the reverse strand, counting down.
CTCTTCCGACGTGAACGAATAGGCCGAGGGAAACCGGCCGTCCACGGTCCAGATCAGGAACACGCATTGCCATTCCAGCCCCTTGGCGGAGTGTATGGTGGAGAGCACCAGACGTTCGTCGTCGCGATCGCCCGCTTCCACATCGGCCACGCTTTCATCGGGCGGCTCCAGCGCCAGATCGGCCAGGAAGTCGTTCAGTTTCCCGTACCGCTCGGCAATCGTATAGAGATGTTCCAGGTCGCGCATCCGTTTCGGATAATCGTCGTAATGCTCCTTGAGGATCGGCAGGTAATAGCGATAGACCTCGTTGACCTGT
>MHEU01000002.1:33078-38906 GCA_001805245.1 Nitrospirae bacterium RIFCSPLOWO2_02_FULL_62_14 | reverse complement strand
CTCACGTCCCGCAGCGCCGCCAGCGGCTGATTGCTCCTCACAAATGACGCGATCAAATCCTGCGCCTTCTTGGGCCCGACCCCCTCCACCAGCATCAACAGGCGGTTCCAGCTCACCGCATCGAGCGGATTCTCGATCACCCGGAGATGCGCCAGCAGATCCTTCACATGGGACGTCTCGATGAACTTGAACCCGCCGCGCTTCACGAACGGCAGGTTCCGTCGCGACAGCTCGATTTCCAGATCGAACGAATGGAAGCTGGAACGGAAGAGCACGGCGATTTCATCCAGCGGAACGCCTTCTTCGCGCAACTCCAGAATCCGCTGCGCGATGAACCGCGACTGGGCATTTTCGCCTGCCGCCTGCACCAGCGCCGGCAGCGGCCCGTCGAGCTTCCGCGTGAAGAGATGCTTTGAATATTTTTCGGTCGCGCCCTGGATGATTTCGTTGGCGAGATTCAGAACCGGCTGCGTGCTGCGATAATTTTCTTCGAGCTTGTAGACCGTCGTGCCCGCAAACAGCGTGGGGAAATCCATGATGTTCCGGAACGTGGCGCCCCTGAACGCATAGATGGATTGCGCGTCGTCGCCCACGGCCATCACGTTCTCGTGCGTCGCGGCCAGCTTCCGGACCAGGTCGGCCTGCAGGCGATTGGTGTCCTGATATTCGTCCACGAGAATGTAGCGGAAGTTCTGCGAGATCGCCTGCCGCATCGGCTCATGCCCGCTCAGCAACTCCCGCAGCTTGGCCAGCAGATCGTCGTAGTCCAGCAGCTGCTTTTGCCGTTTGGCCGCCACGTAGGCCTTCTTCAGTTTTTCGAGATCGTTCAGATGCTCCGCGAAGTGGACGAACTCGCCGAGCAGCACGTCCTCCAGGCTGGACAGCGTGTTTTCGCATTTGCTGAAGATTTCCGCGATCGTCCCCTTGCGCGGGAACCGCTTGTCCTTTTCGTTGAGCCCGAGCTGGTTGCGGACCAGCGCGATCAAATCCTCGGCGTCGCCCCGGTCCAGGATCGTGAACCCCGGCTCCAGCCCGATCGGCCGCCCGTAGCGGCGCAAGAGCATGTTGGCCACGGAGTGGAAGGTCCCGCCGGCGACTTTTTCGCTGCGCGCACCGATGAGCAGCCCGGCCCGCTGCAGCATCTCCTGCGCCGCCTTGCGCGTGAACGTCAACAATAGAATCGAAGTCGGATCGACACCTTTGTCGATGAGATAGGCCACGCGATAGATGAGCGTGCGCGTCTTGCCGCTCCCGGCGCCGGCGATCACGAGCGAGGGCCCGTCGGCGGCCGTCACCGCCGCCAGCTGCTGCGGGTTCAGCGCGGCCGCGTAGTCCAGCGACAGCCTGGCCGGCTGGGACTCCTCCGCCGACCGTTTTAAGATGTAGGGTTTGATCTCCCGCTCCATGGAATTCTTCCGGATTGAACCAGCGTTCGGAAACGCGGCTGTATAACATACCCCAGCCCTTAGCGCAACGCTCTACCCTCACCCACTATTTGTTGCGTATTGGAGTGGAAGACCGGAGTGGACTTGTATATAATATGGTTCTTATTTTCGGAGACAACCGATGTCCGCATCACAGGGTCCCTACGCCGGCGTTCTGCGCGATCTGGCCGCGTTGATGGTCGCCGTGTCAGGCGAGTCCGTCACGATGGTCAAACGCAGCGCGCCCGAACAGGCCATGAAAATCAAGAAATCCGGCGAATGGGAAATCTATCTTGAATTTCTCCAACTGCTGTTCAATCTGGCCGATCGGCTGTCGGCGCTTTATATTCCCTTGAAAGATCAGCCGGTCTTCATGGACGGCCTGGAAGACGCCGTCACCCAGCAACTCAAGAACGTGCTCGCGCCGGCGCTGGGGCCCGATACCGACGAGATGGAGGTCGTGCTCGCGATCGGCCAGACCGTCGCGCAGAGCCGGCAGCGCTACGAACGGTTCAAGTTCATGGCGACCGAGGAGAGCAAGCAGAAGGACGAGTACTTCAAGGCCTTCGGCGAAGAGATCGCGCATCTGATGGGCACGCAGGGCAGCGGCATGGTGATCTCGGCCGCCACGCTCTGCGGCAGCGCGGTCATTCCCGCCATGAAGTCCCTGTTCGAATCAGCCACGGCAGGGATAGCCCAGGGCCAGGCAACGACGGCGGCGCCGGTCGCTCCTGCGCCTGAGGGCAAAACGGGGAATGAGATCAAGCTGATCAGCGTCATGTCCACGATCCAGGGTGAGGAAATTGAAACCCGCTGGGGCCTGCACCCCCGCTTCCGCCAGGATCTGACGCCCGATCAGGCGCAGGAACTGAACAAGCTGATGAATCGGGTCGCGGAAATTCTGGGAACCCGGTATGCCTCCGTCGCCTTCTCGCCGGAGTGGACTGCCTGGCACCACCAAGGAGGAACTGCCTAGATGAGCGAGCGTTCACCGAACGAACAGTTCCCATCCAACCTGCCGGGCGAACTCACCCGCTTGCAAGAGCTCGCCTACAATCTCTGGTGGAGCTGGGAGCCCAGCGCGCGCCGGCTGTTCGAGACGATCGATCCGACGCTCTGGCGCCTGTCTCACCACAACCCCGTCAGACTGCTCCACAACCTGAAGCCGGAGCGGCTGGCGGAGCTCAATGATGATCCCGTCTTCATCCGCCTCTACTCCTCCGTGCTCAAAGCCTATGATGACTACATGGGTTCGTCGACAACCTGGGTGGCAGGCCGCTATCCCCAACTGGTCCAGAGCACGGTCGCCTACTTTTCGGCCGAGTTCGGGCTGCACAGCTCGGTGCCGATCTACAGCGGCGGCCTCGGAGTCCTGGCCGGCGATCACTGCAAGGAAGCCAGCGACCTCGGCATCCCGTTCGTCGGCCTCGGCTTCATGTACCCGCAAGGCTACTTTCACCAGCGGATGTCCGCCGACGGCTGGCAGGAGGCGGAATACGAGCCCTTCAGCCGACTCGAGTCGCCCATCCAGCGGGCCCTGACGCCGGAAGGCGAGCCCTGTCAGATCGCCGTGCAGATGGACCACCACACGATCGTGGCCATCGTGTGGAAGATCCGCGTCGGGCGCGTGACGCTGTACCTCATGGATACCGACGTCCCGGACAACCAGCCGTGGGACCGGGAGCTGTCCGCGCGGCTCTACGGCGGAGATCACAATGTCCGCCTGCGGCAGGAAATTCTATTGGGCGTCGGCGGCGTGCGGGTATTCCGCGCGCTCGGCCTGTCGCCCGCCGTGTGGCACGCGAACGAGGGACACTCCGCCTTCATGATGCTGGAGCGGATACGGGAGATGGTGCAGGCCGGGCGCTCCCATGCCGACGCCGCGGACATCGTGCGCCAGAGCACCGTGTTCACCACCCACACGCCGGTGCCCGCCGGCCACGACGTCTTTTCCTTCCCGCAAATCGAGCAGTACTTCGCCGGCTTTTGGGAACAGCTCGGCCTGACGCGCGAAACGTTCCTGCAATTGGGCGCCCACCCGGACAATCCAGCCGCCGGCTTCAACATGACGGCGCTGGCCATGCGGCTGGCCGGACACGTCAACGCCGTCAGCCGCGAACACGGCCGCGTCTCCCGCGCCATGTGGCGCTGCCTCTGGCCCGGCCTGGAAGAAGACCACGTGCCGATCCGGAGCATCACGAACGGCGTCCATGCGCCGACCTGGATCTCGCCCGAATTGAACCAGCTCTACGCCAAGCACCTCGCCCCCGACTGGGCCGAACGGGCGGACGACCCGGCCATCTGGCACCGCGTCACCGACATTCCCGACGGCGAGCTCTGGGCGGTCCGCCAGATGTTGAAGCGAAAACTGATGAGCTTCATCCGCGAACGGGCGCGCGCGGCGTGGATGCAGGGACGCATGCAGCCCCATCAAGTCCTGGCCAGCGGCACGCTCCTCGATCCCGAAGCCCTGACGATCGGCTTCGCGCGGCGCTTTGCCACGTACAAGCGGGCCACGCTTATTTTCAGCACACTGACCCGGCTCCAGCAGATGATGCATGACCGCTGGCGTCCCGTACAGCTCATCTTCGCAGGAAAGGCCCATCCGGCCGATGAGCCGGGCCGTCAGTTCATCCAGCAGATCTATGCGTTCTGCAAAGACCACGACCTCGGCGGGCACGTCGCGTTCGTGGAGGATTACGACATGCACATGGCGAAATATCTGGTGTGGGGCGTGGACGTCTGGCTGAACACACCGCGCCCGCCGATGGAAGCCAGCGGCACCAGCGGGCAGAAGGCCGCGCTCAACGGCGTGCCGAACCTGAGCGTGCTGGACGGCTGGTGGAAGGAAGGCTACGACGGCGCGAACGGATGGGCCATTCCGCCGTCGGACCATCTCGGCGACTCCCACACCCAGGACATGCACGATGCGGAACATCTCTACCGCCTGCTGGAGCACGACATCGTTCCGCTCTACTACGACCGGGACCGCGACGGCATTCCGCGCGGCTGGCTCCAGATCGTCAAGGACACCGTCCGCACGGTCGCGCCGCGGTTCTGTACCCGCCGGATGGTGAAGGAATACATGGACCACCTCTACGCGCCGGCTGCCTCCCCGACCACTCCCCGCTGGTAATTTCCATGCGCGCGCGCATCCTGGCCATCGCCGTCAGCTGCGGGCTCGGCTTGTATCTCGCATCGCCCCTGCCCGCCGCACCGCCGCGGCAGGACTCCCCCCGTCCCTCGCTCCGGGAAGAAACGCTGAAGGCATTCAAGCAGGACCGGTTCGACGACGTGGTCCGCCTGCTGGAAAAAACGCCCGCCGAACAGCCGCTTCCTCCCGACGTGTGGCGTGCCGGCGTCCGCAGCGCCCTGCGCATCGGACGTCCCGAGACCGCGCTCGCCTTCTACGCGCGGCTCGTGCCGCCGGGGAAACCGGACGAGACCGGCCTGCTTCGGGACCTGGCGCGTGCGGTCATCACCCGCCACGTGCGCGATCCGCAGGAGCATCTCCGCATTGCCGCCTATCTGGCGCTGGCCGACATCGCGCCGCGCGATGCCGTCACGCTCTTCGAAGACGGCCTGCTGGATTCGTCGGTCATGGTCCGCGCCCGGGCTGCCGAAGGGCTGGCGCGGGCCGGGTCTTCCGCCAGGACGCCATCGCTCGTGCGCGCGCTGGAAGACCCCGCGCCGTCCGTCCGCATTGCCGCGCTGAACGCGCTGGGGAAAAACACCGATGCGAGCCTTCGCCCACTGATCACGCGCCTGTCGAAGTCAGAAGAAGGCGTCCTGCATATCTTTGCGCTGGCCGCGCTGGTCCGCATGGGACAGGCGGACGCCGTCGACGAGATCGCCGGAGAGGCCACCCTGCCCGATGCGGAACTCCGCATGGCGGCGGTGGGCGCGCTCGGACAATTGAAGCGTCCCGCCAGCTTGCCGATCCTCAGCCAATCCGTGTACGATCCGGAGCCGTCCGTGCGCGCCTTCGCCGTCGGAGCCCTGGGCGAACTCGGCAACCCGAAGGGAGAACCGGCGCTGCTTCATGCGCTGGAGGACGACGATTCCCGCGTCCGCAGCATCGCGGCGGCCAGCCTCGGCCGGCTCAAGCTGGCGGAGAGCCGGCCGGTGCTCCGGCAGGCGGCCCGCGATCCGGTCGAATTGGTTCGCGTGGGCGCGGTGGAAGGATTGTTGCGGATCGGCGACCCCGAAGCCGTGCTGCTGGCGGCCGACCTGGCGAAACATCCGGACCCCTCTGTCCGCGGCGCGACGGCGCAGGCGGTGGCCTCGTCGGGAAACCGCAAGGCGCTGATGGTTGTCGAAGCGTTGCTCCGGGATCAGCAGCCGCAACCACGCCTGATGGCGGCGCGGGCCATCGGCAAGCTCGGCGGGCGCGAGTCCGTGGCC
>MHEU01000002.1:26593-33059 GCA_001805245.1 Nitrospirae bacterium RIFCSPLOWO2_02_FULL_62_14 | reverse complement strand
CTCTGCAGTACGTTGACCGAGCGAGCGGCGAGCATGCCCGTTGCAGTAGCGTATCCGCGTGTGCAGCAGAACTGTTCATGAATAATCAGGGCCAGAAGAGGAACCCCATGTTGAAAATACTCGGCGTCACAGTGCTGCTGGGCGGCGTATTCCTGCTGGGCTACTACACCGGGCAACGCCCGGCCGAGGTCAGAAAAGCCGTCAAGGAGCTCTCCTCCGAGATGGTGGACACGACCAAGGACCTCTCACGCAACGTCATCGACACCTCGCAGGGGCTCGAACGCGCGTTGCGGTACCGTCAAGGGGTCGTGGATGCGAAGGAGCGGCTGCTCGAGGCGCGAAGCGATCTCAACGAGAAAAACTTCGGAGACGCCGCGAAGGAACTGGCCGAAGCCGTCTCCCACCTGGAGCAGGCAGGCCTGGCCGGAGAGGACAGTGGAAAGGCCGCCAAAGCCAAGGCTCTGGCCTCAAAAATCAAAGGAGTCGAACAAGAGATGTCGAAAGGAAAGACGGTCAGCCGGGAGAAAATGGGCGAGATTCAGAAGGAGCTCGATGCGCTGCTGGAGAAATAACGAAGAAGACTAGGCGTTTGCCGTTTGCTGATTCTTTTTCCACGCCGCCAGAATCCGCTCGACCCTCATCCGCACGACCATATCCGGATCCTTCATCAGAGGTTTGATGGCCAGGCGGCCGCGCTCGTCGCCGATTTTCTCCAGGGCGGCCGCGGCGGTCAGCCGGGAAAACCAATCCGGATCTTTCAGCATCTCGATCAACGGATCGATGGCGGCGGCATCCTTGATGCGCCCCAGCGCGATGATCGCCTGCTTGCGGACCATTTCGTCCTTGTCCTTCAGCGCCCCCACCAGCCGTTCCACTGACGGCGCACCCAGTTCGACCAGCGCCTCGGTGGCGTCGTCCTTGAACTCGTCGTGATGCAGTTGCTGCATCAGAGGATCGAGCACCCGTTCATCCTTGATTTTGCCGAGGCAGCGGATCGCAGACTTGCGGATGTCCCAATCCCGCAGCATCTTGACGAGATACTCGACCGCGGGCGAGCCGACCTGCCCCAGCGCTTCGACGGCAGCTTCACGGACCTGCCAGTCGCCGTCGCGCAAGACATTCACAAGCGGGACGACGCAGCGCTCGTCGCCCATCTCGCCGAGGGTCACCACGGCCTCGCGGCGGACGGTCCAGTCGGAGTCCTTCAGGAGATCGACCTGAATGTCGATCTCGTCCTTGACCTTTTCTTCTTCGAGGACGGTTTCTGCGGCGGGCGCATCGGCGGGCGGCTGCTCGGGGGAGATAGCCAGCGCATCCGACATCCGGTCGGCCAGGGCGTCGCTCGCTTCCGGCGCGTCGGACATGGAAAACTCGTCAATCTGTTCCGGCTGTTCCGGCTGTTCCGGCTGTTCCGGCTGTTCCGGCTGTTCGGGTTGTTTGGTCATGGACGATCTTTTCGTCGGGCGGTACCGGCTCAGGCGGCCGGAGCGGCAGGCTTCGCAGCCGCGTCGGCTTTCTTCTTCCCCATCGCATGCTGCTTCCGGGTCGCCAGCCGGCGCCGCAGACGCTGGATGCGTTTCAACCGTTTGTGCAATTTACGGAACGGCGCGGCGCCTTCTGGATTCTCCAGCTTGCCGCGTTTCTCCGTCACTTTCTTTTTCAGCCTCGCTTCCTGATCCGTCAGCGGGACTTTCTTCTTCTTGGCCATTGCCGCACACTCCTCACGTTAGGACTGAACACACATCGGCCCGCGCAAGCAGAACGCTCACACGGGCGACTGCAGTGTAGTCGAGACTCCTCCGGCCTGTCAATTCGAGGAAGTCGAAAGTCGAAAAGTCCGAATGTCTGAAAGTCCTCCGCCCGGAAGACTTTACGACTTTATGACGTGATGACTTTGGGACGGTCCGATCAGGGGATCTGGAGCGAGGCAACCGAATAGGCGCGGCGCTCAGCGGCCTGAAAATCCGCCGCGCGCCGGAGACGCCGCTGCCGCCAGAGATCATTGGGGAGTGTCCGCACGGCACGCACGCGGCGGGGGTGCGTCAGGAACGAGTCATCCTCCCTGGTGCTGGCGGTCGTCGTCACAACCGGAAACGGCATTAAATCGGCGGCGGAGACAAGCCCTGCGCTTTGATCCCCCACCACTTCGATTTGAACAGCGGCTACACCGCTATCCACCATATCCAGCATCCTGGCGCCGGCAAGAGACAGATCCAGCACGCGGCCATAGAGATAGGGTCCCCGGTCGTTGACCCGCACGCGAACCTGCCTTCCGTTTTCAACGTTGGTCACAAGAACCCACGTTCCCAGCGGCAACGTCCGGTGAGCAGCCGTGAACGCCTCCATGTCGTAGATTTCCCCGTTGGCGGTCATCCACCCATGGAAATCCTCGCCATACCACGAGGCTATTCCACGCTCCTTAATGCTGACATCCAGATCGGCCTGGCCCTTGGGCAGAACCGTACAGGCGCTGACGGAAACTCCGCACGCGAGCACAAGCGCCCACGCCTGCCTGACCCTTCGTTGTCTATTCACAATCGCCCTCCCTGATGCTTTCTCGTCACCGCATATACCCCTATGGCTAGTCTATGCGACCTGAGCCCACCCTACATCTTGTGGCAACTGAATCAGGAAACCGCGAGCTGAGGGTATCGGTGAAGATGAATGAAGTGGCCGTACTATACGGGGGAAGGCCCTGGGAAGTCAAGCCCGCTGGCAGGACGGCAATCAACCGGGCTTGAGAAACACCACCCCAAGCGGAGGGAGAGTCAACGATATTGAATAGGGATAGCCGTGCCAGGATACTGGTTCGGCCTCCACACCTCCGAAATTGCCGACATTCCCGCCGCCATAGACGGCCGCATCGCTGTTCAGCAGCTCCAGGTACCGGCCCGGCGCCGGCACACCGATGCGGTAGCCATGCCGCGGCACCGGCGTGAAATTACAGGCGCAGACGACAATCTCGTCTTCGCGCCTGGCGCGGCGGAAAAAGGCGACGATGGATTGGTCGGTATCGTTGAAGTCGATCCATTGGAAGCCGGTCCACTCAAAATCCACTTCGTGGAGCGCCGGCTCGGCCCGGTACAGCCGGTTCAGGTCGCACACCCACTGCCGGAGCTCCCGGTGCGAGGCATACTCGAGCAGGTGCCACTCGAGGCTGACATCATGGTTCCACTCGCGCCACTGGCCGAACTCGTCGCCCATGAAGAGCATTTTCTTGCCCGGATGCCCGTACATGTAGCCGTACAGCGCGCGCAGGTTGGCGAACTTCTGCCACAGATCGCCCTGCATCTTGTCGAGCAGCGAACCCTTGCCATGAACCACTTCGTCGTGCGAGAGCACCAGCACGAAATTCTCGGTGAAGGCATACAGCAGTCCGAACGTGATGTGGCTGTGCTCGTGCTTGCGGTAGACCGGATCGAGGCTGAAATAGCGCAACATGTCGTGCATCCACCCCATGTTCCATTTCAGGCTGAACCCCAGCCCGCCCGCATAGGTCGGGCGCGAGACGCCGGGCCAGGCCGTGGATTCCTCGGCGATGGTGAGTGCCCCCGGGTATTCCCGGTGCACGACAACGTTGAACTCCTTCAGGAACTCGATCGCCTCCAGATTTTCGTGGCCGCCGTACCGGTTGGGAATCCATTCGCCGGGCTGCCGGGAGTAATCCAGGTAGAGCATGGATGCCACCGCATCCACGCGCAGTCCGTCCACGTGATACTTTTCCAGCCAGAACAGCGCGCTGTTGAGCAGGAAGTTGCGCACCTCTACGCGGCCGAAATTGAAAATGCGGCTGTGCCACTCCGGATGGTAGCCGAGGCGCGGATCCTGATGATCATACAATTGCGTGCCGTCGAACCAGGCCAACCCGTGCGGATCGTCCGGGAAATGCGACGGCACCCAGTCGAGGATGACGCTGATGCCCGCCTGATGGCAGGCATCCACGAACGCCATGAACTCCTCCGGCGGACCATGGCGGCTGGTCGGCGCAAAATAGCCGGTCGTCTGGTAGCCCCACGATCCGTCGAAGGGATGCTCGGTGACGGGCATCAGCTCGACGTGGGTATAGCCCAGCTCCTTCACATAGGGAATCAGCCTGGCCGCCAGCTCGCGATAGGTCAGCCAGCGATTGTCCTCTTCCGGCACGCGCGCCCACGAGCCCAGATGGACTTCATAGATTGACACCGGCGCGGCAAGATGGTCGCGACGGCCTCGCTCGTCCATCCACGCCCGATCGCTCCAGTGATATTTCGAGAGATCGCAGACGACCGACGCCGTCTTGGGCCTGAGTTCGGCGGCAAAGGCGTAGGGATCAGCCTTGAGAAAGGCCGCATCGGCGTCCCGCGGACGGATCTCATATTTATAGAGCGTGCCCTCGGGCAGTTCCGGGAGAAAGAGTTCCCACAGGCCGGACGCTCCCCGGCTGCGCATCGCATGGCGTCGCCCGTCCCAGCCGTTGAAATCGCCGACGATGCTGACCCGGAGGGCATTCGGCGCCCACAGGGCAAAGCGCACGCCCGTCACACCTTCCATCGTATGCACATGCGCGCCCAGCTTGTCATACGCCTGGTAGAGCCGGCCTTCGCTGAAGAGATGCAGATCGAATTCGGAGAGGAGCGGAGGAAAGGCGTAGGGATCGTGACGTTCCGACACATTGCCCTGCCGGTCCGTCACCCGAAGCCGGTAGCGCGGGGGCGCTCCCTGAGGCAGCCGGGCTTCGTACAGGCCGGCATCATGCGCGGGCCGCATCACAATCGCCCGCTCGCCCGTTCCGTCAGGCAGCAGCACCACTTTCGCAGCTTCCGGCAGAAATACCCGCACCACCGTCCCGTCGCCGGCCGGCTGGGGGCCGAGGAGCGCAAAGGGGTCCCAATGCTCCGCCCGGACAAGCCGTTCGATGTCATCGGAAGTGACCGTCATGACGCCCACTCTATCGCGAGGTCGCGGAAAAGGCAAAACGTGCGTGGCTTGAGAACGCGCTTCCGCTCCAGCAACCGCGCATCGTCGTTCAGCGATGTGACGAAGTCGTGCGGGGCGTGCTCATGGGCGTGCTCGCGTACGTGCCGGCGGTCGGAGTGATCGGCCGGGCCATGCTGGACAATGACCGGGTGGAGAACACAGGTTCCCTCGACAGTTCCCCGGCGGAGAAACGGTAACGGATCACGGCTTCAACCGCAGCATCTTCTTCTCGATCTTTGTCTCCGTCACGAATTTTTCCAGGCTTTCCGACAGCGCCCCGCTGAGCAGATCCGCGGCATCCTCCGGATCAAACACGGCGACCGTCTGGGTGCCGGCGCCGCTGAGAGTCATCCGGACAATGCTTCCGTCTTCCGCATTCATGGCCTCAATGATGATCTTCGCCGACGCCGTGATCTTCGTCGAGCCGAACGCGCTGGCGGCGTTAGCTGAGAGATCCACGATCCGGCCCGAAATTGTCACCTGCGGTCCGTTGTCGGGGGAGGTCCCGGCAACCGGCCTGGCCAGCTCGACACGCCAGCCCCGCTTCTTGAGATAGTCGGCCACCACCTGCGCCACCACCGCGCCGACTTTCCCGTCGGGCACGTTGAAGACCGTTTCGCCTCCGGCCTGATGGAGTCGGGCCCCCACGCGCTGCTTGTTGGACCGCCCGTCCTCGAAGTCTGCCACGACGACGATGGTGTCGGCAGGAAGCTCCACCTTCGGGGCCCCGGCCGGGGGGGCTGCGTGCAGGTTCAGCATGACCACCTCGCCCTTGCCGGCACAGCCGGTGACCGTCAACAGCCAGAGACCCGCAACAACGGCCCATATGCGTCTATCCACAAGACCCTCCTTGAGCACCGGCCTCAATGAATAAGAATGATCGCTGCACCAGAAATATGGCGCGACTATAACAGATTTGCCCGGCCTCCTCCACAGCCGTCCCTTGACGGACCGAAAAACGGTAGTTATTATCCACTCGCTTAACCCGCATTATTCATGACGGCTTCTACTACAACCGCCGATACGCCGCTGCGACAAGCCTGGATGCAGGCTTGCCGCATCCAAGCGGACGGGCTCGCCCCTCGCGGCCTCGACAGACTGGTGGGGACTGGCTCCGTCGTCCCCGACGGTGCCTGTCCCGGTTCGAAAGGGGACAGACACCTCGCGCAGACGCGGGGAAGCGTGTCAGTCCCCGGGCTCCGCACGCCCGTCTCGCGTAGCGTCTGGGCGGTTTCGCCACGAACCCTCATGAATAATGCGGGTTGGCCTCTCGCATGATTGACGTTCAACACATCACCAAGCGGTACGGCGATCGAACCGCCATCGAACGCGTGACGTTCTCCGTCAACAAGGGGGAGGTCCTGGCGTTCCTCGGCCCGAACGGCGCCGGCAAAACCACCACCATGCGCATCCTGACCTGCTTCATGCCGGCCACCGAAGGCACGGCGACGGTGGCCGGGTTCGACTGCAACGAGCAGCCGCAGGAAGTCAAAGCGCGCATCGGCTACCT
>MHEU01000002.1:18856-26540 GCA_001805245.1 Nitrospirae bacterium RIFCSPLOWO2_02_FULL_62_14 | reverse complement strand
ACCCCGCCGATCTATCAGGAACTGACCGTCTCGGAATACCTGACCTTCGTGGGACGGCTCAAAGGCATGAAGGGCGCCACCCTGCGCGAACGGATGCCGCTCGTCATCGAACAGGTCTCCCTTGGCGACGTGCACCACCGTCTGATCGCCAATCTGTCCCGCGGCTACCGCCAGCGGGTGGGCCTGGCGCAGGCGCTCCTGCACGATCCGCCGGTGCTGATACTCGACGAGCCGACCGTCGGCCTCGATCCCAAGCAGATCATCGAAATCCGGGAACTGATCAAAAGCCTGGCCGGTTCGCACACCGTCATTCTCAGCACGCACATCCTGCCGGAGGCCACGGCGGTCTGCCAGCGGGTCGTCATCATCAACGAAGGCCGGATCGTCGCCGTGGATACGCCGGAGCATCTCTCCGCCCGGCTGCGCCAGTCGGAAAAAATCAGCCTCACGGTCAAAACGCCGCCGCCAGACTTTGCGGACCGCCTGCGCGGCATCCCCGGCATCATCAGCGTCTTCGCGCCGGAGAACGGCGGCGCGTACCTGGTGGAATGCGCCCTCGGCCGCGACCTGCGGGACGACATTGCCCGATTCGTCGTCACCGGCGGCTGGGGCCTGCTGGAGCTGAAAACCATCTCGATGACGCTCGAAGACGTCTTCCTCCGCCTCACGCAGCACGAAGAAGGGATGGGCGAACGAGCCGGCGGCGACGCGTCGCAGGAGGCCCGCGCATGACGCCGGCCCAGGCCATCGTCGCGAAGGAGCTTCGTTCGGCATTCACCTCCCCCATTATTTATGTCGTGGGCGCCGTGTTCCTGGTGATCTTCGGCGTGCTGTCCTACATCGCGGTGGTGAACGCCGGCAGCCAGGCCATCCGGCTGATGCAGATCCAGGGCATGGCGGCAAAAATCAACTTGAACGATCTCGTCTTCCGCCCGACCTTCTACAGTACGGCGATTATCCTGCTGCTCGTGCTGCCGGTCCTGACCATGCGCGTCTTCGCGGAAGAGCGTAAAATGAAGACCTTTGAACTGTTGATGACCTCCCCGGTCAGCATCAACCACATCGTGGCGGGAAAGTTCGTGGCCGTGTTCCTGATCTACCTGGGCATGCTGGTCCTGACCGGCGTCGTGCCGGTGGTGCTCGCCATGTTCAACAGTTTCGACTGGGCGCCGGTGTTCACCGGATATCTGGGCCTCCTGCTGATGGGCGCGCTGTTTCTTGCCGTCGGCGTCTTCGCCTCGGCCGTCACTGAGAACCAGATCGTCGCGGCATTCCTGAGCTTCGGCATCCTCCTGTCCGTCTGGCTGATGGGCGCGATGGGCGCGATCCTGGGCGACACGACGGCCGGCAACGCGATCTCGTACTTCGCGTTCATCGAACACTACGACCGGCTCGTACGCGGCCTCGTACATACCAAAGACCTGGTCTACTTCGCCTGCGGCGTTCTGTTCATGCTCTTCCTGACGCACCGCGTGGTGGAGTCCCAACGATGGAAATAACCTCGAATCTCGCACCTCGAACCTGCTTATGAACCGCTTTGCACCCACCATAGGAATAGTCGGCGCGTCGCTGGTCGTGGCGGGCCTCATCGCCTACAGCCTGGCGCCGGAGAAACTCTGGCTGGTGTCGCTCTGCGAAGGGCTCGCGCTGATCTGCCTGATCGCGTTCTTCGTCCTCCATTTCGAAACGGTGAAAGCCTTCTCCGCCAGGCGCTCGACGCGCATGGGGGCCAACAGCATGCTGATGGTGGCGCTGTTCGCCGGCATCCTGGTGATTCTGAACATCCTCGCGGCGCGCCATTCCCAGCAATGGGATTTTTCGGAGACGCAGCGTTTCACGCTGTCGCCGCAGACCCACCGCGTGCTGCGCGGGCTCACGCGGGAGGTCAAGGTCACGGTCTTTTCGCAGGAACGCAGCCCGACATTCACGGTCTACCGGGATCTGCTCGACAGCTACCGCTCGCACAGCGACAAGCTCCGCATCGAGTACGTGGATCCGGAACGCAGGCCCGGACTCGCGCGGCAGCTCGGCGTCACGCGCACGGACACGGCGGTCCTGGAGAGCGGCGGGCAGACGAACCGCGTCACCACCGCCTCCGAGGCGGAATTAACGGGCGCCCTCATCCGCGTTTCCAAGGACGACAAGAAGCGGATCGTCTTTCTCGAGGGCCACGGCGAGCGGGCCATCGATGACCAGGACAAGGGCGGCCTCTCGCTCATGAAAGCGGCGCTGGAGAAGCAGGGCTACGAGACCGGCACTCTGACGCTGTTGCAGCAAACCGCGGTGCCGGCCGACACGGCGGTGCTCGTCGTGGCCGGCCCGCGCCGCGCCGTGACCAAAGAGGAGCAGGAGCGGATCGGCCGCTATGTCGCCGACGGGGGCCGCCTGCTGGCCATGGTGGATCCGAATTCGCAGGCCGATCTGGACGGCCTGTTGGCGCCCTGGGGCGTGAAAACCGGCAAGGGCGTGCTCGTGGACTTCAAGGACAAGCTGGCGCAGGGCGGCATCAATTTTTTGCTGATCCGGCGCTTCACGGAGCACGAAATCACCCAGGACCTCACGTCCGTCGTCCTGTTTCCGGACTCGCGCCATCTTGTCCTGGAGGACACGGGCCCCGGCGCGTGGTCGGCCATCCCGCTCGCGCAAACCTCGCCCGAGAGCCGCGCAGTGATGAATGCCCAGGGAGGCGCCTTTAAACTCGATGACAAGGCCGACGTGAAGGGTCCGCTGCCATTGGCGGTGGCGAGCACGCCCAAGCAACAGGCCGCGGAGGGCCGCCACCAACCGGCGGTCGTCATTGTCGGCAACTCGTCGTTCGCCAGCAACGCCTACGTCAACTTTCCCGGCAACACCGATTTCCTGCTGCATGCGATGGGCTGGCTGACCGAAGAACGCAACCTGATCTCCATCACGCCCAAAGAGCCGGCCATGCGCCCCTTCGTGCCCAATCCGGCGCAGGAACGTACGCTCTTTTACGTCCAGGTCCTGCTGCTGCCCGCCATCATTTTCTTTTGGGGCATCATGACCTGGCGACGCCGACGGCGGCTCTGAACCAGAAGGTTGAGGTTCAGGCTAAGGTTGAGGAGTTGGCAAGATGAACGTGCATCCCTCGGGTGTCCTGCACTTAACCTTAACCTCAACCTGAACCAGTTCGAATGATGCGCTCTTGGCCGACGATCACAATGGCGGCAGTGCTGGCCGGGCTTGCCGCCTATCTCTATTTTGTCGAATTCCCCGCCGAGCGTGAAAAGCTCAGGACCGATACACAGGCCAAGAGACTCCTGACCTTTGAGGAACGCGACATCACCGGCCTGACGGTCCACAGTCCTTCCCTCGGGCCCGATATCGTCCTGGCCCCGGATGACAAACGGAACTGGACCATCACCGCGCCGGTTCGAACTGACGCCGATGCGCGCGAGGTGGGCGACCTGCTGCGGGCGCTGCTGCTCGGCACCGTCACCCGGGTCATTGAGGAACAGGCGGCTTCGCTGGCGCCGTTCGGCCTGGAGCAACCTGCCGTCATGCTGACCATTGCCGCGGGCGACCGCCGGGAAACGCTGTCGCTGGGCGACATCGGGCCGATTTCATCCACCCTCTACGCCATGCGGGCCTCGGACAAACAGGTGCTGTTGACCGACCTGCCGCCGAAAATCCTCCTCAACAGGACGCTGACCAGCCTGCGGAGAAAAGAGGTGCTGACGGTTCAGCAGGACCTGATCGAGCGGCTGCGGGTGAGCAATCCCAAAACCGAAGTGATGCTGGAACGGTTCGACGAGAAAGAAAAAAAGCTGTGGCGCGTCCGTTTTCCCATCGAGGCCAAAGCCGACCAGCCGGCCGTCCGTAATCTGGTGATCAAGCTTGCGGAGTTGAAAGCGCTGGCCTTCGTGGATGCGGGAGCGGACCGGGACAAGTTGGCCGCGCGGCTCGGACAGCCGCTCATCAAGATCACCGCCACCATCGGCGGCACAGACCATGTGGTCAAACTTTACCAGCCGGACCCGGCCAGCGGGGAGGCCTATGCCGTGACCGCGCCGGACGCGCCGATCTACAAAGTAAACCCCACGGCCATCCGGGACTTCACGAAAGACCTCTTCACCCTGCAGGACAAGCGCCTGCTGGGCATGGAAATGGATCAGATCGCCATGCTGTCCGTGAAAACCAGGGGAGAACGGTACGTGCTGATCCATCAGAACGACGAATGGATGATGGAGGATCAGCCGACCAGGGAATTGAACCAGCAGACAGTCAACCTGTTCGTCGCCCGCGTGATCGACCTGCCGGCTGAGTTCCGGGTCGTCAGGGACCCGGGACCGCTCGCTCCCTACGGCCTCTCCTCTCCCGCTGCGGAATTCGTCTCCACAGCCAGGGACGGCAAAACCAAGAATCGGCTGGTGCTGGGCAACAAAACCAGCGGACTCGTGTATGCCATGGGCAGCAATCTGACCGGCATCTTCCAAGCGCGCGCCGATCTGCTGAACCAGATTCCGGATAAGGATTCACTCTTTGCCAAGACTGCCGGGGGGAAGAACCAGCCCCCCGATTAGCCTCCGGCAGGCTGGAAACGATCTTGATATTTACGGGTCATCTCCGTATAGTTTGCCCGTCCATCAACGTGTTTAACCATCCCCGTACGAAGGAGAACCCCCCATGACAATCCTACGTTCCGGAGCATGGACGATGCTGTCCATCTCCGTACTCTTCACCGCAGCCTGTGCCTCTGATGGTGGCTATAGCTCGCCGTCTTCTTCCGGAGACCGCGGGGCCATTGCTGCCGGATCCGTTGAGGATAGCCTGAGCGCCTGCATGAGCCGGATTCCGAGCGACGCCACCGCGGGGCAGCGCCAGCTCGCCGAAAAAAGCTGCGAGCGCGACCAGGCGAACCGGAAATAGCGCGGACGCTCCGGCTGGACAATCCCCCTCACCTCCGCTATCGTATCGACCGAGCCCCCGTAGCTCAGTTGGATAGAGCAGCGGTTTCCTAAACCGTAGGTCGCACGTTCAATTCGTGTCGGGGGCACCATTCGACCCGCGGGGAGCACGTGTCTACGAATGCTCCCCGCTCGCTCATGGCAGGCCATCCCTCTTGTTGTTCTGCCCGCGGGTCGAATGGTGTCCTGAGCGAGCGCACCCTGCGGCGAGTCGAAGGACTCCTTTTCTGCTTTTTTTGACGCCGCCGGAGAAAACCATCCAGTGCGGTTGTATGTTCTAGGCTCTGGGGCCGCGCATTCCGCGGGGAAAATGCGCGGGAATAAGGAAACACCATCCGCCGTCTTTCTTATGCGTGTTCTTATTCTCATCTTTTTTTTCCTCCTCCCCTCCTGCTCTTCGCCCCTCCACATCGTCACCGACGGCTCCCACAAGCGGCTCCCGGAGAAAAGCGCACGCATTGCGGTCTGGGGCCTGCGTCCTGTCGTCACCAATACGGTGGTGGTGTGGCTTCGGAACAATGGATTCACCGTCATGGAGCCGTCGGAACTCCAACAGGCGTTCGACAAGGAAAACATCCGCGTCAGCCGCTCGTTTGCGGACGAGCACCACGCAATTCGCGTGGCTAAACAGCTCGGCGTCGGACTGGTGATCTTCACCCAGAGTGCCGTCGAGACCAATGTCGTCAATCGTGCGAGCACCACAACCACCTCCACGCCGTTTCCGGGAGCCGTGCGGACCTCCTTTTCCAGCGCCTCCGTCGCGCTCCGGGGCATCGAGGTTGCTTCAAGCCAGCTGATATTCAGCGCCACCGCCAGATACCCGCAGCAGCTGGACGGTGCCGGCCCAGGCACGCTCTCAACCCTGGCCTGCCTGGCACTGGAGACCGCGCTGGGCGTTTCTCCGCCAGGCGAACTGGCCCTCTCGCCTGGCGATCCCTGCTTGCCCAGCCGGTAACTGCTGGAGGATGCCGATTCACTGGGACATTCTTGCCGCGATCGTCGTCACCGCAACGATTCAATCCCTCTTCGGTGTCTGCGTCCTGCTCTTCGGCACACCCATCCTCCTGATCCTGGGCTATGAATTCGTCACGGCCCTGACCATCCTGCTGCCCATTTCACTGGCCATCAACCTGGCGCAGGTCGGCTGGCACCGCAGGCAGATCAACCGCCCGTTCTACAGGAAAATCCTCCTCCTCTCGATCCCGTTTATGGTGCTATGCCTCTTCCTGGTCACGCGGACCAAGGTCAGCATCGGCCCGTTGATCGGCTGCTTTTTGATCGTGGTAGCGCTCAAGGGCGTCTGGCCTCCTGTCCATCGCCTGATCGACTCGCTGGTCCGCCATGAGCGGACCTATTTCATCCTCATGGGCGTCACACACGGACTGACGAACCTCGGGGGCTCGCTGTTGACCGCGATCGTGCATCACAAGCATTATTCGAAAGACGTCACCCGCGTCACCACGGCCGTCTCCTACGGCACGTTTGCCCTCTTCCAACTCTGACGCTGCTCGTCTCGCTGCCGTCGTTCGACCTGCCGGCCGAGCAGATCGCTTTCTACATGATTACCGGTGTAAGCGTATTTTTCTTCATGGAGCACCTCGTCTATGTACACCTCAGCCCTGAACGCTACCGTGCCATCTTCTCCGTCTTTCTGTTCCTGTCCGGCACGGTGTTGATTCTGAAAGCCTGGCTGAGACCCTGACGGACCGCTGGCATTCCCCTGCAGCCTTGATAAGGAGACCGAATCTGATGCCTTCCCCCTACATTATCTAGCGGGCATGAGCCAGGCCCCGAACACGCTCTTGGAATCGCTATTTTGCCGTTATCTTGCAGCAGCCCATGAATATTGAAGGCTTGCCGAGATCGTGAATGGACTTGCCTTAGCCGTTCTCCGGAGCTATGCTTTTGATGAAGCCCGCTTCAGACGGCTGAGGTGCTCGATGAAACAGAACAAGCTGTATTGCACGCGTTGCAACAACCTCCTCGTCGCAACCGCGGAATCCTCGAGCCAACCCGACCGGCACTCAACAGCCGGCGTCAGCTACACCTTTGAATGCCAACCGTGCCAGCTTCGCTTCCAGGTGACGCAACAGGAAATCACCAAGCCCGAGGAGGCGCAGGACCGCCGGAAGACCACCCGGATCCCCGTCAGCGTACCCGTCGACATCGAGTGTGGAACGATTGTGGCCGTGGCAACGGTGACGGACATTTCGAAAGGCGGCTGCGCCGTCCAGTCGCAACAGACCCTGACGATTGGACAGCTCTTGCGCCTCAAATTCCCTCCCCCGACCGGCTCCGTGGACAATTGCGTCACACAGAAGATCGCGACGGTCTCGAATATCCGCGGTGAGAAGATCGGGGTGAAGTTCCTCGCGTTCACCCCGGAAGAGCAGGCCAGGCTGACCAAGACCGTCACCAAGTCCATTCAATTCTTTCCTCCTTCTGAAAAGCGCTCGTAGGGCTCCGGTTCTCTTGGTTTCCTTCCCACCTCATGCGCAGAGGCCGTCCCTGCCTCCCGTCCTTTTGTTATTTCATCCCAAATCTTGCCCCAGCAAACACAAATGCGCTAGAGTGCACCAATAACTTCAACGGAAAGCCTGACCTCACAACCAACTGAAGGGACGTCTGATGCCACGGGTTCTTGCGATCGCCTTGCTCATGCTGCTCTCCTCGCCCATGGCCCTCGCCGGCGATCTCACCCCGAAGCAACAGAAGATGCAGGACTGCAACACTGAAGCCCGCGCCAAGGGCCTGAG
>MHEU01000002.1:17702-18827 GCA_001805245.1 Nitrospirae bacterium RIFCSPLOWO2_02_FULL_62_14 | reverse complement strand
CCTGCCTCTCCGCCAAGGCACCGGAGAGCAAAGGCGCCACTCAGCCGGTCAAAAAGCGATGAGCGCGGGCCTGGTTGCATTGCGAGACGGAGACAACGGCGCAACGATGTCGAACGAAAGACACGAACTGGCGCTCCTGCCGCTGACGATGATCGCCGGCTCCACCGCGATCATTTTCATGGTGGACGTCCTGTTGCCGCGCGGAGTGGCCATCCCCATCCTGTACGTCATTCCCATCCTGCTGGCCGTGCACTGTCGGCAGCAATGGTTCCGGGTCGCCGTGGCGGTCGGATGCACCATCCTGACCGGGCTCGGCTATGGGTTTTCAGAGCCCGTCGTGCCCACGTGGATAACCGTTACCAACCGGGCACTGGCCCTGGCCGCCATCTGGACCACGGCGGTCCTGGCCTGGCGCCACTTGCAGGCCAGGGAACAGATCAATGTCCTGCAAAACCTGCTGCCGATGTGCGCATCGTGCAAAAAAATCCGCGACGACAAGGGGTACTGGGGACAGGTCGAGAACTACCTCGAAACCCATACCAAGGCGACCCTCTCGCATGGGATCTGCCCCGAATGCATGCACAAGTGGTATCCGGAGTTCTACCCGCAGGTCGTCGAGCAATACCCGGACTTGTTCAAGGACACGTCGTCGAACGTGTTCGATGAACATCTCCATCACGTCGAGGAGCACCGGTGACACGCAGTAGAGCGTTTGACGCGCAGCAGTATAAAGACAAGGTCTTCGCCAACCCCGACGAGGTGGTCCGCGGCCTCGAGCAGTTACGCGCCCTGGTCAAGCCGGTGGACGAACTGAAGCGGGAGGGCAACCCCTACAAGGACGCGGAACGGTCCAAGCTGGAGTTTCAGATCAAGGATGCCCTGCGCGACATCTTCGGCGAAGAGTCCGCAGAGTATCAGCAGAATAAAAACTTCCGGATTAAATCCACCGCCAAGGCGGAGGTCACACACGCACTCGAGTTTCTTGAGAGCCTGATCGCTTATTTGGACGACAAAAAACTGGAGTTGGAGGGAAAAAAACCGAAGGCCGTCGCGCCGCCCCCCCCGGCACCGCCCGTTGCACCGCCGGTTGCTGTCGCCCCGCCGCCGATCGCGCAACCGGCCGCC
>MHEU01000002.1:11408-17695 GCA_001805245.1 Nitrospirae bacterium RIFCSPLOWO2_02_FULL_62_14 | reverse complement strand
CGCCTGTCCGCCACCCGGCGCCGGCCGCGCATCCCTCCGGATCCCCCGCCGCCAGCGCCGACGCCGTTGGATTGTTGCGCAAGATCGGCAATCGATTTCATGCCGTCGCCCGCCAGTTGCGCCTGCGGCACGACGGCCGGCCGACGCTCGAGGTTGAGGACGAGTACGATGCGCAGGATGTCGTGCATGCGCTCCTGTGTCTGGAGTTCGATGAGATCCGGCGGGAAACCTGGCAGCCCGGCTACGCCGGCGGCAGCGAGCACACCTATTTCGTCGTCCCGCGCGACCGGATCCTCATCGAAGTCAAGAAAACGCGGCAGGGTGTCGGCGCGAAGGAGATCACCGGCCAGCTGGAGCACGACACGCTCTACTATTGGACACACCCGGACTGCCAGACCCTATTCTGTTTTGTGTACGACCCGGAGGCCCGCTTGGGCGATCCCTACGGCCTTGAAAAATCGCTGACCCGGCAGGTGGACGGCCAGCGTGTCGAAGTCTTTATCTCGCCGAAGTAACGTCCACCCGGCAGGAGAACGAACCGATGCCGCGCACAGCCTGCATGATTCGGCAGTGGGTGGCCGTGGCCGGCCTGCTGGTTGCGGCCGGCTGCGCGACGACAGCACCGCCCGCCGGCACCTCGGAGGACGTGATCCTGGAGGCGCCGGAGGCGCAGGTTCGCGCGGCCTTCGTCCGCGTCCTGACTGAAGGCGGCTACGACGTCACGCAGGGCGCGCAGGACGACTCGGAAATCCGCACCGGCTACCGGGAGGAAATCTCCAACTATAACTGGCTCTATCGCACCCAATTCGGCGTGAACCGCAGCCGGGTCATCGTGACGCTGACCCCGGAAAGCGAGACCGCGACTCGCGTGACGGTACGGATGATGTATGAAGGGAAAGACGGCGAGTGGATGCCGCTTGCGGGCTCCTGGGTCCCCTACGATGCCGCGCTGCCGCAGAACGCCTCGAACACGATCAGGCTGGTCAAAAACGAACTGGGACTCTTGTAAGCAGTGGTGAGTAATGAGTGATGAGTTGCCGGAGAGCCGGGCGGTATTCTTCCCTTCTTTTTCTCATCACTGATCACTCATCACCTTCCCCCAAATCAATTCCGAACCGTTCCGCCATCCGATAGAGCGTCCGCCGGTCGATGCCCAGAATTTTGGCGGCGCGGACCTTGTTGCCGTCGGTCTCCCGCAGCACCCGGTTCAGGTGCCGCTTCTCCACCTCGTCCAGCGACAGGAGCGACTCGTTGCCTCCCGCCATGGCCGTCTCCGCCTTCCGCACCGTCTCCGGCAGATCGTCCGGCATGATGAGCGGGCCATGCGCCAGCGAGACCGTTCGCTCGATGACGTTTTCCAGTTCCCGCACGTTGCCCGGCCAGTGATAGCGCTCCAGCAGGGCCATCGTTTCCGGCACGAACCCGCGGATCGTCGGATTGTTGGCCGAGCACACCTTTTGCAAAAAATGGTGGGCCAGCATCGGGATGTCCTCGCGCCGGTCGCGCAGCGGCGGCAGCACGATGCGGACGACGTTCAAGCGGTAATACAGATCCTCCCGGAACTTGCCGTCCCTGACCATCTGCGCGAGATCGCGGTTGGTGGCGGCGACAATCCGGACATCCACCTTGACGGGCGCCGTGCCGCCCACGTGCCGGACCTCCTGCTCCTGGATGACGCGCAACAATTTCACTTGCAACGCCGGGCCGATGTCGCCGATTTCATCCAGAAAGAGCGTGCCTTGGTCGGCCGTTTCGAACAGCCCGCGTTTGGTTGCGACCGCGCCGGTAAAGGCGCCTTTCTCATGGCCGAACAGCTCGGACTCCAGCAGCGTCTCCGTGAGCGCGGCGCAGTTCACCGGCACGAACGCGCGGTCCCGGCGCGGGCTGTTCGCATGGATCGCGCGCGCGACCAGTTCCTTGCCCGTGCCGCTTTCGCCTTCCAGCAGCACCGTGCTCTTGCCGGGCGAGACCCGCGCCACCAGCTTGTAGACTTCCAGGATCGCCGGGCTGCTGCCGATCAGCGGAGAGCCGTGCCGCTCGCGCAGCTCTTCGCGAATACGGGCATTTTCCCGCACGAGGCGGCTGTGCTCGAGGCTTCGCCGGACGACGAGCCTGATGTCCTCCTTCTTGAACGGCTTGGCCAGGTAGTCGTAGGCCCCCTGCTTGATCGCTTCGACCGCGCCGTCCATGGACCCGAACGCGGTCAGCAGGACGATGGCCGTCTCCGGACTGCGCTGCCGGAATTCCCGCAGCACGGTAAACCCGTCCACCTCGCCCATCTTGATGTCCGTCAACACGACGTCGAACCGCTTGGCGAGGCCGAGCGCGATCGCGTCCGCGCCGCCGCCCGCGATCTCGACGTCGTACCCGTCCTTCCGCAACGCGTCCGCCAGCAGCTGCCGCGCGACCGCGTCGTCGTCCACGACGAGGATGGTGCCGCTAGACTCTTTCATGCGCGTCCTGCTCCCTGTGCGCTCGCTCTTCCGCGCAGACGGGCAATGCGATGACGATCAGCGTGCCTTTTCCGACCACGCTCTCGATCGCCAGCGAGCCGCCGTGCGCCGTGATGATCTCGTGGCTGATGAACAGTCCCAGCCCCGTCCCGTCTCCGATCGCCTTGGTGGTGAAAAACGGCTCGAAGGCCTGCTTCACGTGTTCCTCCGGCATCCCGCAGCCCGTGTCGCGCACGGTCAGCGTCACCATCGCGTCGCACGGCGGTTCGCCCGTCCGGCGGCGCTCGTCCAGCTCGGCGAGCGTGGCCGCCCGGCGCCCCACCACCAGCACCACCTGCCCCCCGGCGACGGTGGCCGCCAGCGCGTTGGTGAGCAGATTGACCAGGACCTGCCGGAGCTGCTCCACATCGCCCTGAACCACCGCCGGCTCCAGCCCCAGGTCCATTTTCAGCCCGACCCCCTTGCCCAGATAGGCCGGCTCCATCAACGCGACGACGGATTGCGCGAGGTGATCCATCCGCACCGGCGCGTGGGCCGGCTTCGGCTGGCGCGTCAGCGACAGTTTGTCCTTGATGATGCGCACCACGCGGTTCAGTTCCGAATCGATGATGGCGATGGTCTTCTTCATATCGGGCGTCGCCTGGGGATCTTCTGCCAGCGCCTGCACCTGCCAGGCGATGGAATGGAGCGGCGTGCCGACCTCGTGGGCCACCGACGAGGCCAGCAGCCCCAGCACGGCGAGACGGTCCGACCGGTTGAGCCTGTCCTTGAGTTCCACGAGCTGCGTGTTGGCTCGCAGCAGCTCGGCCCGCGCCGCCTCCTCGCGCGCCTTGCGTTCCTCCCGCGTCATCGCGAAATAGGCCACCCCGGCCAGCACTCCGACGACCAGCGTCCGGTTGATCAGCACGGCGGTGAACCGTTCGCGCTTCTTCGTCGGTTGCAACAATCCGATATAGGTCACGGCGATGCACAGGACCACGGTCAGGTACATCAGCTTGCGGTTTCTGACGGTGGCGACCAATAAGATAGGAATGATAAAGGCGTAGGCCCCGACGACGTTCAGCGGTGCGACCGACTCGAATGCGGCGATGGCCAGGAAGACCGCCGCCGCCAGGCCGAGCGCGAACGCATCCTTGGCACGGGCAAGCTGTTGAAGCGTGCGGAGCAGGGTGGTCATCGGTCTAACCCACATTATTCGTGACGGTTCGTGACGAAACCGCCCACTTGTTGAGCCGGTTGAGCCCGTTCGGCCCGTTTCACCGTTAACGGCATTAACGGGCATAACCGGCATAACAGGTTTAACACTCTGCCGTGAGGCGGACCGGCGGTTGCAGTAGAAGCGCTCATGAATAATGTGGGCTAAAGGAAAGATACTGGAAATAAACCGGCCTCGCAAGGCGCAACGCGGCAGGCTCAGGCTGAGGTCAGGACCGGGCACCGGGCCGGCGCGATCAGCTTCGCCTCAATCGTACACTGAGCCTCAACCTTGTTGTGGAAGCGGACGGAGCGCGCGCATCGCCGACGCCAGCCGGTGTACGCGCGGATCGTCGCGCAGGCGTTCCAGCGGCAGCGCAATCTTGCGGGACCAGTTCTGGTAACCCTCCACCGTTCCGGGCACGTTGGTCTGATCCGTCTCGCCGAGCAGATCCTCCAGATTGGCCAGCACCGCCCAGGAGGGTGTCCGGGCGAGAAACACGTGCACCGCCTGGCAGAGCTCGGGCGTCATCGGCTGCACCGCAACCGATTCCTCCGTCACGTCCGCCGGCAGCAAGCCCGCCACGCCCAATGCCCGGACGATGCGCTGCTTCTGCTGCTGCCGTTCCTCCCGCGCCCGCTGGACGGCGCCGCTGTCGGCATAGAGCCCCAGCCCGGCGCGGACATCGATATCACGTGCGGCCCAGAAGCCCGCCAGGGTCGGCAGATCGTGAGTGGTGACGACCGCCATCGCCTGCGAAGGATAGGCTTCCGGCGCCTTCCAGTCCCCCTGATCGATCCGCTCGAAGTAGAGCACGCGATACGACAGGACCCGCGCCGCCGCCAGCCGTTCACGGACGCCGTCCGGCACCGTGCCGAGATCCTCCCCGATGATGACGGCCCGATGCCGGACGCTCTCGAGCGCCAGAATTCCCAGCAGGTCCTCCACCGGATACCGGACGTAGGCGCCGGCCGATGCCGGCATGCCACGGGGAATCCAGAACAGGCGGAACAGCCCCATCACGTGATCGAGACGGAGCGCGCCGCCGTAGGTCAGGTTGTGCCGGAGCAACTCGATGAACATGCGATAGCCGGTCGCGCGCAGGCGGACCGGATTGGCCGGCGGCAGCCCCCAGTTCTGCCCCTGCGGCGCGAAGGCGTCCGGCGGACAGCCGCAATCCGCGTCAAGCGCCAGCACGTCCTGATAGGTCCAGGCCTCGCTGCCGTTCCGGTCGCTGCCGAGCGCCAGGTCGTGATACAGGCCGACCGGCATCCCCAACGCGCGCGCACGGGCAGCCACCGCCCCCAATTGCTCGGCGGCCAGCCACTGCACATACTGATGGAACCGGATGCGCGCCCGGTGCGTGACGCGAAACGCCGCCACGCTCGCCGACAGGGGCGAGCGGTAGGGCTCCGGCCACTCCCGCCAGGCCCACACCAGCGGATGCTGGCGGCGCATCTCCTCCGCAAGGGACTGAAACAGCGCAAACATTTCCAGCGGCTCGTCTTCGTCCTCCACGTACCGCGCAAACGCGCGGCCCCGTTCCGTCGCAGGCTTCAACTCGCGATGGTTGAGGTCACGGCCGCCGAGATGCCGCTCGTGGAACGTGGTCCAGAGCAATTCGAGCACGGCCCATTTTGCGGCAGAGACCTGATCGTAATCCACCTTCCCGCCGGCCCGCAGCGCCGCCAGCGCGCGCTGAAACCCGGCATCCTGCACGGTCTGCTGGGCGGATTCGCAGAGTTGATACTCGGGAATCGTCTCGATGTCGAGATAGAGCATGTTCAGAAACAGCCGGTTGGTGGGAGAATAGGGGCTGATCTCGAACGGCCGGGTGTTATTGAGCGCGTGCAACGGGTTGAGCCCGATGAGCCCTGCGCGAAGATCCTTCGCCGCCCATTCGACCAGCGTGTTCAGATCGCTAAAATCGCCGGCGCCCCAGTTGCGGGCCGAACGCAGCGTGTAGAGCTGCACCGCCAGCCCCCAGAGCCGGTGCCCGTCCTGAAACTCCGGCAGCAGGTGACAGGCCGCAGGCGCCACGATCAGGCGCAGCACGCCTTCCACCTGCCGCGATTCGGAGACTCCTTTAATCATCATATCGTAGTAGCCGATCGGCAATCCTGCGGGAACCGGCAGCTCGACGCGCACGTGCCGGAGGCCGTCCACCGTGCGCGTTTCGGCCGGAGCGGCGCCGGGCTCCGACCGTCCCCTCTGCCGCACGGCACCGGATTCGTCACGCAGGTCCCACGAAACGACGATACCCCGATCTTCCTGCTCCTGCGCGGGCATGCGGACCGACCAGCACCCGGCCGGCTCGTCCGCCCGCACCACGTGCACCGGATCGCACACCTGCCGCCACGGCGCATCCGCACAGTCCGCAAGCGCGCGACGCAACGCGTCTGGCGATTCAACCCGAACCCCCATCGCCTCGAGAATCGCCCGCCGGGTCTGGTCCGGCGTCTCATGCCGATGTCCCCAGATGTCGTGGTAGTCGGAGGCAATGCCGTAGCGCTCCGCCAGTTCGCGCAGCTGTTCGTGTTCGTTGTGATCCATATGGTGCGAGTCTGAGGGGAAGGACGCCGGCAAGTCAAGGAAACCCCAAAAAACTAATTCCGTTCAGCCTGTTGAGCCAGTCAGGC
>MHEU01000002.1:0-11385 GCA_001805245.1 Nitrospirae bacterium RIFCSPLOWO2_02_FULL_62_14 | reverse complement strand
AATTGACAAACTGACTCAACCGGCGAAACGGGCTCAACGGACTAAACGATCCTGCGCATCTCGACCGCCCTTCTCAAGTCGGGTACAATCGCGTGGATGCTGGAAATCGCGCTCGTCCTTGGCACCATCGTGGCCGTCGGCATCCTTGGTTTTCTCACCACGATTATCACGCCCCGCCTCATGACTGCGATCGGGCTCTGGATGCTCGCATCAGGCCTGCTGGTCGGCGTGCCGACCGGATTCTGGTATCACGTCCTCCTCTACCGGGTGCTGTCGCCACGGATCGCGCTCCCGCCGAAATGGTGGTGGGCGCCGGCCGATCTCCACCCGCATCTGACCGGGCCGGAACTGTCGCGCCTCAAGCCGTGGTTCATGATCGGCGGCATTGGATTCGTCCTCTCGGTCGTCGGCGGGCTCGCGGCCATGGCAGGCCTGCTCGTGAGATAGCGATGGACTCGTTATCCGTCGCTCATCATTGGCTACAACGCCCCGCTAGAACGCGAGACGAGCGCGACGCGCGGGACAAGTCAGAAGCACGTCCCGCCTTTCCCGCCCGACCGGCCCGATTGCCGCCAATACCATCACGTGGTAGCATAAAATACATCGAGGGTTGGTGATCGCCTTCAACTGACCGCCCACCCTTCGGCATGACCCAGCCACAGGAGGTCGACTCGTCATGACGCCCCTGTCCTCCGCACACACCCGCGTGATTCTTGCCGGTATCATGATGCTCGGATTTGCACCGGTGACGGCCATGGCCGAACAGAATCGGCTCGAGTTGCTCGGCGCCTACCGCTATGCGTATCAGGAATCGATGGGCCTTGCTGATGCAAAAAAATTCGCCTGCGCGGAAGCCATCCGCCTGTCGGTGGATTCGTCCCCGTTCTTCCTGGATGCCACCGCGCACATAGCCGATCCGCCGTTTCTCCGGGATCTCGCGCAGAAGATCGTCTCCGGCTCGCTCAAAGACGTGCAGATCGTCGAACAATCGGACAAGGGCCGGACGGTCTTCTGCAGGACCAGCGGCTATCTGGACCAGGAGGAGGCCAGGGCGGTCATCGTGTCGGAAGTCGCCCGGGGGGCGGCGGGCGAGCCGCCAGGAGTGGACCAGAACCGGGCGCTGAAAATCCTGAGCGCGCAGGACGGCAAGGGTAATACGGTCGTGGTGGTCTACAAGGCGCTTAAGCGGCTGGACTGGCTGAGCACCGCCTACGACGGCAGCCTGCGGGAGACCGCCGATGTGATGATCGAGTATTACAACGAGCAGGGCATTCCCATTGGCGCCGACCGGCATCCGGCCCGCCTCAAACCGGACGGCACCGAGGTGATGAATCCAGGCGAAATCAGCTCCCGCACGTTCAACAAACCGCCCGGCACAAAATCCTACCGGGTCTGGGTGGTGAAGTAAGCTGGCCGGCTCGTTGAGGCCGTTAATCCCGTTGAGCCTGTTACTATCCTTAACGGACCTAACGGGCCCAACTGACTCAACAGGCCCAACGCTTGAAGTCCCCTTATCTGTCCCCGCTAATGGGCGGCAGGTTGATCCCGAACCGCTCCAATCCCATGATCACGGTCAAGGCCGCAGGCGAGTGCTGGACAATTTCTTTCTGCACTTCGATCCGCCGCAGGTCCACGAATTCCGGCGCCGTCAGCCCCAGCTGCTCGCGATAGGCCCGGTCGGCGATCCCGCGCTGTTTCTCCGCCTTCTCGCGGGCTTCCTCGGCCTTCTGAAATTCGATCATCGTAATGCGCCGCTGTTCCTGCTTGATCGTTTCCGCCGTCTGCTCCAGTACCCCCTTGGGCGGCAGAATGCTGCCCACGACGACCCGGTTCAGCACGAGCGGCATTTTGTGCTTCTCGATGATATTTATCCGCACTTCCCTATCGATGGCGTCCTGCAGCTTCGTACGCGTGGCCGGCTTGGTCGTCAATTCGAAGAGCGGGTACTTCTGCACTTCTTCGCGGACTACGGTGCGGAACGCCTCCTTGACGTTGTTGACGTACCAGTGCGGGCCGAAGCGGGACACCAGATCGGGCGACCGCCCCGCCATCACGTTGGCGATGAAGAACGCGTCGAACGACACCGGCGCATTCTCTGACGAAATGATGTCGAAGTGCTCCGAGTACTGGATCGGACGGATGTCCACATCCACCACCTCGGTCGTGAGCGCGATAAGCTGCCGGCCGGTGCCGATGGGAACCGGATCCACGCCGCCATGGCCAAGAAACAGCGGCTTCTCGACCAGCACGCCCTCGTGACCGGCATCCACCGTGGCATAGATGCAGCCCGACAGCGAAAGCGACAGCGCCAGGGCCATCGCTCCGAGCATTTTCATTCCCCTCATTCCATCCATAGGATCCTCCCCCTTGCGTGCTTCCGTCCCGAAGCACGGTTCATGTGCGCAGCATGACCTGCTTGTTTTTTCGTACGATTCTGCGAAACAGACTCTTATTTCAGCTTATGGGTAGATGCGCGGCGAGTCAACAGGCCTTGAACCGCTTGAATGATGAGAAAGAAAGAGCAGGTTGAGGTTCAGGCTAAGGTTGAGTCAGAAAACTGTGTGTCTTGCGCTTACTAAACCTCAGCCTCAACCTGAGCCTTTCTGAGCCGGCTGCAGCCGGCTCAGAAGATGCCGGCCTGGCGCTGCAACCACCTAACATACTTGATGATTTCATCCACCTCGGCGGCCGGGACGGTGGAAATTTTCGGCATGTCGCCGAACTGCCAGTGATGCGCGCGAACACCCAGGGCGGCAGCCCGCTGGAATGCGGCGTCGCCATGATGGTTCGGCTCGTAGATCTTATGGACAAGGGGCGGCCCCTGCGACGTGCCTACGCCCCGCTCGCCGTGGCATCGGGCGCAATTGGCATTGAACGCGGCCTCCCCTTTTTTGAATTCAGCCGGAACTGCAGCCGGCGGCGTCGCCGGCAGCCCGATCTGCGGCAAGCCGATCGCCGCCGCGATGACCACCAGCGAACACACGCCGGCCCGAAGCGCGTTCCGGCCTGCCATCTGCCTGCGCATCTCATGCATGGCTCACCTCTTCCCGGAACGGTCGTCGGAGGACGGCGGTCTGAATTGCTCATCCACCATCTGCGCCATCCGCTTGGCCGTCAGATAGCGATAGAGCCGCGCGGAAACCGGGATCACGACGATCAGCGCAATGATCAAATACATGAAGAATTCTTCCGGCGACATGCTAGCGCTCATTTTTCATGAGGGTTCGTAACGAAACCGCTGAGACGCCAAGCGAGACGGGAGGGACTGGCTCCGCCATCTGCGGCGGGGCCTGTCCCGGTGGGAAGGGGAACAGGCCCCGGGCGGAAAGGGGCAGTCCCCAAACAGGACGTTGACCGCCCGAGCGGCGAGCCCGCCCGCCTGCGTGTCACATTTTCGCACGCAGGCCTGTCGGAGCGGCGTATCGGCGGTTGCAGTAGAAGTCTTCATGAATGATGAGCGCTATGTCCTCACCGCATCTTTCACATAGACCGCGGGATCGGTCAATCCGGCTGCCTTGAAACCATCGAGCCTGATCCGGCAACTGTCGCAACGTCCGCAGGCCTCCCCGCTGACCGCGGGATCGTAACAGCTGTGCGTCAGATGCAACGGCGCCCCCAGCGACGTTCCCAGTCGGATGATCTCCGCCTTGGAGAGCGTCAACAACGGCGCTCGGATCTCGATGCCGCGGCCTTCGACGCCGGCCTTCGTGCCAAGCCGGGCGACCTGCTCGAAGGCAGACAGATACTCCGGACGGCAATCCGGATATCCCGAATAGTCCAGTACGTTCGCTCCGATATAGATGGAGCCGGCCTCCACCGTTTCGGCATAGGCCAGCGCCAGCGATAGAAAGATCGTGTTGCGGGCCGGCACGTAGGTGGACGGGATGCCGTCCCGTCGCTCGGCCTCCGAGCGGTCCTTGGGCACCGGCTGGTCCGACGTCAGGGCGGATCCGCCGAGCGCACGCAGGTCGATTTCGAGCACGCGGTGGTCGGCGGCCCCGAGCGCGCGGGCCACCTGCCGGGCCCGTTCGACTTCGATCCGATGACGCTGGCCGTAGACAATGGTCAGAAGGAACAGGCGGCAACCGTCCCGTTTGGCGACGGCGGCAGCCACGGTCGAGTCCAGACCGCCGCTCGCCAGCACGACCGCCCTGGAGGAGTTGGAGGGCATGCGCGTTCCCGAAGAACTTCAACGCCGGGGCCGGCGCTCCGAGTTACTGCTCGCGTTCCTCGCCCTTTTCGATCTTCTCGATCAATTCCTGCTTCGACTGGCAGGCGACGCACAACTTGGCAAAGGGGACCGCCGCCAGGCGCTTCTCGTTGATTTCCACGCCGCACTCGTCGCAGAGGCCGTAGGTGCTGTCCTCCAGGCGGGCCAGCGCCTCGTCGATCAACTGGCGCCGCTTGTTTCGCATTTCCATCAGCGAGATGCCGAGTTCGCGGTCCAAATCCATCAGCGACTGATCGCCGACATCCATGGCGGACTCCAGGCGGCGGCGCTGATCTTCCGTCAGGGATGCGCCCAGATTGCCGGTGATTTCCTGCATTAATTCCTGGCGTTTGCCCATCAGCATCCGATGCAGCGCCTCGCGCCGATCGGGCGCCATCGCCTTCGTGGGCCGCTTGACCGCGACCATGACTGCCGGCGCGATCGGCCGCACGACAGCTGCCGGCTTTTTCACTTCGACCGGCTGGGCCTTGGCCGGCGACTTCCTGACCGGCAGCTTCTTGACCGGCGACTTCCTGGCCGGCTTGCCGGCCGATGATTTCTTCGCTTTGGTCTTTCCAGGCATGAGTACCGCGCTCCTCCCCTAAAAAAGGTCGGTATTCATAACACGGCATCCTCGGTTTGACAAGACCCTTTAGCGGACGTGAGGCGTCAGGCGTGAAACGGAAGGGAGGTGTTCAGTCATCAGTTTTCAGTAGTCAGGTCCTGAAACGGATCACTGATAACTGTTTACTGATTACTCTTAGGAGTAGCTGATCAGCGAATGGACAGGACAGCCATCGAGCTTGTCCCGACCCTTGAGCGACGTCAGCTCGACCAGAAACGCAAGCCCGACGATGTTGGCGCCCAACTGGCGGAGCAGATGCACGGTGGCGGCGGCCGTCCCGCCCGTGGCGAGAAGATCGTCCACGACCAGCACGCGCTCGCCCATCTGCACGGCATCGCGATGGATCGCCAGAGAATTGGAGCCGTATTCCAGATTGTATTTCACTTCGAAGCTGTCGGCCGGCAGCTTGCCCGGCTTGCGCACGGGCACGAAGCCCGCCTTCAGCCGGTCGGACAGGGGGCCGCCGAGAATGAACCCGCGCGATTCGATGCCGACAATTTTGTCGATCTTCCTCCCCCGATACCGGGCCGCCAGTTCGTCCAGGATCGCGCGGAAGGCACGGGCGTCCTTCAGCAGCGTGGTGATGTCGTAGAACAGAATGCCGGGCTTGGGAAAATCGGGCACTTCGCGGATCAGCGCCTTGTAATCCATCTTCGGGCGGACCGCGCCACGCGCGCGCCGCTTGGTCATGCGCCGTCCCTTTTTCATCACAGCAAATCCTTCGAGGTCATGGACTTCCCTTCGATCGTCGCGCGCAACTTGCCCAGGGCTTCGCTCTCGATCTGCCGGACGCGCTCGCGTGTCAGGCTCAACTCGCGCCCGATCATCTCCAGCGTCTGTTCCTCCTCGCCGTCCAGCCCGAACCGGAGCGTGATCACCCGCTGCTCCCGCTCGGACAGCGTCTGCATCCAGCTCCTGATCTCTTCGTACCGCTGAATCCCCTCCACCGTGTCGGCTGGAGACAGCCCCTGGGGATCGCGGATGATATCGCGCAAAAAGGTGTCGGTGCGGTCGTTCAGGGGACTGTCGAGCGAATAGGTCGTCCGGACCAGTTGCTTTAAATCGATGATCTCCTCTTCCGGCACCTTGAGACGCGCCGCCATTTCATCGGGCCTCGGCTCACGGCCGATCTCCTGCCCGTACCGCTCCAGCTCCCCGAGATACCGGTTGAGCCGTTCGACGACATGCACCGGCAGCCGGACCAGCGATCCCTGATTAATGATCGCCCGCTCGATGTATTGCCGGATCCACCAGGAGGCATAGGTGCTGAAGCGGAATCCCTTGGAGTAGTCGAACTTCTCCACCGCCCTGATCAGGCCCAAATTGCCTTCTTCGATCACGTCCGAGAACGCCAACCCCCGGTTCATGTACCGCTTGCCGATGCTGACGACGAGGCGCAGGTTGGCCTCGATCATATGCTCGCGGGCGTGAAAGTCTCCCTCCGCCACCCGTTTGCCGAGATCCTGCTCCTGCTCGAAAGTCAGCAGCGCCGCTTTGCGGATGTCGCTCAGATAGCTCCGGATGGTATCGAACCCGCCTCCGGCGCCTTTGCGGGAGGGATCCGGCATCACCACGCCGGACCTCGGCACCACCGCTTTGCTGGACCGGCCCCTGCGGCCGTACGTCGGCGGCTTGACCGGCGGTTTTCGTTTTTTGCTGGGACGCTTCATACGCTTACCGTGATCGGAACCGTCAAAAGTCTATCAAGTCTTAAAGTCGTCAAGTCAGAAGACTTTCGACTTGAAGACTTTTCGACTTTCAGACCGCGCCCACAGTAACACAAGAACGCCGTTAGAAGACGTTTACAGCAGTCCGTCAGTACCAGATACGAAAGTCGGCATATTGGCCGGTCGCAGGTTCCCATTGCACCTGCACATCCTGCACGCGTGCCATGGGCGGCCCGCTCCTCAGCGCAGCGATCAGGCTTTCGATCGTCTGCCGCTCGCCTTCCACTTCGACCGCCACGCGCCCGTCGTCAAGATTGCGCACTCCCCCGCGCAGCCCGTTCCGGGACGCTGCCCGCTGGGTGAATGCGCGATACGCAACGCCCTGGACGAAACCGCTGACCCAGATGCGAGCCCGCACGGAATTCCCCGCCGCCATGGCTACGGTACTCGCAGGAACGGCGTTGTCGAGGGATAGAACGAACGTGGGGGAAACCGGACCACCATCGGCTGGCTGCGCATACGGTCCAATCACGTGCGGTGTTTCTCCGAACGCCATGAGCCGTTCAACTGCCGGCCGGCTCCAGCAAGCGAAGAATCTACTTCCGGACACAAACGAAGCGTTGTATGGTCGGGGCGAGAGGATTTGAACCTCCGACCCCTGCGTCCCGAACGCAGTGCGCTACCAGGCTGCGCTACGCCCCGATCCCAGCTTGTTTGCTCTGTGTTCCTGCCGTCAGGCAAGTGGCTCGACACGCAGACCGTGCGCGTCGGCAACCGCTTTGCAAGTCACCCGCCCGTTGGCCACGTTGACGCCCTGCGCCAGACCTGGATCGGAGCGGATGGCCCGCTCCACACCGGCGGAAACTAGGCGGACTATATAAGGAAGGGTCGCATTGGTCAAGGCCAAAGTCGAGGTATGCGGCACGATGCCCGGCATGTTGGCCACGCCGTAATGCAGCACGCCATCCACCGCATGCACGGGATCGGAATGCGTCGTCGGCTTCGTGGTTTCCACACAGCCGCCCTGGTCCACCGCGACGTCCACGATCACCGCACCGCGCTTCATGCGGGATACCACGGTACGGGAAACCAGCACCGGCGCCCTTGCGCCCCGCACCAGCACGGCCCCGATGACCAGATCCGCCTGCTCGACCTCCCGTTCGATCCAGGCCTGATTCGACGCCAGCGTGACAATCCGGCCCTTGTACGATTCGTCGAGACGCCGCAATTGATCCAGATCGGTCCCGAAGACCGTCACCGCCGCGCCCATGCCGGCGGCGATGCGGACGGCCGAACTGCCGACGACGCCGGACCCGAGCACGACCACCCTGCCTGGCGCCACGCCGGGGACACCGCCGAGCAGGATCCCCCGTCCTCCGGAGTGCCGTTCCAAAAAATGCGCGCCCACCTGTACCGCCATCCGGCCGGCAATCTCGCTCATGGGAGTGAGCATCGGCACGCTGCGACCAGGCCCTTCGGTTGTCTCATAGGCAATCGCGGTGATCTTCGCTTCGATGAGCGCCTTCGTCAGGTCCGGCAGGGCCGCCAGGTGCAGATAGGCAAACAGCGTCTGGCCGGGCCGGAAGAACGGCACCTCCGACAACAGCGGCTCCTTGACCTTGACGATCAGCTCGGCTTCGCGAAACACCTGCTCTTTCGATGCGGCCAGACGCGCGCCGGCGGCGCGGTACTCATCGTCCGAAAAGCCGCTGCCGTTCCCGGCCGACGGCTCCACCCACACCGCGTGCCCGGCGGCACACAGCGCGCGGGCTCCATCCGGGGTGAGGCTCACCCGGAACTCATGGTCCTTCACTTCCTTGGGCACGCCGATAATCATGCCTGACCTCTTTTATTATTTATAGAGGGCGAAGTTCGCGCCCCGTCGCAATCTGATAGGCCTCGGCCAGCGTCTCGATTTCCGTCACCTTGATGGCGCGGGACGTTCCCTTGTCCTTGATCGTAAAGGTGCTCTGGCCGGCCGGCAGGAGCAGCTCACGGAAATTCCGCATCATGTGACAGCCTTCAATCTTATGTTCGAGCCCGCCCACCGGTCCCACTTTCAGATCGGGGCCCATCGTCCCCGACAGGCACACGTCCGAGCGCAAGGGGTCGCCGAGCATCGCCGAGACGATCGCGACGGTCCACGCCACGCCGGCACTCGGCCCGTCCACCTGCACGCCCTGCAGCGCGCTGAAACCAACCGGCAGCGTGAGCTCCACCTTGAGATACCGGGGATCATACTGGACCGCACTGGCTGCCGCATAGGCAGCCGTATGGAGCGCCGCTCTCGCCTCGCCGCGAAAATGAGCGTCCGACGAAAACCTGGGGCCATCCCCGGCCGGCAGATGGCTGACGGCCAGTTGCACCAGCGTGATGTCGCCCTTGTTCGGAAGGGACATGCCCTTGGCCTTGAGCTCCGGCGGAAGATCGCTGACTGCGAGCGAGGGGATGGATCGCGTGGCCGGGGGAAACGGCTGCGAGGACTTTTTCGGTCCCGCGCGCGGCGCAGACGGCTGGCTGCCGTCCGGCGGACTTGAGGAGGCGGGTGGCGGCAGGTCTGGGGACGACTCCGGCCCGACGCGCTGAATGTCCGCTTTATAGTCTCCCTTGCGGCAGCCCGGCCCGCCATGGTCGCTGAACTTGATGCTGCCGTCCGCCTGCTTGCAGCGGAACAATTCCTCCTCGGCCTGCCCCGGAATTGCCAGGGCCAGCAGCATTCCGATGATGACGCTTATGCGACGACATCCGCCCATCAAAAACTCCCGCGCTTCTGATGCAGTATATAGCACAATCGCCCGCCGGTTCCCGCGCAAGCGCGCCTTATTCATGGCGGTTCGTCGCCTCCCTCTCCCATCCCTCCCCCATACTATGGGGGAGGGTTAAGGGTGGGGGCGCGAGACGGGCGCGTGGAGCCTGGGGACTGACACCCTTCCCAGCGTCTGCGCGTGGTGTCTGTCCCCGTCCGACCGGGACAGGCACCGTCGAGGAAGATGGAGCCAGTCCCCGAACAGGACGTTGACCGACCGAGCGGCGAGCCCGCCATACCAAGCTTCGCTTGAGCCGCCGCGTTCGATCGTTCGA
The DNA here is from genome assembly GCA_001805245.1 of Nitrospirae bacterium RIFCSPLOWO2_02_FULL_62_14. Lineage (GTDB taxonomy): Bacteria > Nitrospirota > Nitrospiria > Nitrospirales > Nitrospiraceae > 2-02-FULL-62-14. The sequence continues at coordinate 1,802 of MHEU01000002.1, read as the reverse complement.
CCCAGAGGCTCTCGACGGGTCACATCGCGGCGGAGCGGTACTTTGCCTCCGGTGGGTTTGGATTCCGCTGCCAGAAGTCGGCAGCCAAGCTCGTCGTAGCGGCGAATCCGTGATTGCAGCAGAAGCGTTCATGAATATGGCGCGCTAGACAGGTTCAAGAGCCCTCGTGTAAGATGCCCGGCGTACTGAGGATTGAAACATGGCAGACTCCACAGCTCCCATGCCGGCCGTGCGGTGCGACGCCTGCGGCGCCGACCGCGGCCCCCTGATGAAGCTCTCGCTGGGCAAGGATTTCTTCGGACGGACCTACGACCGCCTGTCCCCCTCGTCGGATGCAAGCCCCAAATGGTACTGCGAGCCCTGCTCGATGCAGAAAAACCTCCAGCGCGATTTCCGCGACATCAAAACCGAGATCGACAAACTGCACAGCGGCCAGGCCTCGGCCCTCACGGCCGCCGATCAATTGCAGCGCGCCCACTTGCGGCTGAGAGAAATTCAGGCCCTGACGGGCAGTCAGGTGTCCGGCACGCGCCTGCTCGATCCGGCCGATGTCGCCTCCCTGCTGCAACGGGTGCAGGCGCAGACCGGGGCCGCCACGACATAATCCCGGGCTCGGGCCATGTCCACGTTCAAACGCCACATTTTTGTCTGTATCAACCAGCGGCCGGCGGACGACCCGCGCGGCTGCTGCGCCGCCCGTGGCTCGGAACGCCTGCATGCTTTTTTCAAGCAGGAAGTCAAACGCTTCAATTTGAAGGGCATCGTGCGCGCCAACAAGGCCGGATGCCTGGACCATTGCGACCTCGGCCCCAGCGTGGTCATCTATCCGGAGGGCGTGTGGTACTGGGTCGGCAACGAAGCGGACGTGACGGAAATCGTGGAACGCCATGTCATAAAGGGCGAGATCGTCGAGCGGCTGCTGATGCCGGACCATCCGGCTCCGAAGAAACTGGAGCCGCTTAAAAACTTGTGAAGCGTACCTCGTGAAGCTCGCATAACAGAAGCACAGACCGCGTGCGAGTGACGAATAAGATCAGGATGCTCAAAATGGTCATCCAACAAGGCCGCAGGGAAGGCGGCGACTGAGGCATACGTTTTTCGGTATGCCGCAGGGAGACGCCTGACCGAGAACGAAGTTGGGGGCCATTTTCAGCATCCGAGGAGCAGCCGTGGAAGAAAAATGGAAAGCCAACATGGAGAAGGTTGCGTTCATGAAACAATTTCCAGGACTGGCCTTCAACTGGGAACAGTGCGCGGGCAAAACCATCGAATCCGTCACCCCGCTGCCCTCGAAACCGGGCTTTGCCACGCTGGTGTTTACGGATGGCTCGTTTATCGTCGTCCCTCCGCTGGACACACAACCGAAGGAACTCGGCGAAGGCCTGAACACCGCGCGCACCTCGTTGGAAGCCAGGCATCCGGAGCCGTATAAAGAATACGACCGGCTGGTGAAGCAGGACAAGGACGCGACCAGGGCGGCGCGGCTGGAGAAAATCATCGGCGCGATCCAGAACAACCTGGAACAGATTCCGGAGCTGAAGGATCGGATTCGCCGGCTCGTCAAAGAGTGGAAATAAGATTCACATGGCAGAAAAAAACATGCTCGAGATCTTCTCTCAAGGTCTCTTTGAAGGAGTCAAACCCATGATGCTCATCCGCGATCATCTCGTCCGCCATCCGGACCGCTGCACGCACAATGCCGTGTGCATCCCCGTCTGCCCGACCGGCGCCTGGGTCTCCACCCCGCCGTTCAAGTTCGACGCTTCGCGGTGCATGGAATCCTGCCGCTTGTGCCTGGATGC
>MHEU01000001.1:22610-32243 GCA_001805245.1 Nitrospirae bacterium RIFCSPLOWO2_02_FULL_62_14 | reverse complement strand
GGACATTTCTACTGTGGGAGGAAGAGGACATTTCTAAAGTGGGATGACAATAAGGCTGAAACAACTTGACAAAACAATAAGTTAGGGGTAGGGTGATTTTATTTTATGAGAAGCGTTCCGTCGCACTGGCCGGCAGCAATTAACAGAGTACGCCCACCTGGTATGTGTATGCCGCACCTCCGCTGTTCACAGGGATAATGTAAAAAGAGGTCCTGCTCACGTTAACATGGCACGCATGAACGACATGATTAAGGAGCAGGGGAATAATCCTGACGGGAAGGAACCGGTGTCGTTCCGGTCTCTTGCCGCCGTCGCGGTCCCGGGTCCCGCTCCCTACGCGGGGCCGGATTGGTACCGCATGGCTGAAGAGGCACTGGGCCGGCTGACGTCTTCCAGCCAACAGGCCAATCCCTTCCAACTCGAGGGCCTTGCGCGCGTTGCGATGATGGAGGAGTTCACCAAAATCGCCACGGGATTCGTGGATGCGCTCCAGCAGGGCGATCACTTTCTGACCAAGGCGATTGCCGGGAAAAAAGGATCGCCGATCATTTCCAACATGGTGAATGTCTCGATCCTCGCCACGAAGCTGGGCATGGGCATCGGCTATCAACGCGAGCCCCTGGTCGGGCTTGCGCTGGCGGGCCTGCTGCACGATGTCGGCATGCTGCAACTGCCCGAGTCGTTGGTGATGAATCCCGGCAAGCTGAGCGAGGAGGACCGGGAGCGGATCCGGCGGCACCCTGAATTCGGATTTCAGATGCTGAGCAAGCTGGGCGCGCAGTACGGCTGGCTGGCGCAGGTGGCCTGGCAGGAGCATGAACGGTGGAACGGGCAGGGCTATCCCCGGGGGCTCAGGGGCGAACAAATCCACGAATACGCCCGCATCATCGGGCTGGCCGACATCTTCGACGCGCTCATGAATCCCCGCCCGTACCGGAACCGGATGCTGCCGCACGAGGCCGTGCGCGAGTTGCTCGTCGCCGAGAAGGCGGCGTTCCCCAACCAGATCATCAAGTTGTTGATTCAGCAGTTCTCGCTGTTTCCGCTGGGCACCATGGTGCAGTTGAATACCGGCGAGGTCGGCGTCGTCACGCAGTTGAATCCACGCTATCCGCTGCGTCCCGTTGTGTCGATCAACCAGGGGACGAACGGGCCGGGAGGCAAGGCCAAATCCGTGGATTTAAGCGCGACCACGCTCGTGCACATCGTGGAAGTGGTTGGAACGGATACGGGCGGGTAGGCATCGCAACGTTGAGATGATACGCAATCCGCTGACACGGGCCCTCTGTATACTGCTGTCCGGATTTCTGTGTTTCGGCCCTCTGGGCTGCAGGAATCCCGCACAGTCCTCCCTGCCGCCATCGGCCATTGCTCCTGCCGGAACAAAGCTCCCCCCGCTCCCCAGGGGTGATTTGTATGCGGATGAGACGGTTGTCAGCGCCGATGCCGTGATCGAGCCCGGCGATACGCTGGACATTGTGATCCGGCGGGGGGCCGGCGAGGAGAAATATTCCAATGTCGTTCAGGAAACGGGCGCTGTGGCGGTCTCGTTTTTTGAAGTGAACGTGAAAGGGCAGACCGCGGCCCAGTCTGAGCAGACGATCATGGAAGCGGTGACGCCGTACATGAAGAATCCTCGGGTGCAAGTGCTGCTGAAGAAGAAAATGCTGAAGCTGAAAAGATTTTTCGTGTTTGGAGACGTGAAGAAAACCGGGCATTTCCCGCTGGGAAGACACACGACGGTGCTGCAGGCGATCACCCAGGCGGAAAACTACAATGAAACGGCCTTGCTGGACGAGATCCGCGTGATTCGCGGCGGCGACTTGAACAATCCGAAGATCCTGATGGCCGATGTCTCGCGCACCCTGACGTACGGCGATATGAGTCGAAACTTGACCCTCGAGGAAAACGACATCGTGTTTGTGCCTCGTGAGCGGCTGGGCGACGCGTCGGCGACCGCGACCAAAATATTCCCGCTCATTTATACCGGCATCACGCCGATCTTTTTTGCGGCGCTCATTCCCACGTTTTTTCCGAGCGCGAAAGCGGATTGACGCTGAAGGGATAGTGTCCAGGGAGAGGTGCAGTGGCCCAGTATGAGCTGAACGTTCTTGACTACTGGCTGATCGTCAAGAAACGGAAGGGGACCATCCTGCTGTCGATGGGGCTGGTCATCGCCTTCACGCTGGCGCTGACCCAGTACCTGAAGCCCGCCCCGATCTACGAGGCCTCGACGCGCGTCAAATTCGAACGCAGCAACACCTTCGCCACCCTCATGCTCGAATCGCTCTCGTCGCAGGGGAGCTCCGATCTCAACACCGAGATCGAAGTCATTCGAAGCTTTCCCGTCGTGGAACGCGTGGCGAAGGAACTCAACATCGTCAAATCGGGTGTTTCCCCTGAGGAGGCGCGGTCGTCCGACTATCTGGGAGCGATTTACGGTCTTCAGCAGACGATCAAGACGTCGATCGAAGGGGCGTCGAACATCATCCGGATATCCGTGACCGCCAATACGGCGGACATGGCTCAGCGGTTTGCCAATACGGTTGCGGAAACGTACCGGGCGGAGAATATCCGGACACGGAACAAAACCGTCTTCGAGTCCCGCCGGTTCGTCGAAGAACAGCTGGCGGCGCATGAGGCGGCCTTGAAGCTTGCCGAGGAGGCGTTGCGTGACTTCAAGGAACGGGAGGGACAGGTCTTTCTCAACGAGGAGGCCAAGGCCGCCCTGGAATCCTTTACCAGGCTGGAGGCCGACTACGACAAGGTGTCGCGGCAGCGCGACGAGACGGCCAAGCAGATCGAGACGCTGCAGAAACCGGGCAGCCACCGCCAGGTGGAGCGCATTTTCACGGACGAACCGACGGCGCTCCTGTCCGTGCTGAATTCCAAACTGGCCGACCGGATGCAGGAGCGCGACAATCTGCTCATCAACTATACGCATGAGCATTTGCTGGTCAAGGAGATGGACCGGAAAATCAAGAACGTGAAGGACGAGATGATCCGCGAGCTGGAGTCCAAGCTCAAGAATCTGGACGGGCGCGAGAAAGTGCTCAAGGAGCAGATCGACACCTACCGGAAACGATACTTCAATTTTCCGAAGGCGGCCATCCAGTTGACCAGGCTCGAGCGGGATGTGGCGGTCAGCGCGGATCTCTTCGCCAAGCTGAAGGTCAAGCACCAGGAACTCCTGATCAAGAATTCCGAGCGGATTGAAGAGGTGTCGATCATCGAGCCGGCGATTCTCCCGTCGAGTCCCATCAATCAGCCGAACAACCAGATGAATTTCATCGTAGCGGTCATCATGGGGGGATTTCTGGGAGTCGTGCTCGCGTTCGCCCGGGAGTCCTTCGACACGTCGATCGGGACGATCGAGGGTGTCGAAGAGTTCATGCAGGTTCCGGTACTCGGGGTCATCCCCCGATTCAACGAAAAAGAGCAACTCGAGGCGGCCGCCATGGAGCTGCCCCCCAACACCAAGCCTGAGACCATCTCGCTGTTTTCCAAGCTGGTCTGCCTCTATGACGAAAAATCGGTGATCTCGGAGGGATTCCGGTCCTTGCGGACGAACATCCAATTCGCCAGCAGCGAGCGGCAGGCGAAGACGTTTTTGTTCACCAGCGCCGGGTTGGGTGAGGGGAAAACGACGACGATCGCGAACCTGGCATTGACGATGGCGCAGGACGGCAAGCGGGTCCTGCTGGTCGACGCCGATCTGCGTCGTCCGTTCGTGCATGCCCGTCTTGGTCTCGAGCGCACGCCCGGGCTGGCCGAGGTCCTGATCGGCGGGCTGCCGTGGCGGGATGCGGTGCGGACGGTGACCGACTTGATGATCGGCCTGCTGGGGGTGGATCGTATCGTGAATACCCCGGGCATCGACCTGCTCAATGTCATGACCAGCGGGAACCTCCCGCACAGCCCAGCGGAATTCATCAACTCGCCGAAGTTCCTGGAGATTATTCGCGAGATGCGCGAGGAATACGACGTCGTCCTCTTCGATACTCCTCCCATCCTGCCCATCGCCGATGCCGTCATGATGAGTTCGAAGGTGGATGGCGTCATTCTGGTCTATCAGGTCGGCCGCATCGGCCGGAGCGCGCTGAAGCGGGCGAAGTTCCTGGTCGATCATGCCCAGGGGAAGGTGCTGGGCATGGTGCTGACGAACGTGCGGGCCGAAATCACGCCGGAGTACGGCTATTACCGATACGAATACCGGTGACGCTCACGCCGCTTCCGTGTTCGCTCCAGCCTCCGTGCCCATATCAGCCGGGCCCATCTCTGCCGGGGTTTTAATGCAGCCATGATGTACGAGATATTCGAATCGCGGGCCCTGCACACCGCAATCATCGCGCTGCTGGCGGTCCCGTTGGCATTCGTGATCACCCTGGCGAAGCCCGGGCTGGGCGGGATCATCGCGGTCGGCCTGCTGGTGTTGCTGGTCGCGTTTTTGTTTCCACTGACGGGATTGTATCTAATCGTCATCTCCATGCTGCTGGGGCCCGAGTACGAACTCGGGGGACAAAGCCTTGGAGGCGGAGCGCAGTTCGCACGCGGCCTGACTCTGCGGCTCGACGACTTCCTCTTGCTGCTCGTGGGGTGCGCCTGGCTGGCAAAAATCGCCCTGGTCCATCAGGGCGGGCAGTATCTGCAGAGCCCGCTCAATAAAGCCATTGCCTATTATCTCGGGATCAGCATCGCTGCGACCCTGATCGGCATCCTGGTTGGGCGCGTGCGCCCGTTTGCCGGGTCTTTCTTCCTGCTGAAGTACTATGAGTACTTTTTCCTGTATTTCATGACCCTGAACCTCGTGACCGACGAGAAGCAGATCAAGCAGCTCGTGACCGTCAGTCTCGCCACCTGTTTTCTGGTGTCGCTCTATGCCATTTATCAAATGGCCAACGGCGAACGGGCCTCGGCGCCGTTTGAGGGGAAGGAAGGCGAACCGAATACGCTCGGGGGGTATCTGGTGTTCATGCTATCCATCGTGACGGGTCTGCTGATGACACCAGGCGCGTCCCGCAACAGAGCGTTCCACTTCCTGCTGTTGCTGTTGGGGTTTATTGCCCTCCAGGCGACCTTGTCCCGCTCATCGTTCCTGGCCGCAGCGGTTGTCTTGGCGGTGTTTACCGGCTACATCAGCCGGCGTCGTCCGCTGTTGCTGACGCTCATCATCCTGGGGCTGATGGCGGCGCCGGTCTGGGCTCCGAAGTCTGTCAGGGATCGCGTGATGTATACCTTCACGCAACCCGCGATCGAAGGTGAGCAATTTCGTATCGGCGTCGTGAAGGTGGACACGTCGACGACGGACCGTCTCAGGTCCTGGGGGCAGGCCGTCGAGGCTTGGAAGAGTTCGCCGCTGTGGGGCCTTGGCGTCACCGGCGGGCCGTTTATGGATGCGATGTATCCGAAGCTGCTCGCCGATACCGGTATTCTCGGCCTGGTCACGTTCGGTTTTTTGATGTGGTCGGTCTACCGTCTTGCCCGATCCGCCCTGGGGGAAATAGACGATCCGTATTTTCAGGGAATCATTGCCGGGTTTCTCCTGGGCTTCGTGGGCATGCTCGTCCATGGCATCGGCGCCAACACGTTCATTATTGTCAGGATCATGGAGCCGTTCTGGCTCTATGCGGCCTTGATTGCGAAGGTGGTTTATTTGCGTTCAAAGAAGCCCGTCGGTAAAAAAGAACGTCCATCCCCCCCAATGTTCAATCGCCGAAGTTCGCGGCTGGGTTCCTTGCCGGCGTGATGGCGGTTGCACTCTCTCGTGTCATGGCCCGGGTCGTGAAACCCGGGCGACTGAACCGGTTTCGTCGGCACCACGTGCATGAATCCGATCTGCCGTCGTAGGGAGCAGTTTCATGTCTGAAAGCCGGCTGTTCACGAACATTCTGTCGCTGGCGACCGCGCAAGTGATCACGAAGCTGGTCAACATGGCGGCGTCGATTGCGATCGTCCGATATCTGGGGTCGGAGGAGTTGGGGCGGTACACCTACGTGCTGGCGTTCGCGTACCCGTTCGGAGCCGTGGCGGATTTCGGGTTGGCGACCTACGCAATTCGCGAGATCAGTCGGGGGCGAAGCCGGGAATCGGAGGTGATCGCAACACTGCGGCGCACGCTGCTGCTGTGCGCAAGTTTCGGGTGGATCGCCATGATGGGATGCGGGGCGATGCTGCATCGTGATGCCGTGCTGCTGGCGTCGCTGGCATTGGCAGGGTTTGCGAGCGTCCTGTCGGCTGTCACGACGCCGATGCTCGTGTCCCTGACCGTCCGGGAAGACATGCGCACGGTGGCCGTGTGCCAGATTCTCGGTTCGCTGCTCGGATCGGCCGCCGTGGCGGGCGCGCTTCTGCTCGGCGGCAAAACAGTGTCATTGCTTCTTGGAGCCACAGCGGCCAATCTGGTGATGATTGCCGTGACGTACGTGCTGGCCGGATGGCCGCCGGCAACATTCCCCGTCTCAACATCGTCGGCCGGCGGCATGATCCGTGAGGCGCTTCCGTTCGGCCTGCTGCTCATTGGTTTTGCGGTGTATTATCGAATCGATATGGTCATGCTGGAATGGCTCCGTGGCGCGCGCGAGGTCGGCCTGTACGCAGCAGCCTATCGGTTTCTCGACGCCGTTATTCCGCTGGCAGCCTCAATTGCACGGCCTTTTTACCCTCGATTCTCGGGATTGGCCGATGGGAACCTGCACGGCAGCCGGGAACTTCTTGAAAAAACCTGGAAACCCCTCCTGATCCTCATTCTCCCGCTGGCAATCGGGGTGTGCTTCGCGGCAGAGCCGTTGACCCTTGCCCTCTTCGGCAGTGAATACAAGGACTCTGTGGCCCCGTTGCAGATCTTGATTTGGGGCAGTCTTCCGCTTGTGCTGATCATGATTCCGACCCAGGCGCTCATGGCCGCGAACCGGCTCTGGCCGCTGGTCGGTGTGTACGGCCTGAGCGCCTGCCTGAATATCATCGGGAATCTCCTGTTTATTCCCTGGTGGGGCGCGGCAGGTGCTGCCGCGATGACCACTCTGTGCGAATGGTTCAATCTTGCGCTGATCGGTGTCATGCTCAGGCGCAAATTTGCGGTTTCGATTGAGTGGAAGGGGCTCTGGCGGTACGCCCTTGCCGCGATGGGCATGGTGTCTGTGCTGTGGCTGGCGCAGGGATCGGGCGTCGCGATCGCCGTCCTTTCTGGAACCATGGGGTATGTGGCGATGCTGGCAGTCCTGGGGTGCGTGAGGATTTCCGACCTTCTGGACGTGAAACGATTGCTGGCCGGAAGCGCGGGCAACTGATGGGTCTTGGCGCCGAGGTTGCCACAGGTAACCCGCACACTCATGTGTGTGTGAATGTTGCGAGCCGCGCGCCGGTCGCCGTGATTCGGGTGTGTGCGGGATGAACACGGTGCGGGAGGAGAGAAACGCGCTTATCCCGGGCTTACGGACACTGTTTCACGTGTGGGATGACCGGGTAGCAGAAGGGGTGCGCAATCATGGAGTTGATGCGCTTGTCGTCCAGGATGCTCATCGAATTGCGCACACGTTGGCGGTGCTCAATGAGCAGAGCCCTCCACGCAGAATTCTCGAAATTGGGACCGGCTATCTGGGTATGGCGGCGGCGCTGCGCCGACGGCTTCCTGAAGCCTGCATCGCGGGAGTGGAATACCCCGGACGCCGCTATATTCGGATGAAGGACTATCAGGCGCGGATTGCAGCGGAACGGATCCGTTTAGTTGCTGCGGACATCGTCCGATCCGGCATCCCGTTCCGTTCTCAGACGTTCGATTTGGCGGTTTTTGCTGAGGTGATCGAACATTTGCCCCCGCAGACATTGCCAGCCGTCATGACGGAGATTGCTCGAACGCTGATACCCGGTGGGTGGCTCCTCTTGACCACTCCGAATCTTGCCTCGTGGGTCAACCGCGAGCTGTTATTGAGAGGGGATTCGCCCGGTCAGCAGAGTCCGGACCTGGTCATTGACGGCGCCTACGGACACTTGCGCTTGTATACCATGGATGAACTTGTCCGCATGGCTGAGGGTGCCGGCTTTCGAATCTTCCGACGGGCATTTATCGATCAAATCCAGCTGGGAAACTCACGCATGCGCCGCCTGATCCGTGCCATGTCCGTGCCGGTGAAGGCCGCCTGGCCCGCACTCCGTGACACGTGCGTCTTGCTGGCCAGGCGCCAGGATGGGTGATACCGTGCGGCTGGTCATCGCCTAAAGAGTATGCCGATGTATTCATTGAAATCTCTCCTGTCGTCTTTATTGCGACGGCCGTTCGCTCTGGAACGGGGAATGCTTCAGCGTCTCGCCGCGCGATATTCCCTGCGGCGGCCGTATCCCGACGTTCCCCCCTATGCAGCCGGGGAAGACGCACGGATGCCCTCCGGCCGCTTGAACCGCAGTGAAATGATCCGGCTGGCATTCGAGTTCATGGCCGGAAATGTCATGACCGGCGACTATTTTGAGTTCGGCTGCTGGGGAGGGCGGACCTGCCGCATGGCCATCGAGCACCACGCGATTCACTTCAATCAGAAGATGCATTTCTGGCTGTTTGATTCCTTCCAGGGGCTGCCCGCGTTGAGCCCGCTTGATCGCCATCCCAAATGGAAGGGCGGCGACTACTGCACTCCGCGCAAGGAATTTGAACGGATCGTCTCCGAATCGGGTCTTCCGCCGGACCGGTACACCATCGTCGAAGGCTTTTATCAGGATACGCTGACGGCAGCGCTGGCGCGGGACCTGGCCGCCAAGACCAGGGCCGGCGTGATTTACATCGATTGTGATCTCTATGAATCGACCCGCGCCGTGCTGGAATTCATCGTTCCCATTTTGCAGCAGGGGACCGTGCTGTGCTTCGACGATTACTACTGTTTTAACGGAAGGCCGGATCGCGGTGAACAATTGGCGATCAGGGAGTTCCTGAACGCACATCCGGATATTGAGTTCGTGGAATACGCGCACTTCGGCTGGCACGGCAAGAGCTTTCTTGCCCATCTCCGGAATGGCGGGCAGGGATAGCACGATGTCGCACGGGTTGCTGTCCGCTGCTCAGGGTTGTTTCAAGCGCGTGCAGGATCGTGTCACCAGGCGCCGCCGGGATTATCCCGGCCGTCAGCTTGCCGAACTCCTCAACCGGACCGGCGCGTTGGGAATTCCGTCCGGTCTGCGGCTCGATATCGGTGGAGGGGGAGGGCAGTATCGCCACCTGCTGGAAAGCGGGCAGGGTCATGTCGTCGGGTTGGACCGGTTTGTCGGCGATCAGGTGGATCTGATCGCCGATGCAGGTCATCTGCCCATTCAAAACGGTGTCGCCGGCGCCGCGGCATTGATTGAAGTGCTCGAGCATCTTGCCGATCCTGCGCGCGCCCTGGCGGAGTGTTACCGGGTCCTGCAGCCGGGAGGCGTGGTCTTCATCACCACGCCCCAGTACTGGCATGTGCACAAGCATCCCGGGGATTACTACCGGTTTACCGACGACGGCCTTCGGATGTTGTGCCGGCGCGTCGGCTTCGAAGTCGTGGACTGCTGGTCGAGAGGCGGTCCGATCCTGATTCTCTTTCATGTCATTCGCGTGAATCTCTCCGAGCGCTGGCGGCCGTTGTTCGTGGTGCCGTTTTACTGGCTGGCGGAACGGCT
>MHEU01000001.1:18969-22552 GCA_001805245.1 Nitrospirae bacterium RIFCSPLOWO2_02_FULL_62_14 | reverse complement strand
GGGGTGGAGCGTGCTGGCCCGCAAGCCGGCAATGTCCGGGCCTCCCGTGTCGTTGGAATAATTGAGTTTGTGGCTCTAGCGGAATTCCGCGCGTACAATGTGTTCCGGCGCGGCGAATCGATTGCGAAGTTTGATCCCGGTCAGGAGGTTGCGAATGTCCAGAGCCCCCATGAAGTCCCTACGCAGCGGGTGCGCCGTGTACGCTTTTGCCGTGGCTGAACGCCTGTTTGCCACGCCGATGCACGTGCGTGAGACCGGCCGCCTGGATGGTGTCCGCGGGCATGCCGCGGCGAACGAGGCGTCATGACCGGGCGTGTGCTCATCACAGGCGGCGCGGGTTTCATCGGTTCCCACGTCGCCGATGCGTTGCTGGCGGAGGGGTGCCGCGTCCGGGTGCTTGATGCGCTCGTTCCGCAGGTCCATGGTCCGGGCCGGAAGAGGCCGCCGTACCTGAACCGTGCCGTCGAGCTGGTTGTGGGCGATGTACGACACCCTGCGGTCGTTGCCCGGTGTTTGAAGAACGTGGATGTGGTCGTGCATTTTGCCGCTGCGGTGGGGGTGGGACAGTCGATGTATGAGATCGCCTCGTATGTCGCCGCCAACACCCAGGCAACCGCCAATCTGCTGCAGGTGCTGAGCCGTAAAAAACACGAGGTCCGGAAACTGATCGTGGCGTCGTCGATGTCCATCTACGGGGAAGGGGCCTACCGATGCGCCCGCTGCGGTCCTCTCTCCTCGGCGTTCCGTGCGGATGCCCGGCTGACGGCCAAACAGTGGGAGATGACGTGCTCCCTGTGCGGCGCAGCCGCGGCTGCGGTCCCGACTCCTGAAACCAAGTCGCTGGACCCCTCGTCCATCTACGCCATCACCAAACGCGATCAGGAAGAAATGTGCCTCTGCGTCGGACGGGCCTACGGCCTTCCGTCCGTCGCGCTGAGGTTTTTCAACGTCTACGGAGAGCGACAGGCCTTGTCAAACCCCTACACCGGCGTGGCCGCTATTTTTGCGTCGCGGCTCCTGAACGGCCAGCCGCCGCTCATTTACGAAGACGGACGCCAAAGCCGTGATTTCGTGCATGTGAGCGACGTGGTGCAGGCCGTGCTGCTGGCGATCCAGAAGCCCGATGCCGACTATCAGGCGTTGAACGTCGGAACCGGCCTGGCAACCACCGTGAATGATGTCGCGGTGGTGCTGGCGAAAAGCCTCCAGCGGGCGATTCAACCGAAGATTCTGAAGACGTTTCGAGCCGGAGATATCCGGCATTGCGTGGCCGATATCGCGAAAATCACGGCGGCGCTCGGGTACCGTCCGCGGGTGTCCTTCGAAGAGGGCATGGCCAGGTTGACGGCATGGCTCTGCAGCCAGAAGCCGAAGGACCGGACCGCGCGCGCGGCCTCCCAGCTGACTGCGCGGGGACTGGTGCGGTGAACCAGCATCGAGAACTCGTCGGTGTGGTGGTCCTGAACTGGAATCAGGAGCAGGATACGAGCGAATGTCTCGAGTCGCTCCGCCTGGTGCGCGACCAGCCGCTCCGGGTATTCCTGGTGGACAACGGGTCCACGCCTGACTCCGTGGACCGCCTGGAACGGAGATTTCCGGAGGCGACCGTGATCCGCCTTGGGGAGAACAGGGGGTTTGCGGCGGGAAATAATGTCGGCATCGAGCGTGCGTTCCAGGAGGGCGTGAGCCACATTCTTCTGCTCAACAACGATACCCTGGTGGAAGCGGGATTTTTGGCGCCGATGCTGGAGGTCTTGCGTGGAGACAGGGCAGGCGTCGTCGGACCCAAAATCTATCATCATCCGGATGTCACGCGGCTGTGGTTCGCCGGGGGAATGATCGACTGGCGCACGGGACGTCAGTGGCATCTTGGGGCGGGAGAGATCGATCACGGCCAGTGGGACAACCCCCGGGAAGTGGATTACATCACCGCCTGCTGCCTCCTGGCGCCGGCTCGGGTCTTCCGGGAGGTCGGCGGACTCGACGAGCGGTATTTCATTTATTTCGAGGAGACGGATTGGAACCTGCGGGCCCGGCAACGCGGGTATCGCTGCTGGTACGAACCAAAATCGCGCATGTTCCACAAGGTGTCCCAGGCGATGAAAGGAGGGTCGCCGACTGCGGATTATTATTATGCCAGGAATCGTCTGCTCCTGTTCCTCGATCATGCGCCGATGCTCTGCCGCCCGTTCCTCCTTGCGCTGTACACGCTGCGCTCCATGCGGTTTGCCTGGACCCAGCGCCGTCGCGGGTTGCACGACAACGCGCGGGCGGTGACCCGTGGCGTGCTGGATTTCTATGCCGGCCGGTTCGGCCGATGCCCGCTCCAATTCAATCGCGTGCCCGCCATGCAGCCTCGCGAACACACAGGGTGAGCACCGGATGCACCTGGCCCGCCGCTTTGACGGGACGATCTGAATGAAGATTCCCGGGATTCTTGACAAGAGTTCCGCACCCCCGCCGGGGACGCTGGCCGTTCTCGGTCTGGTGCTGGCCGCCGTCCTCGTGCAATTCGGCATGCATGTGGCGATGATTGCCAAGAAGGGTGACCTGCGGGATTTTGCCGCCGGGTACACGGCGGCCGTCGTGGCCAGGACCGGCGCGACTTTCTACGATCCTCAGCCCGGCAACCCATGGTTCGGCGCGAACGTGAATGTCGACCTGATGGCGGCCGCCAGGCAGGCAGGCACGCTTCATCAACACCCGGAGTTCGAGCACGTGCACATATTTTCCTACCCGCCTGCCATGATGTTCGTGTTCCTGCCGTTTTCATCCCTGTCGTTTCCGGCCGCGAAATTGATCTGGCTGGCGCTGTCGCTGCTCATGATCGGGGGGGCGCTCTGGCTTCTTGTCCGATGGTTTCAGTTCGGGTTGCTGACCGTCTTCGGTCTGCTGTTTGTGGCGGCGGTCTTCCATCCGCTTCGAAATACCGTTGATCTGGGTCAGGTCAATGCGCTGATGTTTCTGGGCATGACGGGCTTCTGGGTTTTGTACCGGCAGGGCCGGGAAACAGCCGCGGGAATCGTCCTCGGCGCAACCGCCGCGACGAGGCTCCATCCCGGTTTGATCGTGCTCTACCTGCTCTGGAGGAGACAGTTTCGAACCGGCGGGATCGCGCTTGCCGTCGCCTGCGCCGTGAGCGCCGGCGCAACGGGGCTCTTCGGGTTTCGCGACACGGTTGTGTATGTTGAACAGGTGGCGCCGAAATTTACCACGCCGCTGATTTCCGTCGAGAATCATTCGCTGGCCGGTTTTCTGGCGACGGTGGCGCATGCGTGGGGCTGGGGGCTGTCCGGCCAGGTTGTCGGTCCGGCATGGCTGGCGTGGGGTGCGGCGCTCGTCGTCATCGCCGCCACCCTGCTGATCTTGTCGCCGGGACGGCGGACGTCGGGATCCGAACGCCTGAATGACATCGAGTTGGCGCTGCTGCTGGTCGCCATTCCGCTTGCGACTCCGAACGCGACCGTGAATCATCTGTTGATGCTGTTGCCGTGCATCGGGATTCTTCTCGAGCGCATGGTCCGACAGGCGGCGCCCGGCGGAGTCCTGTGGCCGGTGTTGACCGGCCTGGCGGTGATCCTCA
>MHEU01000001.1:16630-18936 GCA_001805245.1 Nitrospirae bacterium RIFCSPLOWO2_02_FULL_62_14 | reverse complement strand
ACGATTTTTATGTCCACCCGCTCCTGGCGAGCGGGCCGTTGATTCTTCTGGCCGAGATCAAGTTTTACGGGGTAGTCTTGCTGTATGCCGCGCTGGCGCATCAACTCATAACGTCGAGACGGAGTCCGCATGCATAAACGGGATGCAACGCGCAACGAGAGTGTTCCCTTCCACCTCACGGCGTTCTCGCGGGGCTGAGATGCGCATCTGCATGGTCTGCCCTTCCTATCCGCCTCAGGACACGACCTGCGGGGTGGGGGATTACACACGCTGCCTGGTCGAGGAGTTGGCCGGACAGGGGGAGCAGGTGACCGTAGTGACTTCGACCGGGTACCGCGGGGACTCCGGCGGATCAGTCCAGGTTCTGCCGCTGATTTCAAAATGGTCGGCCGTCGAAGGCTGGAAACTGATCCGGTCTCAGCGGCGCCGGCCTGCCGATGTGATTCATATGCAATTCACGCCGGATCTGTACGGCCGCCGGTCCGGCTTCGTGCTGATGCCGTTGTTGTCACGGTTGCTGCCGCACCGTACGCCTGTCGTGGTGACGTTTCACACGCTCATCGGCGGCGGTCTTTGGAGCAGGGTCGTGGCGCCCTGGCTTCTGTTGACGGCGGATCGGAGTGTCAGCGCGAACGAGGAAGTCAGCCACCTCATCCATCGTCACCTGCCCGCGCTCGAATCCCGCGTCACCGAAATCGGCATCGGGTCCAATATCCGGGTGAGCGCCGCGGGCCGGGATGCCGTCAGGCGTTCCGAACGGGCACGACTCGGGTTGCCGGACCGCGCTCCGCTTCTCGCGCATTTTGGTCTGGTCTATCCCGGCAAGGGGCTGGAAACGGTGCTCCGGGCACTTCCCGCGATACTGCGGGAATATCCGCAGGCGCGACTTGTGGTCGTCGGAGACACCCGGCCCGAAGACCGATCGTACCGGGACAGTTTGAACCGGCTGGCGCGCGAGCAGGACATCGCGCATGCCGTGCTGTGGACCGGCCGCGCGCCGAGCGAAGCGGTCTCGTCGCTGCTTGCCGCCGCCGATCTGTTTGTCGTGCCGTATGACACCGGCGGGACGGCCAGGCGGGGCAGTCTGATGGCCGGGCTGGCGCACGGTCTCCCGGTCGTGACGACCGCGTCGCCTGTGCCGTCGTCCCCTCTGAGGGACGGAGCGAACGTGGCGCTCGTTCCGCCCGGGAATGCGGACGCTCTTGCGAAGCGGGTGTGCGCGCTCCTTGCGTCGGACGGCGAGCAGGCGCGGCTGCGCACGGGCGCGCTGGCGCTGGCCGAACAATTTTCATGGCCGGCCATTGCGCGACAGACACGCGCGCTGTACGCGCAGGTGCTGCAGGCATGAGAATCCTGGTCCTGAGCCAGACCTTTCTCCCGGTGGTGGGCGGAGCCGAACTCGTTGTGCTGGAACTGTGCCGTCGGCTGGCCGTGCGGCACGAGGTCCGGTTGCTCACGCCGTCTCTGCCGGACAGTCTCCTGCAGGAGCAGGGAAGCGATGAGTACGACGCGCTCGTGACGTTTCCCGTCGAGCGCTATCACGACCGGATCAGCTTCATGAAGATTCCCGGGCATCGCTGGACGGCAGGCGCGATTCCGCCCTTTTCGCTTTCGGCCGTGGCGGCGGTGCGGCGGGCCGTCAAGGCGTTCAGGCCGCACGCGCTGAACGTGCACTATCTGATGCCGACCGGCCTGGCCGGCCTGGTCGCGGAACAGTGGCTCAGCGTTCCCACCGTGGTCACGCTGAGCGGACGTGACGTGCCTGGTCCAGGCGTGCCCGCGCTCTGGCGGTGGTGGCAGCGGGCCCTGCTGGCCGGCGTGTCCGATGCCACATTTATTTCACACTACTGCAGGGACGCGATCTGCGGATCCGGCAGCCGAAAAGGGCACATCATCCATGCCGGCGTGGAGATGCCGTCTGGACAGGAGGATGGCCGGCATATCCGCCGGCAGATGGACATCCCGACCGGCGAACCGTGTATTTTTTCGCTCCAACGACTGGCCCGTGAAAAGAGGGTGGACGTGCTGCTTCGTGCCTTCCTTCACTGTTACCGGCAGACCGGCAGGGGCGTGCTGGTTCTTGGCGGCAAGGGTCCCGAGGAGCCGGCCTTGCGCGCGCTGGTGGAGGAACTCGGCATCGGCAAGCAGGTGCGCCTGGCGGGCTATATTCCGCGGCATGCGCTCGGCTCGTTCTATTCCGCCTGCGATCTATTCGCTTTTCATTCGACGTTCGAGACCTTCGGAGTGGCGCTTGCCCAGGCGATGGCCTACGGGAAACCGGTCGTGACGGTCCGGAACACGGCTCT
>MHEU01000001.1:13169-16624 GCA_001805245.1 Nitrospirae bacterium RIFCSPLOWO2_02_FULL_62_14 | reverse complement strand
AGTGGCAGGAGACGGCGGTCTGATCGTGGAGACGGGGGACTGGCGCGGGCTCGGCGACGCCATGGCTCGTGTGATCACGGACGAACCGTTGCGGACCAGGTTGGGGCAGGCTGCCGGGCAGAGAGCGCGAAAGCTGTTTCATTGGGACCGGATTGTCGAACAGCACGAGGCGGTTCTCGCGCAGGCGGCGGGAAAACCCGGTCATGCCGCTTAACGTACTCTATCTTCATCACGTGGCAAGGATTGGTGGCGCTGAGAACAGTCTCCATCTCCTGCTGCATGCGCTGGACCGGGCGAGCGTGAGGCCGCTTTTTGCCGGCCCCATGGATGGCCCGCTTCCCGTTGCGTTGGCCAAGGAGGGAATCCCTATCTTTCCGGTCCCGTTCGGGCCGCTGAAGAACGTTCCCCGGGTGCTGCGCGCCGTGCTGCGGCTGCGCCGGATCATACGTGCACAGAACGTTCAACTGCTGCATTCGAACGGGCCGCAAACAAACGTGTGCGCGGGACTGGCCGGCCGGCTGGAAGGCATTCCGGTTGTCTGGCATATCCGGAACCTGTTGTACGGGTCGATGCGCGATATCGACCGGCTCTGCTCCGGGCTGGCCACCAGGATCGTGTGCAACTCGGAGGCGATTCGCGAACGGTTCCGCGGCAGCTCCGCGTGGGACAAGTCGGTGACGATTCTCAATGCCGTCGATCTCGGCGCATTCAATCCGCAGGCTTCGGATGGGTCGTTCCGCCGTCAGCTTGGCGTGCCGCCCGACAGAACGGTGGTCGGCATGGTCGGGCGGATCGGGCTGGGCAAGGGACATGTCCATTTTATCGATGCCGCGATCCGGCTCCTCCGTGGCGGCGTGAATGCGCAGTTCGTGATCGTCGGCGACGCGCAGATTCCTGAGGAATCCGCGCGCCTGGAGATGTTGCGTCGCCAGGTCACGGATGCGCAGGCGGAAGAACGCATCCGGTTTCTCGGGTTTCGCCAGGATATGCCTCAGGTCATGCGGGGATTGGACATCCTTGTTCTGGCATCGGATGCCGAGCCTTGCGGGCGGGTTCTTTTTGAGGCGATGGCGTCAGGCACGGCGATCGTGGCGACGAACAGCGGCGGCACCCCGGAGATCGTTCGTGACGGATCCGAAGGACTCCTGGTGCCCCCGCGTGATTCCGATGCGCTGGCTGTCGCGATCCGGAAAATGATCGAGGAGCCGGCGCTGCGTCAGCGTTTCGGCCGGGCCGGCGCGGCGCGGGCCCGGCAGGAGTTTTCCGTCGAACGGTATGTCACGCGCATCCTGGACGTCTATGAAGCAGCCGGATCCCGTCATCGCTGAGCCGGAGCCGGTTCAACCGGACGAATCGCACGCCTGCGGATTGTGCGGCTCGCGGAATGTCCATTTCCTGTGGCATGCCACGGATAAAAAGTTCCGGGGAGCCGGACGGTTCGCCTACTGGCGTTGCGCGGGGTGCGGGCTGGTGTCGCTCCATCCGCGCCTGACGGAGAAGGAGCTGGCTCCGTATTATCCGGATTATGTGACGGCGGTGCAGCGGGGCCATAATTTCAGGCAACGTCTGAAGCGGATGGTGGCAGAGGACTGGTATGGATACGGAACGGATCGTCCCGCCGTGACAGGCTGGTTGCGCAAAACGGCAACGTTCCCGCTGCGCCGCTTGTTGTCGCAGCTGCCGCGCAGGCGTCCGGGCGGGCGCGTGCTGGATATCGGATGCGGCAGCGGCGGGTACCTGGCGTTCCTGGGCGATCTTGGCTGGGCGTGCGAAGGGATCGAGCAGGGGCCCAACAGCCGTCTCTATGCGCAGCAGCGCCTGGGGTTGACGGTGCATGCCGATCTCGGGCAGTTGCAGGCTTTTCCCGACCGGTATTTTGACGTGGTGACCATGTGGCATGTGATCGAGCATCTCGGTGACGCGTTCGAAATCCTGCCGGCGGTGCATCGCGTATTGAAGCCGGGCGGTCTGCTGATGCTCCGCACGCCGAACGTGGAGAGTTGGGAGGCGCGTCTGTTCAAAGGGCGCTGGTATGGCGTCGACGCGCCCCGGCATGTGCATCTGTTTTCGCCCGGGGCGCTGAAGCGGTGCCTGGCACGGGCCGGGTTCGTCGTCACCGACGTCCACTATCAGTACCATCCCGTCGACTGCTCGCGCAGTTGTTTGTATGCGATGGAGGATGCTGGATGGGGTCGGTGCAGTCGTTTTCTTGCGCGCTGGGCGTTTTCCCTTGAATCCCTGCTCGCCGTATGCGCGCCGCTGCGGAGTGCGTTTGGCCGTGGCGGAGCCGTTCATGTCACTGCGTCCAAGGAGCTGGCATGACTCGCGACGCGGGGCTGTGGGAATCAGGGGAACGAGTGCCGGCGGAAGTCCATAACACCCTGTATCTTGAGCTCTTGAGCGCCTATGAAGCGGCCAGGAATCTGATCGGGGGAGGGACCGTCCTCGATATCGGATGCGGGGCGGGGTATGGATCGGATCGACTTGCCGGACCGGGCAGGCTGGTGATCGGCATCGATTACGAACCGGCGGTGGCGCAGGCCGCCGCCGGGCGGTATCAGCGGTCCGGCCTGTCGTTCGCATGCATGGATGGCGCGCGGCTGGCGATCCGGCGGCAGAGCGTGGATCTCGTCTGCGCGTTTCAAGTGATCGAGCATCTCCGAGACCAGGTCCGCTTTGTTCGTGATGTGGCCGCGACGCTTCGTCCGTCCGGCGTCGCCATTTTTTCGACGCCCAACGCCCTGGTGCATCGGGGGCCGCGCAACCCGTTCCATCTGCACGAGTTCACGCCGGACGAGCTGCAGGCCCTGCTGGCGCAGCATTTTGCCCATGTCCGGCTTGCCGGGCAGACCAGGCCGTCAGAAATATATTCCTTGGAGGCGGCCTGCCGTCGCGTCCGCGCATGGGATGTGCTCGGGATCAAACGGCTGGTTCCGCGGCGGCTTGTCTCGTTCATCGTCGCCGTCATTGCCCGATGGAATGGGTTGACGCCTCCGCAGCGGATGCCGTTGAGCCGGTTTGCGATCTCTGCCGACACCGAGCATGCCTACAGTCTCTTTGCCGTGTGCAGTCATGCGCCAATTGACGCGGGCCGTCTTTCAACCACGGGAATCCGGTTCAATGCAACCTGATGTCACAGTCGTGATCGTGAGCTGGAACACGAAGCAGCGCCTCGAGCGCTGCCTCGCGGCGCTCGCGCTTGCGGTCCCGGGGGGGTCAGCCGAGACCGTCGTGGTGGATAACGGTTCGACCGACGGCTCGCAATCCATGGTGGCCGAACGTTTCCCCGGCGTCCGATTGATTCAGAACCAGGACAATCTGGGATACGGGCGGGCCGCCAATGCCGGCGTGAAGGCCGGAACGGGCCGCTATGCGCTGATTCTGAACAGCGATTGCGAGCTGGCTGCCGGCGCGCTGAAGGCCATGGCGGAGCGGCTCGATCGCGATCCTGCCGT
>MHEU01000001.1:10627-13133 GCA_001805245.1 Nitrospirae bacterium RIFCSPLOWO2_02_FULL_62_14 | reverse complement strand
TTCGCTGCAGCCGTCGGTGCATGACCGGTTTCCCTCGCCGTGGGGGATGCTGGGCGATCTGATCGGCTGGTCGTCGCTGCGTTTTGCTGTCTATCGGAGGCCATGGCTCCATCGCTGGCTGTTGCGCGGAACGCTGCTCCTGCACAAGCGGGAACGGGACGTGGAGTGGGGGGGAGGGGCCTGCGTCCTCGTGCGCCGCAGCGCGTTCGATTCCGTCGGCGGATTCGACGAGCGGTTCTTCATGTACTACGAAGACATCGATCTGTGCCACCGGCTGCGCGCCGCCGGCCATCGGCTGCGGTATGCGCCGGCCGCGAGCGCCGTCCATCATTGGGGCATGTCCACGCGACAAGCGCCGGCCGCGATGCTCTATGAGTCGTTGAAGAGTCGAACGATCTACTTCGAAAAACATTTTCCGGAATGGGGAGGCGCGTGGGCGAAAGGGATTGCGATAGCCGAGTTGTCTGCGCGCTCCGGCGTCCTTGCCTGCGCGGCGACACTCAGCCGGCGGGACTCGCCGCTCCGCGCGCGTGCCGCAACGGCGGCGAATTGCCTGGCGCGCCTTCGCGCCTTGCCGGTCGCGGGGGGGCGGCCCAACGGAACGCCCGCGGCCCTGACGGCGCTGCTGATCCTTGCCGTGACGTTCAGCCTGGTCCGCTACGCCCATGACCTCCTGAAGTTTTATGTGCAATCGCCGTTCATCGATTTCGCGCATTACTACACGTACAGCAGCATCGTCGCCCTGGGCCAAAATCCGTTCGATCCGCCGGCGACCGCGGCGATGGACGCGCAGTTGGGAATACGCCGCGCCATGTCGGCCCCCAATTATCCTCCGCTGTTTTATGTGCTGATGCAGCCGTGGGTGCGCATGCCCTACGGCACGGCCGCAGCGGCGTGGCTGTTGTTCAATCAAGCCTGTTTGCTGATGGCGCTGGCGCTGATGCTCATGCGCGAGCGTGGCGCCACGGCGCTGCGTCTTGTGGCAGGCGTGTGTGTCGTGCTGAACTTTCAGCCGCTCTACGAGAATTTCGCGCTCGGGCAGAGCAATGTGGTCTTGCTGCTATTGGTCACCGCTGCCTGGTGGGGAGCGGTGACCGGACGGATCTGGATGGTCGCCGTCATGCTGGGAATCGCCGTTCAGATCAAAGTGCAATATGCATTCGTACTGGTCGTACTGTGGTGGATGGGGTGTCGCCGGGCATGCGCGGGAGCCTGTGCGGCTGTGGCGGGAGGCACCGCGCTCGGCTGGATGCTGCTCGGAGCAGACCATTACCGCGCGTATGTGTCATATTTGGCATCTCCGCCTCCATACCTGGCTGCCTGGACGGCGAATCTTTCCCTTCGTGGGACGGTGCATCGGTTGGTTGGGGAAGGTGGCGGGACATGGATCGCGGAGAGCATCTGGCTTGCTGCCGTCATGGGGATTCTGATTGCGGTTGCCCGTTCTGTGCCGCGCTCGGTTGCATCCATTCCCGCGGCCCGGGACTGGGTCTGGGGGCTTGGTCTGGCGGTGATGGTCGGCATTTCACCTTTGATGGAAGAGCATCATCTGGTCGTGCTCCTGTTTCCGCTCATGCTGCTTCTGCTGAAGGAGCCGCAGGGGCACTGGACGAAGCTGGATTGGGGGCTGCTTATCGGAAGCGTCTTGTTGCTGGGGAGCCTCTATTCCCTGGAACAGTTTCCTGTTTTCCATCGTGGATTGTGGTCGATCTTGATGGCGGGTAAGTTGCTTGGGGTGGGGTGCCTGGGATGGGCATTGCAACGCCGCATCCGGTTCAGCGCGGCCATCCCGGGAGCCGATCGCGTAACCGTGCCGGGCAATCGGTGAAGGATATGGCGGGCGTCTGTGACATTGCGGTCGTCATTCCGGCGTGGAACGAGCGGGCGAATCTTGAGCTGCTGTTGCCGGCGTTGCGCGGTCAGTTGGAGAGTCTCAATCTGAGGAGTGAAATTGTCGTGGTCGATGCGGGATCGCACGACGGCACCCGCGAGGCGGCCGAACGGTGGGGCGCACGCGTCGTGCTGCAGGGGAAGCCCGGCTATGGCGGCGCGCTGATGGAGGGGCTTGCGGCGACGACGGCGCCCTATGTGGTCACGATGGACGCGGATCTGTCTCACCGCCCGGTGTTCATCGAGGAATTCTGGAAGCGGCGCCACGAGGCCGATGTGCTGATCGCGTCGCGCTACGTGCCGGGCGGCCGGGCCGACATGAGCCTGCTCCGGAGGTTTCTGAGTCTCGTCTTGAATCGCACCTATCGCCGCGTGCTGTCGCTGTCCGTGAACGACCTTTCAAGCGGATTCCGGATGTACCGGCGGGAGCTGCTCGGGAGGCTGGCGGTGCAGGCGCGCGATTTCGACGTGCTGGAGGAAATCCTGATCCGCGTGCACGCCGACGGGCGGCGCATCCTCGAAGTGCCCTTCCATTATATGGCGCGGGGCGCGGGACGGTCGCACGCCCGGCTGATCAAATTCGGGTGGGCGCTGTTCAGGACGATGCTCCGCATGT
>MHEU01000001.1:5521-10494 GCA_001805245.1 Nitrospirae bacterium RIFCSPLOWO2_02_FULL_62_14 | reverse complement strand
GCTGGACGTCGGGTGCGGATCGAGCCGGATAATCCTGGACCTGCCGGAGGCCGTCGGATTCGACATTCAACTCCACAAGCTCCGCTGGCTGTTGCCGCGGCATCGGCGGGTGATCCGCGGAACCTGTTTCGTGCTGCCGTTCAGGAGCGGAAGCCTGGACGCGGTGATCAATTCCCAGGTGATCGAGCATGTGCCGGACGATCCGGCCATCTTGAGCGAGACGAAGCGCGTGCTGCGGCCGGGCGGGATTCTCGTGCTGGGCACGCCCGACTACGGGCGATGGCTCTGGTGGGTGCTCGAATGGATCTACGGCAAGGCGTTGCCCGGCGCCTACGCGCACGAACACATCACGCATTTCACCCGCGCCTCGATGATGGCAAAACTCCGGGAGGCCGGCTTCGACGTGCTGGCCTACAAGTACGTCGGGTTCTGCGAATTAATCGTGCAGGCGAAGAAGCCTCGAACGGCTGAATAATATGCGGCTTGGTCTGGACGGACGCGAATTGTCTGTCGGCGTGAGAACCGGCATCGGACGTTATCTGGCCGCCGTGGTCCGCGGGGCGTTGCAGCAGGGCGTGGACTGTGTCGTGTACAGCGACCGGGAGCTTCCGAAGCTGGAGGCGGTGCAGGGCGCGACCCTGCGGATCATTCCGCGGAGGCCGACGGTCTGGTGGGATCAGGTCAGCCTTCCGTGCCGGCTGGCCAAGGATAAGATCTCCGTTTTTCTCTCTCCTTATTATAAGGGGCCGCTGTGGACGCCCTGTCCGGTCGTGCTCACGATCCACGATCTTCTGTTCATCGAATACCTCGGCCGTGCGCGCCCGGTCTATGACCAGGTGATGACGCGGCTGGCCGGCCTCTATGCCGGCCGCGCGGCGGCGATCGTCACCGATTCTGAGTATTCGAGGCGGACGATCCTGTCGCGCCTCGGCCTCAGCCCGGAGCGTGTCACGGCGATCCCGCTATCGGTGGCGCCTGAGTTTCGACCCGTGCCGTTCAGCGAGGACGTGGCCCGACGCTACGGAGTGCGCAAACCCTATGTGCTCTCCGTCGGGAATTTCCTGCCGCATAAAAATCTCGTCCGGCTCGTCCAGGCCTTTGCCGGTCTGGCCGGGGCCGGCAGGCGGGATTGTTCCCTGGTGCTGGCGGGGGACGATGCCGGAAGAGGCGACGCCATCATGGGTGAAGCGCGCCGGCTCGGGATCGAGAAGCAGGTCGTGCTGACCGGCGTGGTTGCCGAGGCCGACCTGCCGGTTCTCTATGCCGGTTGCGAAGCGTTCGCGATGCCGTCGCTGGACGAAGGATTCGGCCTGCCTGCCGCGGAGGCCATGGCCTGCGGAGCGCCGGTGATCGTATCCGATCGGGCGTCCCTGCCGGAAGTGGCGGGCGGGGCGGCGCTGCTGGTCGATCCCCTTGAGAGCGATGCGATCCGCGCTGCGCTGGACTCGGTGCTCTCCGATCGCGAGCTACAAGAAGACTTGCGCCGCCGTTCGCTGGCGCGGGCCGAGGCCTTCCGCGGAGACCATTCCGTGCAGCGCGTGCTGGCGCTTGTGCGTGCGGCGGAGCGGGCTTAGTGGGATACTGGATCAGAAAGTTGATGGCTGAGTCTATTCGATGATCACAACGTGCCCCTGCGGCAGCAGCAAGTGGGGTGATGCTGCCGTACGACATATGCGACAGTGCAGAGGCTGTGGGTTCTTGGCTCCGGTCAATCCTCCGTCTGGCCTGGTTCAGGCGGCATGGTATGAAACGGAATACTGGAAACAGAATTACGAGGAACAGACCGGGACGGGCCGGGATAATATCTATGCCCATGTGGTGGCCTGGCTCGATCGCCTGTCGCCCCGCCGCGGGACGGTGCTGGATGTCGGATGTGGAGGCGGCAGGTTCTTGTCCCTGTGTCGGGCGAAGGGATGGAAGGTGATGGGCGTTGAGCCGTCGCGGGACGCCGCAGTCCATGTCCGCCGGAGCGGACTGGAAGTCCACAGCCGGGCCTGGCCGGTCCCCGGGATTGCGGATGAGTCGGTCGAGGCCGTGACCTTCATCAACGTGCTCGACCATTTGCCCGACCCCTTCGAAGCGTTGCGCGAGGCTGCGCGCGTGCTGAAGCCGGAGGGCCTGCTCTATATCCGCGTTCCCAATGCTCCGCTCCATGCGTGGTTGAAACGGGCATTCGCACATGTGGGATTGGAGGAAGTGGCGGTCCTGCACCTCTACGGATTCGGCCGGAATTCGTTCGTCCGCCTGCTGCCCCGGTTCGGGTTCTCACCGCTCGCCGTGCGCACGTCGCCGCCTGCACAGGGCCATGCATACGAACATGGATCTGATCTCCGCGCATGGGGATATAGCGTGCTCAAGCTGGCGGATCGGTTATTTTATTGGACATCTCGGCTATTGGGGCTCGATCGTCTGGGCTGGGGGCCCTCCCTGGAAGTGCTGGCCAGAAAAATTCCTGCATCAACTGGAGCGCGTCCGTGAAGCCTGCGCATGTCGTATTGCTGGCCGAGGTGTCGGCGGCCCGCGTCATCGGCGGGGCCGAACGGATGCTGCGCGGGCAGGCGGAGGGGTTGCGCAAGCTGGGATGGCAGGTCGGGCTTGCCGTCCGCGAGCCGCAGGGCGATCCGCACCCGCAGGCCGGGTTCGCGGGAGATCTCACCGAGCATCGCTACTCCGTGCGTCGCACGAGCGAGCCCGCTTATGTGCTCTCGTCGCTGCAAGGCTCCATCGGCGCGTTTGAGCGTGCCTGTGGCGGCGCGCGGCCGGATGTGGTGGTGATTCACCAGGCCGTGGCCGGTCTGGGGCCGATTCTGCGCCGCCGGTCGTCCGCCGGGTCATGGGTCTACCTGTGTCTGTCGCTGGCGCATGAGGAGTATCGGTCGAGGACTGATCCGGCATCCGTGTCGAGGCTCCGGTATGTGGCGAACGCGGCCATGCGGCGCTGGTGCGAGCGGATCGTGATGCGACGGTGTGCCAGCGTCGTCGTGCTGAGCGAATTCATGAAGCAGCGGGTGCAGGCCGTCCATGGGATTCCTGAGCAGTTGGTCCATGTGATTCCCGGCGCGGTCGATATCGAGCGGTTCGTGCCGGCGGGCGATCCGGCCGGCGTCAGACGGCAATTGAAATTGCCTGCCGACCGGACGGTGCTTGTGACGGTGCGTAACCTGGTTCCGCGCATGGGACTGGAACAATTCGTGCGGGCGGTGGCGATGGTCCGGGATGAGGCGCCCGGCATCCTGGCGCTCATCGGCGGGGAGGGGCCGCTGCGCGTTGAATTGGAACGGCTGATTCAGCGCCACGGGCTCGAGGATCACGTGCGGCTGCCGGGGTTTATTCCGGAAGAGGATCTGCCGAAATATTACCAGGCGGCCGATCTCGTCGTGATGCCGACCTACGAACTGGAAGGATTCGGGCTGGTCACCGTCGAAGCCCTGGCCTGCGGGACGCCGGTGGTGGGGACGCCCGTCGGCGCCACGCCGGAAATTTTGCAGGGGATCGATCCGGCTTTGTTGACCGGCGGGACGCAGGCCGAAGCCATCGCCGAATCCCTGCGCACCATGATACGGCGGTTCCGCGCAAGGCCGGGCGAGCGGGCCGAACTGTCCGCAAAGGGCCTGGCAGCCGTTCGCGCGCGCTACACATGGGACCGTCATTGCGCTGCGCTGGCGGACGTGCTGGCCGACGCCTGCCGCCGGTCGGGCCGGCGATGATGGAAAATGCATGACGGACACAAGCGCACCCTACAAGGTTATTCACGTGATCACGCGGCTGGACTGGGGCGGGTCCGCGCAAAACACGCTGCTGACGGCCGTCGGTCACGACCGGTCCCGCTTCGCCCCGATGGTCGTGGCCGGCGCGATCGGGCAGTGGGACGATCAAGGCGGCGCGCAGGCCGGTGAGGCTCAGGGCGGAATTCTCCGGCAGGCCGGCGTGCGCTGGCAGATGCTTCCGAGCCTGACGCGCGAGCTGCATCCGTTCAAGGATCTCGTTGCGCTGTGGCAATTGATCCGGCTGTTTCGCCGCGAACGGCCGGCGATCGTGCATACGCATACGTCCAAGGCCGGCGCGCTGGGCCGGCTGGCCGCCTGGATGGCGCGCGTCCCGGTGCTGGTCCATACTCCGCACGGGCACGTCTACTATGGACACTTCGGCCGGTGCCTGTCGCGGCTGTTTCTTCTCATCGAACGGGTGCTCGCGCGGGTGACGACGTCGATGATTGCGCTGACTGAGGCAGAGCGGGAGGACCATCTTACCCAGCGCGTCGGATCGCGGGAAACCTTCGCCGTGATCCCGAGCGGGATCGACATCGAGCGGTTCCGGCGTGCCGGCAGCGGCGCCGCTGCGCGGCTCCCGGGTACGACGTATCCTGACGGGGCCTTTGTCATCGGGTCGGTGGGGTGGCTGACACCGGTCAAGGGGCATGCGGTGCTCATCGAGGCTTTCGCCCGCCTGAAGCGGAAGCACCCGGCGGTACACCTCCTGCTGATCGGGAGCGGCTGGTTGCGCGACGAGCTGAAAACATTGGCCGCAAGCCTGGGCGTCGCATCGAGCGTGGATCTGCTGGGCATGCGGACGGATGTGCCGGAATGTCTGGGCGCGATGCAGTGCTTCGTCCTGCCGTCGCTGAACGAGGGGATGGGACGGGCCCTGGTGGAAGCCATGGCTGCCGCCCGCCCGGTCGTGGCGAGCCGGGTCGGCGGCATTCCGGCGATTGTCAAGGATCGCCGCACCGGGTTGCTGGTGCCGCCGGGCGATGCGGCCGCGCTGGCTGCGGCGATTGCAGAAGTGATCGAGCGCCCCGACTGGGCCCGGACGCTCGGCCTGGCCGCACGCGACCGCATTGACGCGTCCTTCTCCGTGCCGGCGATGGTGCGGGCCATCGAGGCGGTCTATGACGAAGCGCTGAAGCGGGTGGGGCTGGCATGAACGTGACGATCGCATGGCGGAATTACGCCGCGGCAGCCACGCTGGGCGTG
>MHEU01000001.1:4973-5491 GCA_001805245.1 Nitrospirae bacterium RIFCSPLOWO2_02_FULL_62_14 | reverse complement strand
CCGTCCGTTTCGGCGGCGGCGGAGCCGCAAGCCTCGTCCGGCGCCACGCTGACCGTGGCCTTTCACGTGCACAGCAACGTCAGCACGGGCAGTCTGAGCCTGGATCAGATCGCCGAGCAGGCCCAGAAGATGGGCATCGACGCGGTCGTGTTCTCGGAGAATCTCGCGTTGCGCTACGAGTACGGGTTGTTTCCCCTTCGCGGGATGATCCGGCGGACGGTGACGCTGCCGTCCGTGGTGGAATACGGCATCGACCGGTATCTCGCGGCGGTCGCGGAGGCGCAGGCCAGGCATCCCGGCGTGCTGCTGGTGCCGGGCGTGGAGGTGACCCCCCATTATTATTGGACGGGGTCGCTGCCGGAACGGAACCTGACCATGCACAACTCGCAAAAGAATCTGCTCGTGTTCGGATTGACGAACCCCGACGACTATAGAGCGCTTCCCGTTCCAGGCAACCGGGGATTTTCCCGCTACGGATGGGAGACGCTGGGGAAGGTGTGGCCGGTGGTGCTGCTCGG
>MHEU01000001.1:4476-4937 GCA_001805245.1 Nitrospirae bacterium RIFCSPLOWO2_02_FULL_62_14 | reverse complement strand
GCTGCTGGCCTGGCCGTACGACTCGCCGCTCTTCAGTCTCTATGACGACCAGCTCCGCGAGCGGCCCTACCAAACGCTGATCGACACGGCGTTGCAGCAGGGCGGGGCGGTGGTCTGGTCGATGCCGGAGGCGGTCGATTTCAACGTCTATCCCTACGGCCCGCTTGGTCCGGTGACGGTGAAGACCGATCCCTATCTGGTGTCGCTGCTGCAGACGACCGGCTACACGGGCTTCGGCGGGGTCTATCAGGACACGCGCATGATCACGAAACCGGGCGCGCTCTGGGACCAGTTGTTGTTGCAGCATCTCGACGGTCTGCGCCCGACCCTCCCGGCCGTGTTCGGAGAAATCGCCTTTCACCGTCCGGGGCAGGCCGGCATTGAGTTGAATCAGGTGCTGAATGTTGTGACCGCCAAAGAGCGGACAACCGCCGGCCTGGTGGAGGCGATCAAGGCAGGCC
>MHEU01000001.1:4319-4466 GCA_001805245.1 Nitrospirae bacterium RIFCSPLOWO2_02_FULL_62_14 | reverse complement strand
GCGTTCCAGGTCGAAACGCAGGACGGCGCCCGCGTCGCCAAAGTCGGGCAGCCGTTCGCGCACCGTAGCGCCGGGCCGCTGGCGGTGCGCGTGGCGGTCACGGCGACGGATCGGGGAATGCATCCGGTGGAGGTGACGATCATCCGG
>MHEU01000001.1:326-4300 GCA_001805245.1 Nitrospirae bacterium RIFCSPLOWO2_02_FULL_62_14 | reverse complement strand
GCATGACCGGCACCACGCCCTTTCACCAGCGGGTGGTGGATCCGGCCCTGCCGTCCGGAGCTGGCGCGTTTTATCGCGTCGAGGTCCATGGCGGCGGGGAGATTCTCAGCAATCCGATCTTTGTGACAAGCCGTTAGGAGGTTTATCTCGTTTGTCTGGTTTGTCTCGTTGTCCGGAACGAACCAGAGAAACCAAATAAACCAGATCAACCAGACGAACCAGATAAACCAGATCAACCAGAAAACCCGAAGATGCGCATTGCCATTCATCAGCCGCAGTTTCTGCCCTGGCTCGGCTACCTGGACAAGATCAACCGGGCCGATCTGTTCGTGGCGCTTGATTCGGTCCAGTTCAAGAAAAACGAATGGCAGAATCGCAACCGCATCCGCACGGCCGACGGATGGCAGTGGGTGACGGTCCCCGTGCTGCACGACTTCGGGCAGCTCATCAAGGATGTGCGGATCAATCAAACGGCGGACTGGCGGGCGAAACACCTGAAGGCCCTGGAGTTGCACTATGCCCACGCGGCTCATCGCGAACCGGTGATGGCCGGCCTGCGCGCGATCTACACGCAGCCGTGGGACCGCCTGGCGGATCTCAATCTCGCCGTGCTGCGGTGGCTGCTCGGCGAGTTCGGCATCACGACGCCGGTGCGTCTCGCGTCGGACATGCAGCTGCCGGAGGAGCCGACCGAACGGCTGATCGAAATCTGCCGGGCGGCCGGCGCAACGTCCTACCTGGCCGGAGCCGGCGCCCGGGACTACATGGACTTCGGGAAATTCGAGGCGGCGGGCATTCCGGTCGTCGTGCAGGATTTTCAGCATCCGGCCTACCGGCAGTGTTACGAGCCGTTCATGCCCGGCATGTCGGCAATTGATTTACTCTTGACCTGCGGGGGGCAGTCGTTTCACAGTCTCTGCAGACCAGGGCCGGAACGGGCGGAAAAAGGCTGATGGCGACCAAAGAGGACAAGCGGATCAGGGTGCTGGCGCTGGGCGCGCATCCGGACGACATCGAAGCCGGCTGCGGCGGCACGCTGATCAAGTACGCGCTCAACGGCCACCGGGTTTTTCAGATGGTGTTGACCGCGGGCGAGCAGGGCGGCACTGGCGCGGCGCGAAAACGGGAGCAGCAGCGCGCCTCGCGGCACCTGCGCACGGAAAAAACCTTCTGGGGCGGCTACCCCGACACGAAAGTGCCGGCCGGGCAGGAGCTGATCCGGAAAATCGAGCGGGTCGTCAGGGCCGTGGACCCGCATTTCATCTTCGTGCACTATCACGACGACACCCATCAGGATCACCGCCATCTCGCCATCAGCACGATCACCGCGACCCGCTACACGCGAAACGTGCTGTTCTATGAAGGGCCGACGACCCAGAATTTCTCCCCGACGGTGTTTGTGGATATCGATCCCGTCCTGCCGAGAAAAATAAGCGCGCTGAAGGCGCACCAGTCGCAGGTCACGAAGACGAACATCGAAGGACTCACCATCGTGGACATCATCCGCTCCTCCGCCCACTTCCGCGGCATCCAGGGGCGCGTCAAGAATGCTGAAGCGTTCGTGCCGCTGCGCCTCTTCATCAACATCCTGCAGGGATGATCTCCGGTCCACCCATCGCCCATTCGAGGCCCACGCTCGATGCGCAGGATGCGCGGGCGGTGGCGCAGGCCGTTCGCTCGGGCTGGCTGGCCCAGGGCTCGCGCGTCGAGGCATTCCAGCGCAAGATGGCGGCCTTCGTCGGCGTGCGTGGCGGAGTGGCCGTCAACTCCGGGACGACCGCGCTCGAGCTGGCGCTGCTGGCCATCGGCGTGAAAAGCGGGGATGAAGTCATCCTGCCGAGCTATGTCTGCGCCGCGCCGTGGCTGGCGGTGCGCCGCATCGGAGCCAAGCCGAAACTCGTGGACATCGAGCCCGACAGCTTCGCGATCGATCCCGTCCAGGCGAAGAAGGTGCTGACGAGGCGGACGCGCGCCATCATCGTGCCGCATCTCTTCGGATTGCCGGCCGACCTGACCCGTCTGCAGGCCCTGCACGTGCCGCTCATCGAGGACTGCGCGCAGACGCTCGGGGCGACGGAGCGGGGACGCAAGGTCGGCAGCGTCGGCGCGGCGGCGGTCTGCTCCTTCTATGCGACCAAGCTGCTCTGCACGGGAGAAGGCGGCATGCTGCTGTCACGCAAGGCCGTCATCCTCGAGCAGGGGCGGGTGCTGCGGGAATATGACGAGGAGCCGCTGCTGGTGCCGGGCGCGTCCAACCGGAAAATGACGGACCTGCAGGCGGCGCTGGGGCTCAGCCAGGTGCGGCGCCTGAGATGGTTCCTGCAGCGGCGCAAGGCCATCGCGGGGATGTACCGCAAGGCATTCGCCGGCACCGGCGTGGCGCTGCCGGCTGTTCCGAGCGGCCGGACCCATTGCTATTACCGCTTCGTGATCCGGTTGCAGGACGGCCGCCATAGCTCGCTGGAAAAGGTCATGGCGCGTCTCGATCACCGCGGCGTGCAATGCCGGCGGCCTGTGTTCAGGCCGCTCCACCGGTATCTGAATCTCAAGGGTTTTCCGGAAAGCGAAAAAGCCCATCGCACCGCCTTGTCCCTGCCGATCTACCCGTCCATGAGCGACAGGATGGTCAGGCGCGTCGTCACGGTGCTGCGCGAGGAGCTGGCATGACCGCCCAAACGTCTCAATCGTTGTCGCCGGCACGCGCCGCCCGCTGGCTGCCGCTGGCGGCCGGATTCGGGTTCGCCGTGGTCGGCGTCCTGCTGGTGCCGTCCGTGCGCGAATGGTTCATCGCGGAGGGGCTTCGGTGGCTCTACATTCTTCTGTTCGCGTTTGCCGCCACCTTCGCGCTGACGCCGGCCTCCATCGTGCTCGGCACGAAGTGGGGATTCGTGGACCAGCCGAGCGAGCGGAAAATCCATGGAACGCCCACGCCGCGGATCGGCGGGCTGGCCGTCTACCTGGGATTCGTCAGCGCCATCCTGGTCAACTCCATCCTGGTGGACTGGATGGTGGCGATTCTGCTCGCGGGGTCGCTGCTGCTGCTGGTCGGCATCGCCGATGACGCCTGGGATCTGCCGGCATGGAGCAAGCTGGTGGCCCAACTGGCGGCGGCCGGGCTGGTCGTCTATTCGGGCAAGGTGTTGTCGTTGTTCCCGGCCGGTTCCTGGGGCGATGCGGCCAATGTCCTGCTGACCTTCATCTGGATTGTGGGCATCACCAACGCCTTCAACTTCTTCGACGGCATGGACGGACTGGCCTCCGGCCTGGCGATTCTGATTGCGTTCTTTATGGGCTTCGTCGCGTTTGAGACCAACCAGCCCGGGTTGGGCTGGCTGGCCGTGGCGATCATCGGCGCCGGTCTTGGATTCATTCTGTTTAACTTTAGGTTTAAGGATCAAGCCCTTGTATTTCTTGGAGATGGAGGGGCGACATTCATCGGGTTCACACTGGCCTGCCTGGCGGTCAAGGGGAACTGGGCTAACAACAGTCCCATTGTGTCCTTCAGCAACCCGCTCCTGATCTTCGGCGTGCTGATCTACGACATGATCCACATCACGGCCGAGCGGATGGCGACGGGGAAGGTGACGACGGTCAAGCAGTGGATCGACTATGTCGGCAAGGACCATCTGCACCACCGGCTGGAGCGCGTGCTCGGCAGCCGGCAGGCCAGCGTGGCGATGATCTGGGTGCTGACCATCTGCCTGGGGCTGGCGGCCATCGTGCTGCGCAAGGCGGGGACGGCGGAGGCGCTCATGCTCCTGGCGCAGGCGGCCCTGATCTTGATCATGATTACAATTTTGGAACATCAGGGGCGGAGGCCATGAACGCGAGACGTGCGACAAGCGAGAAAGGCGAGACGCGTGAGAAATTCTTGCGAGCCCCGCGCGTCGTGCAAGACGCGCTTTTCGCGCTAACTTATGCTTCCAACGGTTGAATGGAAAAACGGGGCGGTGCGGTTGCTGGACCAGAGCCGG
>MHEU01000001.1:0-126 GCA_001805245.1 Nitrospirae bacterium RIFCSPLOWO2_02_FULL_62_14 | reverse complement strand
CACGAGGCCGACCGCCGTCAATCTGTTCTGGGCGATCGAGCGCATGAAGCGGACGCTCAACCTGTTGCGTGCGAAGCCGGTGGCCGAGATCAAGAGTATGCTGGTCGATGAATCCCAGCGGATTCT